>JBMDXU010000189.1:0-3389 GCA_048594485.1 Pseudactinotalea sp. | reverse complement strand
GGGCTTCACGATGTTGTCGTTGGCGCCGAGGAGCGTGTCGGCGAACTTCGGGAAGAGCGTGGGGTACGCCGGCAGCTCGCGCCCCATCTCCTCGATGTGGTTACGGTAGTTGTGCCCGACGCAGATCACCTTCGACGGCCGCGGCACGACCGGGGCGAAGTCCGCATCTTCGAGGGGATACCTCGCGCCGCCGGCGACGTCGGGGGAGCCGGCGGCCAGGTAGTCGCCCAGGTCGGCGTAGCCGAGGTCGACGAGGTCCTCGCCGTCCAGCCGGACGGCCCGGGTGCCGTCGTCGCGGCGGATCGTGGCGAGCCTCATGCGTCGCCTCGCTGGGTCCGGTCGAGCTGGAGAGCCTCGAGGACGGGGGCGTCGGAGAAGCGGAAGAGATCGAGCGCTCCCGCGTCGGAGTCGGTGTCGCCGGCCTCGGAGCGTGCCGAGAACGGCTGCCACGACGGAACGACGAACAGATCACCCCGCGCGACGGACCAGGTCGTGTCGCCGACGGTGACCGTCCCGGATCCGTCGAAGACCTGGTAGACCGACGACCCGGTCTCGCGCACCGGCTCGGTCTCGGACCCGCGGGCGATGCGGTGCATCTCGGCCCGGATCGTCGGCAGCACGTCGGCCCCCGTCGCGGGGTTGGCGAACCGGACCGCGGCGTGCCCGGGCTCCACCGTGCCGCCGTACCCCTCGGCTTCGACGGCGAGCTGGTCGGCGAGTGCGCGGTCGGTGAACTCCCACTTGTAGGAGTGCAGCGGCGAGCCGGGCGTGAGGCTGGTCGCCGACAGCGGACGCAGGCCGGGATGGCCCCACAGCCGCTCGCTGCGCGACCGGTCGGGCGTGGTCCGTTCGGCGTCGGAGATCCGGTCGCGGCCGAACTCGAAGAACTGGGCCTCGGTGAGGTACTGAAGCGGGATGTCGAGGCCGTCGATCCAGGCCATCGGCCGGGAGGTGGCGTTGTGATGAGCGTGCCAGTTCCAGCCCGCCTGGGGGAGGAAGTCGCCCCGGCGCATCGGCACGGGATCGCCGCCGACGACCGTCCAGACCCCATCGCCCTCGACGACGAAGCGGAACGCGTGCTGGGTGTGGCGGTGCTCGGGGGCGTCCTCACCGGGCATGAGGTACTGGATCGCGGCCCAGAGGGTGGGCGTCGCGAACGGGCGACCGCCCAGGCTCGGGTTGGCGAGCGCGATCGCGCGGCGCTCGCCGCCGCGGCCGACCGGGACGATCTCACCGGCCTGCGCGGCGAGTCGCCGCAGGTTGTCCCAGGACCAGAGGTGGGGCACCGCGCGCGAGCGGGGATGAGGCGGCATCAGGTCGCCGATCTCGGTCCACAGGGGTACGAGCAGCTCCTGCTCGAAGCCGCGGTAGAGGTCCTCGAGGGCGGGAGTCACGTCGGGCTGATCTGGGGACGACACGGCGTGCAGCCGCACCGGGGTGTCGGTCGTCATGCGGCGAGCCTGCGGGTTGTCTCGGAGAGAAGAACAGAGGATTCTGTGCTGCGGAATGAAGACACCGCCGCCGTATGCCGTCGCCAGCGTCGACCACGCCCTGCGCATCGCCACGATGCTGCAGCTCGAAGGCGCGCTCACCGTGGCTGAGATCGCCGAGCGCCTGGGCGTGGCCCGCTCGACCGCGCACCGGCTGCTGCAGATGCTCGTCTACCGCGACTTCGCGGTGCAGGACGACCGCCGCGCCTACCACGCCGGGCCGGTCCTGGAGCTGGCCGCGCACTCGCGGTCGCGCACCGCCCAGCTGCGGGCCGTGGCGCTGCCGCACCTGCACCGCCTGGTCGACTCGTTGCAGGAGTCGGTGAACCTGAGCGTCCGGACAGGTGACACCGCGCGCTTCGTCGCGAGCGTCGAGTGCGCGCAGGCTTTGCGCGTCGGATCTCGCGAGGGCATGGTCTTCCCGGCGAGCCAGACCACCGCCGGGCTCCTCCTGCTGGCCGAGGGCTCGTCCGGCGACCGCGAGCTGGCGCGGATCCGCAAGCAGGGCTTCGCGGTCAACGAGGGTCGGTCGGAGAAGGGCGTCGTCGCCATCGGCGTACCGGTGCGGGACGCGGACGGGACGGCGCTCGCCGGGTTGTCGGTGTCGATGCCGAGCGTTCGCTACCAACGGTCGCAGCTGCCCGCTCTGGTCGGCAGGCTGCAGTCCGCGGCCCGCGACATCGAGGCCGACCTCGCGGCCCGGTGAGTCGTTGACAGCCGCGCGACGGCGGCCGTACCTTCCGGAATCGAACGTATGCTGATCAATTCTGGCTCGGGCTGATCCGCCGGGAGAGTGGTGTCGCGATGGAGTTCGGCTGGGACGTCCCCAACGTCCACCACGGGTTCGGGCTCGACTCGTACGTGCGCGAGAGCGCGCAGGAAGGCGTTGCTGTCGGCGTCGAGACCTTCCGGCAGGTGTCGGCGCGGGCCGAGGAGATCGGCTTCCATGCGATCTGGATCGCCGACCACGTGCTGTTCCCGCAGTCGTCGGAGGTGGCGCACCCGTTGGGCTACAACGCCAACACCGGGCGGGAGGACGACAACCGGACCGAGACGCACAACGTGCGCTCGCACGACCCGGTCTTCGAGTGCCTGTCGACGCTCAGCTTCCTCTCCGGGATCACCTCGCGGGTGCGGATCGGCATCGGCGTCCTGGTGATCCCGTACCGCAACCCGGTCCTGGCGGCGAAGATGCTCGCGACGATCGACGTGCTGTCCGGCGGGCGGATCATCGTCACCGCAGGCGTCGGTTGGCTCAAGGAGGCGTTCACCGCCTTGGGTGCGGACTATGACCACCGCGGCAAGGTCACCGATGAGTACCTCGACCTGATGAAGGTGATCTGGACCGACCCGCAGCCGGCGTACGACGGCGAGTTCTACCGTCTCGACCCCGGCATGGAGCTCCACCCGATGCCGGTCCAGAAGCCGCACATCCCGATCTGGGTCGGCGGCGTCAGCAACCCGGCGCTGCGCCGGGCCGCGACACGAGGCACCGGCTGGCTCGGGGTCTACCAGACCCTCGAGGACACCGCGGCGATGCACGGCCGGCTGACGACCCTGCTGCAGGAGCGCGACCGCGACCCCGCGGACTTCACCTTCGCCCACCGGCTGCGCTTCCAGGTGACCGACCAGGACGGTGGCGACCAGCCCTGCATCGGCAGCCCGCAGAAGATCGCCGACTCGATCCGGCGCTACCACGACCTCGGCGTCGAGCACCTGCTGCTGGCGCCACCGCCGGGCCCCTCGACCCAGGCGCTGCTGGACCAGGCGAGCCGGTTCGAGGAGCACGTGAAGCCACTGGTCGCCGACATCTGGGACTGACTTTTCTGCAGTGGAGAACACCGGCTCGCGAGCCACACGGGCGCCGCGGACCGCACTAGCGTCCCGGCAGGTCCAGCT
>JBMDXU010000188.1:0-9747 GCA_048594485.1 Pseudactinotalea sp. | reverse complement strand
ATGGCGCTGTTCGGCGAGAAGTACGGTCGCGACGTCCGCGTCGTCTCCATCGGCGGCGACTGGAGCAAGGAGCTCTGCGCGGGCACCCACGTGGACCGGACCGGACGGCTCGGTCTCGTCACGGTGCTCGGCGAGGCCTCGATCGGATCCGGAGTGCGTCGCATCGACGCGCTGGTCGGTGCCGGTGCCTACGGGTACGCCGCCAAGGAGCACGCCCTGGTGTCGCAGCTGTCCCAGCTGGTCGGCGCGCGCGGCGACGAGCTGCCCGAACGCATCTCGGGGCTGCTCGGTCGTCTCAAGGACGCCGAGAAGCAGCTCTCCGAGCTGCGCCAGGGCCAGCTGCTCGCGGCCGCGGCCGGGCTCGCGGACGGCGCCGTCGAGCGGGGTGGCGTGCGCGCCGTCGTGCGGAGCGTCGGTGACGTCGCTGCGGCCGACGATCTGCGCCGGCTCGTGCTCGACGTCCGTGACCGCATGGGTGAGAGCACGGCTGCCGTCGTCGCCCTCATCGGGGTGGCGAACGGCCGTCCGGTCGTCGTCGTGGCGACCAACGAACGCGCGCGTGAGGCCGGCGTCAAGGCGGGTGCACTCGTGCGGATCGCGGCGTCGACCCTCGGTGGTGGTGGCGGCGGCAAGGACGACATCGCGCAGGGCGGTGGCACCGACGCCTCCGCCGTCGACGCCGCGGTGACCGCCCTGACCGGTGGGCTCCCGGGTGCCTGAGGACGCCGCACGTCGCGGGGTCAGGCTCGGCGTCGACGTCGGCACGGTCCGGATCGGCGTCGCCCGGAGCGACCCCTCGGCCCTGCTCGCCACCCCGGTGGAGACCGTCCGGCGGACCCCGACGGACGACGGCGTCGCCAGGCTCGGCGAGATCGTCGCCGAGACCGGCGCCGTCGAGGTCGTCGTCGGGTTGCCGAGGAGCCTGTCGGGCGGGCACGGCAAGGCCGCTCAGGACGTGCTGGCGTACGCTAGGCGTCTCGCGCTCCGGATCGCGCCCACGACGGTGCGACTGGTGGACGAGAGGATGACGACGGTGTCGGCGCACCAGGCTCTGCACAGGGCCGGTCGAGGTGGTCGCAGGCATCGCGAGGTGGTCGACCAGGTGGCCGCCGTGCTCATCCTGCAGACTGCGCTGGACACCGAACGAAGCACAGGTCGAGGAGCCGGAGAGCTGGTCGACGCCGAGCCAGGGGGAGACGAGGAGATCGTCCGTTGACGGATCTGTTCCAGGACTCCGACCCCGCGACGGCGGCGGACGGCTCGGCCGGCCGTCGATCGGCGGCGAGGAGCGGGCGCCGACGCGACCGCAAGCGCAAGTCGCAGCGCCGTCGCACCCTGATCACGTTCGTCGTGATGATCGTCGCCCTCGCGCTGCTCATCGGGGGTGCGTGGGTGCTGCTCAGGCCGTTCCTCGACCGCGGCCCGACGGTCCCGACCAACGAGGCCTCGGACTACCCGGGGCCGGGCACGGGGTCGGTCGAGGTCGTCGTGAGCACCGGGGACAGCGGCGCGATGATCGGGCAGACGCTCGCGACGGCTGACGTGGTCGCCTCGGTCGAGGCGTTCGTGGCCGCCTACAACGCCAACCCCGACGCGCCGAGCATCCAGCCCGGCACCTACGACCTGCCGATGCAGATCCCCGCGACCGACGCCGTCACGGCGCTGCTCGACCCCGCGAACCGGAGCAACGGACTGACCATTCCCGAGGGCTGGCGCGCGAGCCAGATCTACGACCGTGTCGCCGAGGTGCTGGAGGTCCCGGTCGAGGACGTCGAGGCCGCCGCAGCCGACGTAGAGCTGCCGGATGAGGCCCAGGGGGAGATCGAGGGCTGGTTGTACCCGTCGACGTACTCCCCGGCCTCCGACGCCACGCCGCAGACGGTGCTGCAGGAGATGGTGGACCAGACCGTCGCAGCGCTGGAGCGCAACGACGTCCCCCGCGAGGACTGGTTCGACGTCATCGTCAAGGCGTCGATCATCGAGCGCGAGGTCTCCCGCGACGAGGACCGGCCGCTCGTGGCCGAGGTCATCGACAACCGGCTCGCCCTGTGCGACGGCGCCGGGCTCCTCGGCATGGACAGCACGCTGGTCTACGAGCTCGGCAAGCCCGGCAACGAGATCACGGCGACCGAGTGGGCGACGGCCACGCCGTACAACACGCGGGTCACGCCCGGGCTGCCGCCGACGGCGATCTCGTCGCCGAGCGAGTCGTCGATCGCTGCGGCCGCCCAGCCGGCCGAGGGCGACTACTGCTACTTCGTCACCGTCAACCTCGACACGGGTGAGACCAAGTTCACCGCGGACAAGGCCGAGTTCGACCAGTTCGTGCAGGAGTACCGCGACTGGCTCGAGGAGAATCGCTGACGCGACGGCAGCCCGGCACCGGCCGGGCGGTGCGCCGGCACGAGAACCATGACCGACCCGCAGCCCAGCTCGTCCGAGACGGCGACCAGCGAGAAGCGTGACGCCGCGAGCGCCCGGACGCGTCGCCGCCACCACCTGCGTGTGGTCGGTGTCCTGGTCGTCGCGCTCGGTCTGCTCGTCGGCGGTGCCTGGCAGCTGGTGCTGCCGCTGTTCTCGACCGAGAGCGAGATGCTCGACTACCCGGGGCCGGGGTCGGGGACGGCCGAGGTGCTCATCGAGGACCCGTCGCCGGAGGCGATCGCGGACGTGCTCGTGGCCGCCGACGTGGTGGCGACGAGGGAGGCCTTCGTCGACGCCTACGAGGCGAACCCGTCGGCCACCGGGATCGGCGCCGGGACGTATGTCCTCGCCCAGCAGATGACCGCCGCGGACGCGGTGACGGCGTTGCTCGACCCGGCGAACAGGACCGACCGCAACCTCACCATCCCCGCCGGTTGGCGCGAGACGCAGGTGCTCGCCAAGGTCGCCGAGGTGCTCGGGGTCCCCCTCGGGGACGTCGTCGACGCGGCTGAGGAGGTCGAGATGCCCGAGGGCGCGCCCGACGACCTCGAGGGCTGGCTGTACGCCGACACCTACACGATCTCGCCGTCGAGCACGCCGGCGCAGGTGCTCCAGGAGATGGTCGACCGCACGACCGCGGCGCTCGACGAGCGCGACGTCTCGGCGGAGGATCGCGAGGACGTGCTGATCCAGGCGTCGATCGTCGAGGCCGAGGTCGCCACTCCCGAGAACCGCGGGATGGTCGCCCGCGTCATGCGCAACCGGCTCGCCGGGTGCGCAGACGTCGGGCCGCTGCTCCAGATGAACTCCACACTCGCCTACGGGCTCAACAAGTCGATCATCGACCTCACCCTCGCCGACATCGACGACGACAGCACCCCGTACAACACCTACGTCTACGAGGGGCTGCCCCCCAGTCCCATCAACTCGCCGAGCGCCGAGTCGATCGACGTCGTGCTCGACCCTCCTGCGGGTGACTGGTGCTACTTCGTCACGGTCGACCTCGAGACGGGGGAGACGCGCTTCACCGACGACCCGGCCGAGCACGACAGGAATCGTGCCGAGTACCGGGCCTGGCGCGACCAGTGGTTGCAGGAGCAGTCCTCCGAGCCGACCGACGACGCGAGCGACGAGGGCTGAGCGGTGACGTCGTCCACACCTCCCGGGCAGCGCCGGGCGGCGGTGCTGGGGCACCCGGTCGCGCACTCGCTCTCCCCGGTGCTGCACCGTGCCGCGTACGCCGCGCTCGGGCTCACCGGGTGGAGCTACGAGCTCCACGACGTCGACGAGCCCGACCTCCCGGCGTTCGTGCACGGGCTCGACGCCGGCTGGGCCGGGCTGTCGCTGACGATGCCGCTCAAGCAGGCCGCGCTGCGGACCGTCGACGTCGTGCAGCCTCTCGCCCAGGCCGTGGGTGCGGTCAACACGGTGCTGCTGCAGCCGGGTGGGCTCACGGTCGGTGCGAACACCGATGTCCACGGCCTCGTCGAGGCGCTGCGGGAGGCGGAACCGGTCGGGATCGCTCGGGGTCGCACGCTCACGAGCGCGATCATCGTGGGCGGCGGCGCCACCGCGGCCTCGGCCCGGGTGGCGCTCGGCGAGCTCGGGGTGCGCGCGCCGCAGGTGCTGGTGCGCAGCCCCGGACGCGCGGGCACGGTGCTGCGTGCGGCGGCGGCAACCGGTCTGGAGCCGGTGCTGCTGACGCTCGGCACCGACCGGGCGCGCGCGGCACTCACGCGCGCCGACGTCGTGGTGAGCACCGTTCCCGGCGGTGCCTCCGCCGACCTGGCGCCGATCGTCGCGCAGACCCGGCTGAGCCCGGAGCAGGCGCTCCTGGACGTCGTCTACGAGGGCTGGCCGACGCCGTTGCCGACGCAGTGGCTCGCGTCCGGGGGCTCGGTCGCGCCCGGGTATCTCATGCTGCTGCACCAGGCAGTGGAGCAGGTGCGCCTGATGACCGGGCGGCCCGCGCCCGTGGAGGCCATGCGCGCAGCCCTGCTCGCCGCGGTCGCCGGCCGATGACCTGGCCGACGGTCGCGGCGACGGCGGTCGTCGTCGCGGGTGTCGCGGCGCTCCTCGCCCCCTGGGTCGCGTCGCTCGCGGATGCCGGAGCGGGGGAGTCGGAACGCGTCTCGCGGTGGACCGGCCGCGCCGCGCTGGCCGTGCTGGGCGGGCTCGGCGGAGCGGCCGCGGGTGCGGTGGCCAGCACCCCGGCCGAGCTCGTCGGTTTCGGCGCGCTCGGTCTGGGCAGCGCGTTGCTCGTGGCCACGGACCAGGCGCGGCACCGGCTCCCGGACGCCATCACGCTCCCGACGGGCGTCGTGCTCGTCGCGGCGCTGGCGGTGGCCGCCTCCCAGGTGCCCGACTGGCCCGCCCTCGGCCGAGCCCTGGGCGCCGGCGCCGCCGTGGGCCTCGGGTTCCTGCTGCTCGCCCTCATCTCGCCGCGTGCGCTCGGGCTCGGCGACGTCAAGCTCGGTGCGCTCCTGGGTGTCGCCGCCGGGTGGCTGGGCTGGCCGACCGTCCTCACCGCGCTGGTGGCCTCGTTCGTGCTCGGCGGGGCGGTCGCGCTGGTGCTGCTGGTCGCACGTGTCGCCACCCGCAGCACGGCCATCCCGTTCGGGCCCTGGCTGGTGCTCGGGGCGTGGTCCGCGTACCTCGCCGCCCGTCTGACGACCGCGGGATGAGCCCCGGCACGGTGCCCTCGCCGTCCGTGTCAGGATGACGACATGCTGAGATGGTTGACGGCCGGCGAGTCGCACGGGCCCGCCCTGGTCGGCATCCTGGAGGGTGTACCGGCCGGGGTGAGCGTGACGACCGGGGATGTCGCGGAGGCCCTGGCGCGACGGCGGCTCGGCTATGGCCGCGGGGCTCGCCAGAAGTTCGAGCAGGACGCGCTGAGGATCCTCGGGGGTGTGCGCCACGGCCTCACGCAGGGCGGCCCGATCGCGATCGAGGTCGGCAACTCCGAGTGGCCCAAGTGGGAGACCGTGATGGCGGTCGACCCGGTCGAGGAGAACGCGCTGGCCGTCGACGCCGGCACCGGTGACGAGCGCGAGCAGGCCCGCAACAAGCCGCTGACGCGGCCGCGGCCCGGGCACGCCGACCTGGTCGGCATGATCAAGTACCACCTCGACGACGCCCGCCCCGTGCTGGAGCGCGCCTCGGCGCGCGAGACCGCGATGCGCGTCGCGCTGGGGTCGGTCGCCGCGGCCGTGCTCGAGCAGGCTGCCGGGGCCCGGCTGGTCTCCCACGTCGTCTCGGTCGGCGACGTCGTCACGCCCGACGACGCGCCGCTCCCCGGACCGGACGACGTCGCCGCGCTCGACGCGGACCCGATCAGGTCGTTCGACGCCGTCACGTCCGCCGCGATGGTTGCCGAGATCGATGCGGCCAAGAAGGACGGCGACACCCTCGGCGGGGTCGTCGAGGTCATCGCGTACGGGCTCCCGCCGGGCCTGGGCTCCTACGTGCACGGCGACCGTAAGCTCGACGGTCGGCTCGCCGCCGCGCTCATGGGGATCCAGGCGATCAAGGGTGTCGAGATCGGCGACGGCTTCCGGACCGCCCGCCGTCGCGGCAGCGTGGCGCACGACGAGATCGCCCGAGCCGACGACGGTCGGCTGCGCCGAAGCACCAACCGTGCCGGCGGCGTCGAGGGCGGCATGAGCAACGGCGAGCCGCTCCGCGTGCGCGCCGCGCTCAAGCCGATCTCCACGGTGCCGCGCGCACTCGCGACGGTCGACGTGGCCACCGGCGAGGCGGCGACGGCGTTGCACCAGCGGTCCGACGTCTGCGCCGCGGCACCGGCCGCCGTCATCGCCGAGGCGATGGTCGCTCTCGTCCTCGCGCAGGCGCTGCTGGAGAAGGTCGGCGGCGACAGCCTGGACGAGGTGCGACGCAACCTCGACGCCTACCTGGCCGCGATCCCCGAGACGATGACGTGAGCGGTCCGCGACTCGTCGTCATCGGGCTGCCGGGCGCCGGGAAGAGCACGGTGGGCCGCCTGCTGGCGGACGAGCTCGGTGTCGGTTTCCGTGACACCGACGACGACATCGAGACCACGTCCGGCACCTCGATCTCGGACATCTTCGTCACGCACGGCGAGGAGCACTTCCGCGCGCTCGAGCGCGCGGCGGTGGTCGCCGCGCTCGCCGAGCACGACGGGGTGCTGGCGCTGGGCGGGGGAGCGATCCTCGATCCCGGCACGCAGGCCGATCTCGCCGACGTCACGGTCGTCCACCTCGACGTCTCGCTCGCCGCGGCGTCGCCGCGGATCGGGTTGTCGTCCTCTCGGCCGCTGCTGGTGGGCAGCCCGCGCAAGCAGTGGCTGACGCTCGCGGAGGCCCGGCGCCCCATCTACACCCGCCTCGCGAGCGTGAGCGTCGCCACCGACGGGCGCACGCCCGAGCAGGTGGTCGCGGCCGTGCTCGAGGGACTGGCCGATCGGGAGCAGCGATGAGCGACACGATCACCGTCACGGCCGAACGCACCTACGACGTCCTCGTCGGGGCCGACCTGCGCACCGACCTCGTGCCGCTCATCGGTGAGCAGGCGCGCCGGGTGCTGCTCATGCACGCACGGCCGCTGGCCGAGGTGGCGGCCGTGGTGATGGAGGATCTGCAGGGCCACGGCTACGAGGTGGTGCCGTTCGAGGTGCCGGACGCCGAGGCGGCCAAGACCGTCCAGGTCCTCGCCCACTGCTGGGGACTGCTCGGCCAGGCCGCGTTCGGTCGCGAGGACGTGGTCGTCGGCCTGGGTGGCGGGGCGACCACCGACCTCGCGGGTTTCGTCGCCGCGACCTGGCTGCGCGGCGTCCGGGTGGTCCAGGTGCCGACCACCCTGCTCGCCATGGTCGACGCCGCCGTCGGCGGCAAGACCGGCATCAACACCCCCGAGGGCAAGAATCTCGTGGGAGCGTTCCACTCGCCGTCGGGTGTCGTCTGCGATCTCAGCACGCTGACGGATCTGCCGCGCGCCGACCTGGCCGCCGGGCTCGCCGAGGTGGTCAAGTGCGGTTTCATCGCCGATCCGGACATCCTCCGGCTCGTCGAGGACGACCCGGACGGGGTGCTCGACCCCGCGTCGCCGGTGCTGGCCGAGCTCGTGCGGCGCGCCATCGCCGTCAAGGCCGACGTCGTCTCGGCCGATCTGCGGGAGTCGCACCTGCGCGAGATCCTCAACTACGGCCACACCCTCGGGCACGCCATCGAGCACCACGAGCACTTCCAGTGGCGGCACGGCGAGGCCGTCAGCGTCGGCATGGTCTACGCCGCCGAGCTCGCACGCCTGGCCGGCCTTCTCGACCAGGAGGTCGTCGACCGGCACCGACGGCTGCTCGCGTCCCTCGGGCTCCCGATCGGCTACCAGGGTGACGCCTGGCCGCGGCTGTACGAGGCGATGCGGCGCGACAAGAAGACCCGCGGCGACCGGCTCCGGTTCGTCGTCCTCGAGGACATCGCACGCCCCACCCGGCTGGAGGGACCCGACGCCGCCCTGCTCGTCGAGGCCTACGCGGCCGTGAGCCTAGGCTCGACCCCGTGACCGACACGACGACGCCGCCGGCGCGGGAGGTGCTCGTGCTCAACGGCCCGAACCTCGGGCGGCTCGGCACCCGCGAGCCCGACGTCTACGGAGCACTCGACGCCGCCTCCCTCGCGGCGGCGGTCCAGGGGTGGGCGTCGCACCTGGGTCTGCGCGCGCAGTGGCGGCAGACCGACGACGAGGCGACGCTGATCGGGTGGCTGCACGAGGCGGTCGACACCCAGCGCGACGTCGTGATCAACCCGGCCGCGTTCACGCACTACTCCTACGGGCTCCGCGACGCCGCCGCGCAGGTGACCACGGCGGGGCTGCGCCTGGTCGAGGTGCACCTGACGAACCCGGCCGCGCGAGAACGTTTCCGGCACACCTCGGTCGTCGCCGGCATCGCCACCGGAACCGTCGCCGGGTTCGGGCCCGACTCCTACCGCCTCGCGCTGCTGGCGCTGGCGGGCGGTGCCGACCCGTTACCCTGAGGGCCGCACTTTCGCCCGCCAGGGAACCGCAGAAGAACGGAACGCATCAGTGGCCTCCACCAACGACCTCAAGAACGGCATGGTCCTCAACATCGACGGCCAGCTCTGGTCCGTCGTCGAGTTCCAGCACGTCAAGCCGGGCAAGGGCCCCGCGTTCGTCCGGACCAAGCTCAAGGGCGTCACCAACGGCAAGGTCGTCGCGAAGACGTTCAACGCCGGTGTCAAGGTCGAGACCGCGAACGTGGACCGCCGCGACTTCCAGTACCTGTACAACGACGGCGAGGGCTTCGTCTTCATGGACGTCGCCGACTACGAGCAGCTGACGGTCCCGGCCGACATCGTCGACACGGCCGCGAACTTCCTGCTCTAGGGCCAGCAGGTCATCGTCGCGCTGCACGAGGGCACGCCGCTGTACGTCGAGATGCCGACGTCGGTCGTGCTCGAGATCACCTACACCGAGCCCGGCCTGCAGGGCGACCGGTCCTCGGCGGGCACCAAGCCCGCCACGCTCGAGACCGGCTACGAGATCCAGGTGCCGCTGTTCCTGGAGAACAACACCAAGGTCAAGGTCGACACCCGCACCGGCGACTACCTCGGCCGCGCCTGAGGTGGCCGCTCGCAGCAAGGCGCGCAAGCGTGCGGTCGACGTCGTCTACGAGGCCGACCAACGTGCCCTCACGACGGGGGAGCCGGTCGTGCGCGCGCTCGGCACGATGCTGAGAGAGCGGCTCGTCCACCCGGGCGCCCAGACCTCGCTCCCGGAGTACGCGGTCGAGGTCGTCGAGGGTGTCACCGCGCAGCTGCCCGGGATCGACGAGGCGCTGAGCACCTACTCGCAGGGCTGGACGCTGGACCGGATGCCCGCCGTCGACCGCGCGATCCTGCGCGTCGGGGCGTGGGAGGTGCTCCACAACGACGACGTGCCCGACGCCGTCGCGATCGACGAGGCCGTCCAGCTCGCGACGGATCTCTCCACCGACGACTCGCCGTCGTTCGTCAACGGGCTGCTCGGCCGCATCGCTACTCTCAAGGCCACCCTGCTGGACTGACGAGCCGCCCGAGGAGTCGACGTGGACCGACGGGTCGGCTACGCGGTCGGATCGGTCGGCACCGGCGGCTTCGGCACGCTGCCCGGTCTCGTCCTCGCGTACTACCTCACCGACACCCTCGGCGTCGCGGCGGGTCTCGCCGGGCTCGCCGTCACCCTGCCGAAGGTGTGGGACGTCGTCATCGACCCGTTCGTGGGCCGGCTGAGCGACGCGTCGGCACGACGGCGGGGCACCCGCCGCTCCTTCATGCTGGCCGGGGC
>JBMDXU010000187.1:0-7992 GCA_048594485.1 Pseudactinotalea sp. | reverse complement strand
CCCACCGACTCGATCGCCAGCGAGGGCTTCTTCCTGCGTTTCATCGCCGGCGTGGAGCGCGCGCTCACCACGCGGTCGCTGTCGCTCGTGCTGCAGCTGGTCTCGACGCCCGAGGAGGAGGACGCGGTCTACCGCAGCTGGTGGGCGGGGCGTCGTGTCGACGGCGTCATCCTCACCGATCCGCGCCAGGGCGACCCGCGTCCGGAGCACCTGATGTCGTTGGGCCTGCCGGCCGTCATGGTCGGGGCGCCCGACGGCGCGTGGACGCACCTGCCGATCGGCACCGTCGCCACCGACGACGCCGCCGCGATGCGGCTCGTCGTCGACCATCTGCACGGGTCCGGCCGCACGCGGTACGCGTACGTCAGCGGGCTGGCGGGACTGGTGCACCTGGACGCGCGCCGTCGGGCGTTCCGCGACGCGACGCTCGCGCTCGGGCTGCCCGAGCCGGTGTCGGTGTCCACCGACTTCACCGAGGACTCGGGCGCCGACGCCACCCGGGCACTGCTGACCGCGGACCCGCGGCAGCGGCCCGACGCCGTGGTCTACGACAACGAGCTGCTGGCCCTCGGCGGGCTCGTCGCGATCCAGGAGATCGACATGACGGTGCCCGACGATGTCGCGGTGGTCTCGTTCGAGGACTCGCCCGTGTGCCGTGTCGTCAACCCGCCGCTGACGGCGCTGCACCGCGACCCCGCCGATCTCGGTCGGGACGCCGCGGAGCTGCTGCTGGCCGCCATCGATGGTGGCGGCGGCGGGCACCGCACCGCCACGCGTCCGCGTCTGCAGGTGCGAGGGAGCTCGCGGTAGCCCGACGCGCGCACGACGGACGTCGCGAGCACCGGACATCGGATCCTCCGTCGTTGGAAGGCGACCACGGCCGCCGCGTCGTCACCGACTGTATCGGTTTAGTCGGTCAGTCGCAGCAGCAGATCACGATCCGATCGCCGTCGAGCGGGGTGTCATAAGGCCGCGCGCATGACGACGGCATCCGCACCCTCGAGCTGGTAGTAGCCACGTCGGACCCCGATCGGCTCGAAGCCGAACGAGGTGTACAGACGCTGAGCGCCGTCGTCGTCGGCCCGCACCTCCAGGAGCATCGACGTCGACCCGGCGGCACGAGCCGCTTCCATCAGCGCGCCGAGCATCGTGGACGCGTGACCACGGCGGCGAGCCTCGGGGGCGACACCGATCGTCATGACGTGGCTCTCCTCGGCGAGGCTCGCCCCGGCGTACCCGACGAGGAGCCCGTCCTGCTCGACGGCGACGTAGTGCCGCCACGGCGCCTGCAGCTCGTCCTCGTAGGTGCCGCGGGTCCACGCCCCCGGTCCGAACAGCACCGCCTCCAGCTCGAGCACACGATCGAGATCGGTCGGCAGGAGCGGTCGCAGGGTCGCCATCAGGTCGCGCGCTTGCGCCCGGTGCCGACGTGGATGTCCGGGCGTCGGAGGTAACGCGGCGCCAGCGGCGTGGGGGCACCGGCCCGGACGAGCGCATCGGCGACGCCGACGAGGCCGGCCACCGTGACGACGGCGTCACTGGGTGCGCCGAGATCCGGGTGGATGGCGAGCGCCGGCCCGAGGGCGGTACCCCCGTTGACGGCGATCCAGTCCAGCACGTCGGACGGCGGCCCGACCGCGGGCTCGTGGGCCCACCAGCGCGGCTCGCCGGGACGGCCGTCGCCGCGGTACGCGGCCCAGTAGACCTCGCGGCGACGAGCGTCGGTGGCGACGACCACGTCCTGGTCGTCGTCGCGGTGCGACCACGCGATGGCGTCGAGGGAGCAGACGCCGTGGATCGGCGTGCCGCTCGCGCGAGCGAACGCCTGCGCCGTCGCGAGCCCGACACGGAGCCCGGTGAACGGTGCCGGGCCCGTTCCGACGGCGACGGCGTCGAGATCCCCCACCTCGACCCCGGCGTCGGCGAGCGCCTGCTCCAGCATCGGCGCGAGGGCCTCGACGTGCCCCCGTGCATCGGGCGACGACGACTCGGCGAGCACGACCGGCTCCGACCCGCCGTCGTCGGTCTGCGCGACGCCGACCGTCGTCCCGCCCGAGGTGTCGATCGCCAGCCAACGCACGGCGCTCACCCTAGGGCCTGGTCGTCGTGAGCGGCGGTAGCGGTGAGGTCGACGCCGGACCACCTGGGCCCGTGACCGCTCAGCCGTGCGATGCGGGTGTCCGGGACGTCGTCGCCGTCGGACCCGCCGCGGGGACGCTCGAGCCGGACCTGGAGCCAGTCGTCGGCGAGCTGCTCGACGAGCCCCTCCCCCCACTCGACGACGGTCACGGAGTCGTCGAGGGTGGTGTCGAGGTCGAGGGCGTCGACCTCGTCGAGCGAGCCGATCCGGTAGGCGTCGACGTGCACGAGATCCGGCCCGCCGACGGTCGAGGGGTGCGCCCGGGCGATGATGAACGTGGGCGACGCGACCTGGCCACGGACGCCGAGGCCGGCGCCGATCCCCTGCGTCAGCGTGGTCTTGCCGGCACCGAGGTCACCGACCAGCACGACGAGGTCGCCGGCCCGCAGCAGCGCTGCGAGGCTGCGGCCGAGGTCGCGAGTCGCGTCCGCGTCCACCAGGCTGAGGATCGTCTCGGTCATCCGACGTACTCCCGCGGCACCCGGGCGCCGACCCGGGTGACGATCTCGTAGTTGATGCTGCCGACGGCGTCGGCCCAGTCCTGCGCGGTCGGCTCGCCGTCGTCGCCGGCACCGAACAGGACGACACGATCCCCCGCCTCGGCGTCGGCGGCGCCGATGTCGAGCACGAGCTGGTCCATGCACACACGCCCGGCGATGCGGTAGCGGTGCCCGCCGAGCCCCACCTCGGCGGCGTTGCTCGCGTGGCGAGGGACGCCGTCGGCGTACCCGAGCGGCACCACCGCGAGCCGGGTGGCCGCGGACGTCGTGTAGGTGTGGCCGTAGGAGACGCCCTGCCCGGCGAGCGCGTCCTTGACGAGCGCGAGCCGAGCCTCCAGGCGCATCGCGGGCCGCAGCCCGAGCCGTGCCGGCTCGACGCCCGCCAGCGGCGACAGCCCGTAGCTCGCCAGGCCCGGGCGGACGAGGTCGTAGTGCAGGCTCGTGTCGGTGAGCGTCGCGGCCGAGTTGGCCAGGTGGCGTACCTCGAGCGCTGCGCCCGCGGCCTCCGCGAGCCGGACCGCCTCCTCGAAGACCTGCTGCTGCGACCGGATGCTCGGGTCGCCGACCTCGTCGGCGCGCGCCAGGTGCGACCACACGCCCACCACCTGCACCAGCCCGGACGCCTGGGCGCGGACAGCGTCGTCGAGCATCCGCGACCACACCGGCAGGAACGACCCGTTGCGCCCCATCCCGGTGTCGACCTCGAGGTGGATCCGGGCGGTGCGGCCCGCCTGCTGGGCTGCGGCGAGGACCTCCTCGAGCGCCCACGGCGCCGAGACCGCGAGGTCGATGTCGGCGGTGAGGCAGGACGCGAGGGGCGCGCCCGGCGCGTAGAGCCAGGCGAGCACGCGGCCGGTGTCCCCATCTGCGCGCAGGGCGAGCGCCTCGCTCAGCTGGGCGACGCCGAGCCAGTCGGCTCCTGCCTCGCGCGCGGCTGCGGCGACCGGGACCAGACCGTGCCCGTAGGCGTCGGCCTTGACGACGGTCATCACCTGCGCGCTGCCCGCTCGCTCCCGCAGCGCGGCCACGTTGTCCCGGATCGCCCCGAGGTCGACGACGACCTTGGCCGGATACGAGCTCACGTGCCCAGTCTCCCACTCCCGGCCGCGTCCGGATCGAGCGCCCGGCGTCCCGGAAGCGACGCATCCGCGCCGCGATGTGGAAGGAAGCCGGCAGCAGAGGCGCGCAGGACACGCGGAGACGGCCCGTGCCCGCGGCGGGTGCCAGATTCCTTCCGCATGGCCGGCGAGGCGCTCAGCTCTCGCGGACGGCGTGCCCCGCCAGCAGGTCGCGGATGGCGCCGGGCAGCGCGTCGACGATGTCCGACGCGACGATCGGCCCACCACGGCCGCCGTC
Organism: Pseudactinotalea sp.; assembly: GCA_048594485.1. GTDB lineage: Bacteria > Actinomycetota > Actinomycetes > Actinomycetales > Beutenbergiaceae > Pseudactinotalea. The sequence continues at coordinate 3,996 of JBMDXU010000187.1, read as the reverse complement.
GGCGACTCCGCTGGCCACCGTCCCCGCGCGTCCGTGGACGAGTGCGGCCAGCGCGGCGACCGTGGGCACTGGCACGTCGGGCATCCCCGCGAGCAGCGCGCCGAGCACCCCGGCCAGCACATCACCGGATCCGGCGGTCGCCATCCAGCCGGTGCCGTCGGACTGGCTGAGCAGCTCACCGTCCGGTCCGGCGGCGAGCGTGGTGGGGCCTTTCGCGAGCACCGTCGCGCCGGTGATGACGGCCGCACGACGCGCCCAGCGCGCCGGGTCGGCCTCGACCGCGGCACGATCGACGTCCTCTCCTCGCGCGGTGAGCAGCGCGGCGAGCTCCCCGGCGTGCGGCGTCAGCACCACCCTGGCTCCCGCGAGGTGGTCCCGCTCGGGCAGCAGATCGAGCGCACCCGCGTCGACGACGAGTGCGACCTCGTCGGCGAGGCCCTGCTCGATCGCGGACCGCAGCTCGGCCCGGCGGCCCTCGTCATCGGGTCCCGTACCCGGACCGACGACCAGCGACTGGACGCGTCCCGCGGCGGTGACCACCTCGGGCCAGCGGTGCAGCACGAGGCCGGTCGGCGTCGGAGGGCCGAGGTAGCGCACCATGCCGCAGCCGGTTCGTGCGGCCGCCCCGGTCGTGAGCACGGCGGCGCCCGGGTAGTCCTCCGACCCGGCGAGCACACCGACGACGCCGCGTGTGTACTTGTGGGCCGAGGCGTCCGGCCACGGCCACAGGTCGACGGCGTCGGCGTCGCGCAGCCGCCCGACTGCCCACGGCTGGGCGAGCAGCGCCTCCTCCAGCCCGAGGTCGGTCACCCGCATGTCGCCGACGAGGGCCGACCCCGGAGGAAGCAGCAGGCCCGCCTTCGGCGCACCGAAGGTGAGCGTCAGGTCGGCGGGCAGCACCGGGCCGCCCACGGCACCGGTGTCGGCGTCCACACCGCTCGGGATGTCGACGGCGACGACGAGCGGGGGGACCGATGCCGCTTCTCGCAGTGCGAGCAACCGCGTGACCACCTCGCCGGTCGACCCCCGCAGCGCGCCGCTGACGCCGATGCCGGCGAGCGCGTCGACCCAGACGTCGGCGTCGTCGGCGACCTCCGCCAGCGCGTCCCAGTCCGGGTCGGTCCCGCTCAGGTCGATGACGTCGACCCCGGCGGCCCGCGCCGCAGCCAGGCCGTCGGCGTGCACCTCCGAGCGTGTCAGCACCACGACCACCTCGGTCGTGGTGGCCAGGTCCGCGGCGGCGAACAGCCCGTCACCGCCGTTGTTGCCACCGCCGACGAGCACCAGCACCCGCGGGTCCAGACCGGTGTCGCCGCCGGCCGCCGGGAGCTGCTCGCGGACGAGGGCCGCCACCGCGCCCGCCGCGCGCTGCATCAGCGGTTCGCCCGCCGACAGCGCGGGTGCCTCGGCAGCGCGGATCTGGTCGGCGCCGTAACCCCGGATCATGCCGGGGAGCCTTCCGGCGGCGTCCCGCTGGCGATCGCGATCGCCGACGCGATCCCGGCGTCGTGCGAGATCGACAGGTGCCAGCTCGTGACGCCCAGACCGTCCGCGACGGCGGCCACCGTCCCGACGATCTCCACACGCGGAGGACCGCCCGGGACGCGGTGCACGGTGCAGTCGTGCCACCGCATCCCGCCGGGCGAGCCGAGCGCCTTCGCGATCGCCTCCTTTGCCGCGAACCGCGCGGCCAGCGAGTACGGCGGCAGGTCGCGCTCGGCGGGGGTGAACAGCCGGTCCCGCAGCCGCGGCGCGCGGTCGAGCGTCAGCAGGAACCGCGTGACGTCGACGACGTCGATCCCCACCCCGAGGACAGCGCCCCCGGGGACCGCACCACCGGCACGCTCCACCGGGACGCCGTCGACCATCACGACCTACTCGACCGTGACCGACTTGGCGAGGTTGCGGGGCTGGTCCACGTCGAGACCCTTCGCCGTCGCGAGCTCGGCCGCGAAGATCTGCAGCGGGACCACCGTGACGAGCGGCGCCAGCAGCGTCGGCGTCTGCGGCACCCGGAAGATGACGTCGGCGAACGGCTCGACGCCGTCGTCGCCGTCCTCGGCGATCACGAGCGTCTTGGCGCCGCGCGCGCGGATCTCCTGGATGTTCGAGATCACCTTGCCGTGCAGCGCGTCGCGACCACGGGGCGAGGGCACGATGACGAACACCGGCTGCCCCTCCTCCACGAGGGCGATCGGCCCGTGCTTGAGCTCCCCGGCCGCAAACCCCTCGGCGTGGATGTAGGCGAGCTCCTTGAGCTTGAGCGCCCCCTCCAGCGCGACCGGGAACCCGACGTGCCTCCCGAGGAACAGCACGGTGGGCACGTCCTTCATCTGCCGCGCGATCTCACGGACCTGGTCCTCGGCGTCGACCATCCGCTGCACCTTCTCGGGCATGGCGCGCAGCTGGGCGAGGTCGTCGGCGATCTCGTCCGGGAACTTGTTGCCACGCAGCTGGGCGAGGTACAGGCCCAGCAGGTAGCAGGCGGTGATCTGCGCCAGGAACGCCTTGGTGGAGGCGACCGCCACCTCGGGGCCGGCGTGCGTGTAGAGCACGGCGTCGGACTCGCGCGGGATCGTCGAGCCGTGCGTGTTGACGATGGCGAGGACCTTCGACCCCTGCTCGCGCGCGTGCCGCACGGCCATGATCGTGTCCATGGTCTCGCCGGACTGGCTGATCGCGACGACGAGCGTCTTGGCGTTGACCACCGGGTCGCGGTAGCGGAACTCGTGCGCGAGCTCGACCTCGACCGGGATCCGGCACCAGTGCTCGATCGCGTACTTGGCCACGTGCCCGGCGTACGCGGCCGTGCCACAGGCGATGACGACGATCTTGTCGACCGACCGGAGCACCGACTCCGAGATCCGCATCTCGTCGAGCTCGAGCCGACCGTCCTCGGCGGCGCGCCCCAGCAGGGTGTCCGCGACCGCCTGCGGCTGGTCGTGGATCTCCTTGTCCATGAAGGAGCCGAAGCCCCCCTTGACGGCGGCGTTGGCGTCCCAGTCCACCGTGAACGGCTCGGCCTGCACCGGGTTGCCGTCGGCGTCGACGATCTCGACGGCGTCCGCCGTGATGGTGACGACCTGGTCCTGACCCATCTCCATCGCCTCGCGCGTGGAGGCGATGAAGGCGGACACGTCCGACCCGAGGAAGTTCTCGCCGTCACCGAGCCCGATGACGAGAGGCGAGTTGCGCCGAGCTCCGACGACGGTGCCGGGCTGGTCGGCGTGCAGCGCCAGCAGGGTGAACGCGCCCTCGAGGCGGCCGACCGTCGCGCGCATCGCCGCGGTGAGATCGCCGTGCTCGGCGTACGCCCCGGCGAGCAGGTGCGCGACGACCTCGGTGTCCGTCTCGGAGCGGAAGGTGGTGCCGGCCTCGACGAGCTCGCGCTTGAGCGCGTGGAAGTTCTCGATGATGCCGTTGTGGATGAGCGCCAGGCGGCCGCCGTCGGACAGGTGGGGGTGGGCGTTGGCGTCGGTCGGACCGCCGTGCGTCGCCCAGCGGGTGTGGCCGATCGCCGCGGTGCTCGGCGGGGTCCGCCTGGCGTCCAGCTCGGCGAGCAGGTTGGCGAGCTTGCCCGCCTTCTTCGCACTGACGAGGCCCTCGGGTGTCGCGAGAGCGACGCCCGCCGAGTCGTAGCCGCGGTACTCGAGCCTGCGAAGTCCTTCCAGCACCACCTCGAGCGGTCGCTCGGTGGGCGTGGACGAACCGACGTATCCGACGATGCCGCACATGGGCGCCAAGGGTATCCGCGGACCGTCCCGATCCCGGTCAGGCACAGCCGAAGGGCGATGAACCTCACGCCGTCCAGGCGCTCGGCGACGGCGTGCGCGGCGTCGATGTGCGCTCGCCCGTGCTCAGTGGAAGAGTGGGCGCCGTGACGCCGTTCGTCGACACGAGTGAGGACGCTCCCTTCGTCGAGTTCGACCGCGCGGAGTGGGGGCGACTGGCCGCGTCCACCCCGTTGCCGCTGACGGAGGCCGACGTCGACAACCT
>JBMDXU010000186.1:0-10537 GCA_048594485.1 Pseudactinotalea sp. | reverse complement strand
GCGTTCCTCAACACGATCGTCGTGGCGGTGCCGGCCACCATCCTGCCGATCATGTTCGCCGCGTTCGCGGCGTACGCCTTCACGTTCATGAGCTTCCCCGGCAAGGAGGCCCTGTTCGTGATCATCGTCGGCGTCATGGTGGTGCCGATCCAGGTCGCGCTCGCTCCGATGCTCGACCTGCTCGGACCGAACGGGGTGGGCATCTCCGGCCAGTTCGTGGCGGTCTGGTTGCTGCACACAGGCTTCGGCATGCCGCTGTGCCTGTACACCCTGCGCAACTACATGGCGACGCTGCCGTACTCGGTGGTGGAGTCGGCCAAGATCGACGGCGCCAGCCACTACCAGACGTTCTGGCGGCTCGTGGCACCGATGTCGACACCGGCGATCGCCGCGTTCGCCACCCTGCAGTTCCTGTGGGTCTGGAACGACCTGCTCATCGCGAAGCTGTTCCTGCTGCCGTCGAACACGACGGTGATCGTGCAGCTGCAGCAGCTCCTCGGCACGCAGGGGCAGGGTGCGGAGCTCATCACCGCGGGCGCCTTCATCTCGATGGCGCTCCCGATCCTGGTCTTCGTCCTGCTGCAGCGGTTCTTCGTCCGCGGCCTGACCTCGGGGTCCGTCTAGGGCTGCGTCCCGGACGGACGAGCAACGGCCGGTCACCCTCGCGGGTGGTCGGCCGTTCGTCGTCGGGAGGCTGGGTCGATCGGCTGAGTCGATCGACTGGGTCGATCGGCCGGACGATCGCGGGTCGGTCAGGCGTGACGCGTCCACTCGCGGGCGAGCTGACGCCGTCGGGCCGCGACGGCGAGGTCCTCACGCTCGGACTGCGCGAGCAGGGTGACCTCGCTGTGGACGCGCTGGGCGTCACGGTCGAGCGGGTGAAGGTAGGGCGCGGCGAGGGTGCCGCGCCGACGGCGCTCGGTCCGCTCCAGCTGAGCGACCAGCGCGATGATGACGACGACGACGAGAGCAAGAGCGACGATGTCCATGGCCTCAATGCTGCTCCCGCAGCATTCCTGCCACCAGTGGCGCTCAGGTCGTTGCACGCACGATTTCTGCCAACTAGGGTGACCGCATGGCTCTGCAGCGCGTCGCCGCACTCGTCCTCGAACCGATGGCCGCCTTCGAGTACGCGGTCGCGGCCGAGGTCTTCGGGCTGGATCGTTCCGAGGACGGCGTGCCGAGGTTCGACTTCATCACGGCGGGCGCGGAGGCCGGCCGACCGGTCGCGATGATGACCGGGGGCGCGGTCGTCCCCACGCACGCCTGGGCCGACGCCGTCGACGCCGACCTCGTCATCCTCCCCGCCTCGGAGGTGCAGGGCGGCGAGATCCCGGGCGACGGCTACCCGGAGGAGCTGCTGGACACGGTGCGCGAGGCGCACGCCCGAGGCGCCACGATCCTCACGATCTGCTCCGGGGCGTTCGTGCTGGCCGCGACCGGGCTCCTCGACGGCAAGAAGGCCACCACCCACTGGCGTCACCTGGATCACTTCAAGGAGCGCTTCCCTGCGGTCGACGTCACGATGGACGTCCTCTTCGTCGACAACGGCTCGCTGATCACGGGGGCCGGCACCGCCGCCGGGATCGACGCGTGCCTGCACCTCGTCCGCCGTGAGCTCGGCGCGACCGTCGCCACCACGATCGCCCGCCGGATGGTGGTGCCGCCCCAGCGCGACGGCGGCCAGCGCCAGTACGTCGACATCCCGTTCCCGGAGTGCACGGCCGACAGCCTGCAGCCGGTGCTGGCGCACATGATCGAGAACCTCCACGAGCCGCACTCGGTCGCGAGCCTGGCCGGCCGCGCGATGATGTCGGAGCGCACCTTCGCCCGCCGCTTCGCGGCCGAGGTCGGGACGACGCCGCACAAGTGGTTGCTGCAGCAGCGCGTGCTGCGTGCGCGTGAGCTGCTCGAACGCACCGACGCCTCCGTCGAGCGCGTCGCCACCGAGGTCGGCTTCTCCTCCGCGGCGCTGCTCCGCTCGCACTTCCAGACCCTCGTCGGCACCTCGCCCCAGCGCTACCGAGCGGCCTTCACGACGACCTGACCGGTGTTCGACGGCACGCTGCTCCGCGTTGGTCCGGACGGCCTCGACGCGCTCACTCTGGCCGAGGCCCCGGCCCGCGCGGCACGGCCGGCGAACCGCGTCCCGCGGCCCCCTGCCCGACGCCCGTCGGGCCGAGGAACAGGAACGAGCCCAACGGGCGGTCCGGGTCGGCGATGCCGGCCGATTTGATCTCGCGGGGGCCTGCTCCCCTCGGGAAGACTGTCACCATGCCGACCTGGACGCCGCTGACCGCCGAGACCGTCGCCGCGTGGGCGGACCTGACCAATCTCCTGGCGGAGGTCGACGACACGGACGAGTACTACGACGCCGAGGACCTCGCCGAGGAGCTGAGCGAGCACGGCTTCGACCCCGAGCTCGACTCGTGGGCCGCCTGGGAGGGCGACCAGCTGGTCGCGTTCGGCCAGCTCCGGGTCAGTCCTGAGCTCACCGCCGACGGCGATGCCCGCGCCGATCTCACCGGCGGCGTCCATCCGCAGTGGCGTAGGCGCGGCATCGGCACCGACCTGCTCGCCCGCATGGAGGCGCGGGCTGTCGCACTCGCCGCCGAGAGGCACCCCGGCGCACCCGTGCTCCTGCGCGCCGAGGGTCGCAAGGAGGGCAGCGATGCCCGCCCGCTGCTCGCCGCTCACGGCTACGAGCCCGCCCGCTACTTCACCGACATGAGGCGCGATCTCCCGGGTGAGCCGCTCGGCAGCACGGATCCGCGTGTCCGCCCCTACTCGCCCGAGCTGGCCGAGGCCGTGCGACTGGCGCACAACGACGCCTTCTCCACCCACTGGGGCTCGACGTCGCAGAGCCCGGAGCGCTGGGCCGACATCGTCGGGGCCCGCTCCTTCCGCGCGGACGACTCTCGCGTGATCCTGGGGGACGACGGCATCGTCCTCGCCTACGTGCTCTGCGGTGAGTGGGTGGATCGCGAGCTCTACATCAGCCTGCTCGGCACCCGCCGGTCAGCGCGGGGTCAGGGGCTGGCCAGGGCGGTGCTGCAGGCCACCGTCGCCGATGCCGGCGCCTCCGGCCGGTACGACGTCGTCGAGCTCGGGGTGGACTCCGCCAATCCGACGGGCGCCGACGCGTTGTACGTCTCCGTCGGCTTCACCCCGATCCGCACCCAGGCGACCTACACCAAGCGCCCCTGACCAGCGCTGGGAACGCGGGCGGAGCGGTGAGCCTGTGTCAGCGCCCGGCGGCGATGTCGGTGCGATGCTGGCCACCGTCGATCACGATGGCGGCGACGCCGTCGTACGCCGCCCGACGCGCTGCCTCGACGTCATTTCCGGTCCCGACGACGGAGAGCACCCGGCCACCCGCGGTGACGAGGTCGCCCGCCTCCGACGTGCCGGTGCCGGCGTGCAGGACGTGGACCGCGTCGAGCCCGTCAGCGTCGTCGACGCCGGTGATGACGTCACCCGTGCGCGCGGACTCCGGGTAGCCGTGCGAGGCGATGACCACCGTGACCGCGGCGTCGTCCGACCACCGCAGCGGAGTCAGGTCGCCGAGCGTGCCGGTGGCGGCGGCGTGCAGCGCGGTCGCCAGCGACGACCGCAGGCGCGCGAGCACCACCTGCGTCTCCGGGTCCCCGAACCGCGCGTTGAACTCGACCACACGCAGCCCGCGCGAGGTCAGCGCGAGCCCGCAGTACAGCAGCCCGACGAAGGGCGTTCCCCGGCGTGCCAGCTCGCGCACCGCCGGCTGCGCGACCCGCTCGACGACCTCCTGCGTCAGCCCCTCCGGCGCCCACGTCAGCGGCGAGTACGCGCCCATCCCACCCGTGTTCGGACCGGCGTCGCCGTCGAGGAGGCGCTTGAAGTCCTGCGCAGGCTCGAGCGGCACCACGGTCGTGCCGTCGGCGAGCACGAACAACGACACCTCGGGGCCGTCGAGATACTCCTCGACGACGACCTGTGCGTGGTCCAGGCACGCCGCCGCGTGCGCGAGCGCCGCGTCCCGGTCCTCGGTGACCACGACCCCCTTGCCGGCGGCCAGGCCGTCGTCCTTGACGACGTAGGGCGGCCCGAAGGCGTCGATCGCGGCCTCGACCTCGGCGAGGGTCGTGCACACGTGCGCCATCGCCGTCGGCACGGCGGCCGCCGCCATCACGTCCTTCGCGAACGCCTTCGACCCCTCGATCTGCGCGGCGGCACCCGACGGTCCGAAGACCGGGATGCCGGCCGCGCGAACGGCGTCGGCGACACCCGCGACCAGCGGGGCCTCCGGCCCGACGACGACGAGGTCCGCCTCGACCGACCGCGCCAGGGCGGCCACGGCGGCCGGGTCGTCGGCGATGACGGCAGTGTTCGTCGTCTTCGACAGCGTCGCGGTGCCGGGGTTGCCGGGAGCGACGACGATCGCCGTCGTCACCGGGTCGAGGGACAGAGATCGGGCCAGGGCGTGCTCACGAGCGCCGGAGCCGATGACGAGGATCCTCACGGCCCACGACCCTACCCACACCCCACCTCCCCCACCGTTGGGTCGGTCTTTCCGAGCATCGCCCGATGTCTCAGACGACCGAGAGATCGAAGCAAGGTGGGAAGGGCGGTCAGACCGCTCCGTAGACCCGTTCGACGGCGATCGTGAGCACCTGGCGACGCTGCTCGATCATCGCTGCGCGGTACTCGTCCCAGTCCGGGTGCTCGCCGCGGATGTCGCGGTAGAGGTCGACGAGGGCGTCGGCAGCGGGGTCGTCGGGGGCCGCGGCGACGTCGCTCAGCGAGCCGGTGCCCTCGGCGACGGCGTAACCCCAGCCGTCGGCGTTGCGCGCGACGAGGCTGACCCTCGGGTCACGGCGCACGTTCGCGGTCTTCGCCCGGTCCCCGGTCACGGAGATCCGGATCGTCCGGGACGCGGCGTCGTAGCCGTAGGTGACGTCGGAGAGCTGGGGACGTCCGTCGCGCTTGAGCGTGGCGAGCGTGCCGAGGTTCGTGTTGCTGAGCACCTCGTGAAGCCGGGGATCGTCTGCGTCGGTCATGTCCGTGCAACCGAGCACCTGGTCCGCCCATTCCGGAACAGCCGGCCCTCCCGCCGTGTTGTCCACCTCGTGAAGATCGATATCTGGGCCGACGTGGTCTGCCCCTGGTGCTACATCGGCAAGCGGCGGCTGGAGTCGGCGCTGACGGAGTTCCGTCACGGCGACGACGTCGAGGTCGTGTGGCACTCGTTCGAGCTCGACCCGACGGCGCCCGCGGTCGGCACCGAGACCGTGCCGGAGATGCTCGGGCGCCGTTACGGCGGCGGCGAGGAGGCCGGACGGCGGATGATCGCGCAGGTCGACGAGGTCGCGGCCGGCGAAGGGCTGGCCTTCGACCAGTCGAAGGCGCTCCACGCCTCCAGCCACGACGCGCACCGCCTGCTCCACCTGGCTCGTGCCGAGGGCGCTCCCGGCACCCAGGACGTCCTCAAGGAGCGACTGATGTCGGCGTACTTCGTCGAGGGCCGCGACATCGCCGATGCCGACGTGCTGGCCGAGATGGCCGTCGCCGCCGGGCTCGACGCCGCCCGCGTCGACGAGGTGCTCGCCGGTGAGGAGTTCGACGACGCCGTCGCCGACGACATCGCTCGCGCCGGCGAGTACGGCGCCACCGGGGTGCCGTTCTTCGTCATCGACGGCCGCTACGGGATCTCCGGAGCGCACCCCACCGACGTGCTCGTCAGCGCCATCGAGCGTGCCTGGGACGAGCGGTCGACGGCGTCGCTCGCCTGAGCCGTCAGCGCTCCTTGCCGGTGCGCCAGTGCGGGCCGAGGCGAAGGTCACGCTCGTCGATGTGCGTCGGGTTGGGCGTGGGCTCGTCGGGTGACCGGCGCGCCGGCCGAGCCGTGTCGCGCACCGCGACACTCGTCGGGACACTCGTCGGGACCCGGGTCGGCGGGGCGATCACAGGCATCTCGTCCGTGCTCGGCGGCGGCTCGTCGTCCGCGGCCGCGGTGACCGGCAACGCGCGGCTCATGTCGTCGGGAGACCGAGGGGCGAACGTGCGCGCGGCGTCGATCGGAAGCATCTCGAGGTCGTAGTGGCCTCGCTCGTCGGGTTCGAGCTGGGGCCGGATCCGAGGCGGTCGTGCCCGCGCGGCGAACGCCTCCGTCCGTGGTTCGGACGCGCTGCCCTGCACCACCTGCACCGGGGGCGCGTCCGGTGGCCGCTCGCCGCGGGCCGGGGCGGCCACGGGTTCGCGCCGCCGCACCGGCTCGGGCTCGCGCGGGACGCCGTCGTCGAGGTCGAGCTCGGCTCGAGCCCGGTCGGTGAACGGGATCGTCACCTCGACGACGCGGCCGCCGGGCTTCGCGACGGCGCGCACCTGATCGACGCCCCAGGCCGAGCGCAGACGGGGCAGCGCGCGCAGGATCTCCTCCTGGGACATCCCGGCGCGAACGGCTTCGAGCGTCACCCGGATACCGCCGTCGTAGGGCCGGTGCCGCAGTCGCGGCAGCAGGTCCGGAAGCGGTCGCTGCCGCAGCTGCTGCTTGTGCCAGCGGCGCCACATCAGCGGGCGGCGCTGCGAGACGACGAGCCCCGCCCGGCGCATGTCGTCACGGTGCTCGCCGATGATGTCGCCCAGCTCGGCCAGGCCGATCCCGACCCTCCGGTACCGGAACAGCCAGTGGCCGAGCACCCCGAGCCCGCCGAACAGTCCGCGCATCACGGCGAGCGCCAGTGCGACGACGGCGACCAGCAGCATCAGCAGGCCCTCGTCGGAGGTCCATCCGAACAGCCACGCGAGCAGCACCGCGCCGACCGCGACGAGCAGTCGGTTCCGGACGGCGGCGACGCGGCCCGTCATGGGGTGCTACTCGCTGACGAGGACCGAGATCGCGTCCCCGAGGGCGGTGAGCGCATCGCGCACAGGGCCGCCGAGCGGCGTCAGTGCGAGGACGAACCCGAACACGACACCGAGGAACACACCCAGACCGGTCATCTTCGAGCGCAGCGCGAGCACCATGCCGAGGCCCAGCAGCAGGGCGGTGACTCCGATGGACATGACGAGGCTCCAGACAGTCGAGGTGTCCCGATCACGGTAACCGGCGGTCCCGACGGCGCCCGGGACCGCCGTCGGCGTGTCCCGCCACGCTCATGAGCGCGCGGAGGCCGCCATCCAGACCCCGAGCCCGATCATCGAGACCCCGCCGGCGGTGATCACGCCGCGGGTCCGCTGCGGCGACGACGTGAGTACCGAGCGCAGCCGCGACGCCGCGAGCGCCCAGGCGCCGTCGCAGACGAGCCCGATCAGCAACACGATCGAACCGAGCGCCAGCATCTGGCCGGGCACGGATCCGGCCGCGGGATCGACGAACTGCGGCAGCAGCGCCGCGAACATGACGTACACCTTGGGGTTGCTCACCCCGACCACGAGGCCCTGCCGGACCGCGGTCATCGGGGCCAGCGCGGGGACGTCGGCGGCAGCGCCGGCGGGCCGGGGGTCGAGATCGCCGCGGTGCCGGATCGCCTGGACCCCGAGATAGACGAGATAGGCCGCGCCGGCCACCTTGAGCACGGTGAACGCGATCGCCGACGCCTGCACCAGCTGCCCCAGGCCGACCGCGACGAGGACGAGCACGATGGCCGAGCCGACCGCGTTGCCGACGACGCTCGCCAGCGCTGCCGCACGACCGAGCGCGAGCGCTCGCCCGATGACGAACAGCACGCTGGGTCCCGGGATGACGATGATCACCAGCGCCGCCAGCAGGAACGCGGTGATGCGCTCGACGTCGCTCACGAGCACAACCTAGGGCACGCCGCCACCCCGTCCCGTCGAGAAGGAACGAAGCCGCCGCGAGGGAACGGTGAACCGCTCGCTCTCGGCGCGGCCGTCCCTCTCGGCGGCGACGGGCTCAGTCGAGGAGGTCGTGACGGACGATCGTCGCCTCGCGGTCGGGGCCGACCCCGACCGAGGAGATCCGCGTGCCGCTCATCTCCTCCAGCGCCTCGACGTAGCGGCGCGCGTTGACCGGGAGATCGTCCCAGCGGCGGACGGCGGAGATGTCCTCCCACCAGCCGTCGAGCTCCTCGTAGATGGGCGTGGCCTTCGCGAACGCGGTCTGGTCGATCGGCATCTCGTCGTGCCGGACGCCGTCGACGTCGTACGCGACGCACACGGGCACCTTCTCCCATCCCGTGAGCACGTCGAGCTTGGTGAGCACGAGGTCGGTGAGACCGTTGACACGCCCGGAGTAGCGGGCGACGACGGCGTCGTACCACCCCGTCCGTCGCGGCCGGCCGGTGGTGACGCCGTACTCGCCGCCGGTCTTGCGCAGCTGCTCGCCGACGGCGTCGTCCAGCTCGGTCGGGAAGGGTCCCTCCCCCACACGTGTCGTGTACGCCTTGATGACACCGACGACACGGTCGATCCGGGTCGGGCCGATACCCGAGCCGGTCGACGCCCCGCCCGCCGTCGCCGACGAGGAGGTGACGAACGGATAGGTGCCGTGGTCGACGTCGAGCATGGTGGCCTGGCCGGCCTCGAACACGACGATCTCACCGGCGTCGAGCGCGCGGTTGAGCACCAGCCCGGTGTCGGCGACCATCGGTGCGACGCGGTCGGCGTACCCGCGCAGCTCCGCGACCACGGCCTCGACCTCGGCGCCACGACGGTTGTAGATCTTCGTGAGGATCTGGTTCTTCTGGTTGAGCGCGCCCTCGACCTTGTCCCGCAGCACGTCCTCGTCGAACAGGTCGGAGATCCGGATGCCGACGCGGTTCATCTTGTCGGCGTAGGTCGGCCCGATGCCGCGCCCGGTGGTGCCGATCTGGCGCTTGCCCAGGAACCGCTCCGTCACCTTGTCGAGGGTGCGGTTGTAGCTCGGGATCACGTGCGCCGAGCTGGAGATCAGCAGCTTGGAGGTGTCGACGCCACGCGCGTTCAACCCCTCGAGCTCCTCGAAGAGCACGGCCAGGTCGACGACGACGCCGTTGCCGATGATCGGGGTGCACCCCGGCGACAGGAAGCCCGAGGGCAGCAGGTGCAGCGCGTACTTCTCGTCGCCGACGACGACCGTGTGCCCCGCGTTGTTGCCGCCGTTGAACTTGACGACGTAGTCCACGCGCGAGCCGAGCTGGTCGGTCGCCTTGCCCTTGCCCTCGTCGCCCCACTGCGCTCCGAGCACCACTACTGCCGGCATCGCACCTGCCCTTTCCGTTGGCGCTGTCCGGGAGGTGAGCCTATCGACTGCGGTGCGTCGACGAACCCGAGCCCACCTCCGAGGCCCGCACGTGGGTCAGTCCAGCGGCGGGGCGAGCCGCATCGTCTCGGAGTCTTCGCCGAGGACGTCGTCGGCGGCCGGGTCGCAGTCGTGCGCGAACGTGCGGCAGCGGTCCGCCTCCTCGGTCTCCCCGATCGCCGCCGCGGCGGCCGAGAGCGCGAGCAGGCTGATGAGGAAGCCCTGGTTGGGGACGTGCGTGGCCGGGACCGGGCCGGCTCCTCGCCACCCGGCGCGGCGCAGCGCGTCGAGCCCGCGGTGGTACCCGGTCCGGGCGAAGGCGTACGCCGCGACGGGGTCGCCGGCGTCGAGCGCCTCCAGCGCCAGCCGCCCCCAGGCGTAGGACGCCGACGGGTACCGCGCAGCCGCCTCCCGCAGCGTCGCGCCGTCCTCCAGCGCCGCACGCGCGGCGACGTCCGGGTGGTCGGCGGGGAGCAGGGTCGGCTCGGGGCCGAGGAGGTTGGTCACCGGTTCATTCTTCCTGACGGCGGACGCTGGTCCGCGCTCAGATCGTGCGCGGGGCGGCGGCGAGGTTCGCGATCAGCTCCTCGCGGTCCTGGCGCGAGACGTAGGCGGGCCTGTCGCGCTCGACGCGCCAGGACTCCGACAGCGGACCGATGTTGACGGTGTCGAAGCCGATCGCGTCGTAGAGGTCGGTGACCACCTGCGCGGCGTCCTCGTGGTCGCTCGCCGTGGCGAGCGCGCGCCGGCCCGGGGTGCCGGGCGGCCGGCCGTCGGTGGTGATGTCGGCGGCCATGATGTGGTTGAAGCCCTTCGCCACCTTCGAGGTGGGCAGGTGCTCCTGCAGGAGCCCCGACACGGTCGCCCGCCCCTCCTCGAGGGCGGCGATGCGGCCGTCGCGCTCCCAGTAGTAGTTGTTCGTGTCGATCACGATCTTGCCGGCGAGCGGCTCGACCGGGATGTCGCGGTACGCCCGCAGCGGCACGGTGACGACGACCACGTCGCCCGCCGCACCCGCCTCGGCGGGGGTCGCCGCACGCGCGCGCGGGCCGAGTTCCGCGACGAGGTCCGCGAGCGTCTCCGGGCCCCGCGAGTTCGCGATCACGACGTCGTACCCGTTCGCCACGGCCGCACGCGCGACCTGGCTGCCGATGTTGCCTGCTCCGATGATTCCGAGGGTCGTCATGGTGAGGGCCAACGGATGCCGCGGGTGGGCTCTTCCCGCCGAACGCGGATCCTCAGGCGTCGCCCAGTCGACTCAGTGCATCGACGGACGCGGCGACGAAGAGGATCACGTACGCCGCGGCCACCGTGAGGATG
>JBMDXU010000185.1:0-19943 GCA_048594485.1 Pseudactinotalea sp. | reverse complement strand
GGCTTCGATTAACCATCTTGGGGGGCATGGGGCGCGGGGGCCACACCCGCCCCTTGGGGGGCCCGCGGTGGGGCGCCCCGCGAGCTGCGCGGACCGGTCGACCCGTAGCCGCCGCTGCCTCCCACGAACGAGCCGCCGCGGTAGCGCTGCATCGACGACTCATGTCGCTTCCAGTCGATCAGCTCCTCGGGCACGTCGGCGATGAACCTGGACTCGGGGAGCTCGTTCGGCATCCCGAACGCGGTGCGGACGGCGGCGCGAGACACGTACAACCGCTCGCGCGCGCGGGTCAGCGCGACGTACGCGAGCCGCCGCTCCTCGGCGAGCTCGTCGGAGTCGGCGAGCGAGCGCTGGTGCGGGAACGTGCCATCCTCCAGGCCGGTCACGAAGACCACCGGGAACTCCAGCCCCTTGGCCGTGTGGACGGTCATCAACGTGACCACACCCGACTCGCCGGCACCCTCGGGGATCTGGTCCGCGTCGGCGACCAGCGCGACACGTTCGAGGAAGTCGCCCAGATCGCCGTCGGGGTCGGTCTCGGCGAACTCGGCCGCGACGGCGTGCAGCTCGGCGAGGTTCTCCACGCGCGAGGCGTCCTGCGGGTCCTCGCTCGCCCGGAGCTCCTTGAGGTAACCGGACTCCTCGAGCACGGTGTCGAGCAGCTCGGCGGGTGTGGCACCCGCCTCGGCGGCCGTGCGCAGCCGATCGAGCATGGCGGCGAACTCGGTCAGCGTGGTGACGGCCCGGGCAGCGAGCCCGAGCACCTGCTCGGCCTGCCCGACGGCGGCACCGAAGCTGATCCGCTCCCGCTCGGCGTGCGCCGTGAGCATCGCCTCGGTCCGCTCCCCCAGCCCCCGCTTGGGGACGTTGAGGATCCGCCGGATGCTGACGGCGTCATCGGGGTTGACGATCGCGCGCAGGTAGGCGACGGCATCCTTGATCTCGCGGCGCTCGTAGAAGCGTGTGCCGCCGACGACCTTGTAGGGCAGCCCGACGCGGACCAGCACCTCCTCCAGCGCGCGCGACTGCGCGTTGGTGCGGTAGAAGATCGCGACGTCGCCCGGTTTGACGTCGCCCTCGTCGGAGAGCCGGTCGATCTCGGAGGCGATGAAGCGCGCCTCCTCGTGCTCGTTGTCGGCGACGTAGCCGATGATCTGCGGGCCGGCGCCGGAGTCGGTCCACAGGTTCTTGCGCTTGCGGCCGGGGTTGCGGGAGATGACGGCGTTCGCGGCCGACAGGATCGTCTGCGTCGACCGGTAGTTCTGCTCGAGCAGGATCGTCGCCGCGTCCGGGTAGTCGGTCTCGAAGTCGATGATGTTGCGGATCGTCGCGCCGCGAAAGGCGTAGATCGACTGGTCGGCATCGCCGACGACGGTGAGCTCGGCCGGCTCGACACCCTCGGTCGCCCAGCTCCCGTCGGCGCGGATGCCGACGAGCTCGCGGACCAGCACGTACTGGGCGTGGTTGGTGTCCTGGTACTCGTCGACCAGCACGTGACGGAACCGGCGCCGGTAGTGCTCGGCCACGTCGGGGAACGCCTGCAGCATGTGGACGGTCGTCATGATGATGTCGTCGAAGTCGAGCGCGTGCGCCTGCCGCAGCCGCTCCTGGTACCTCTTGTAGGCGGCGGCGAGGTTCTGCTCGAACGGGTTGTTCGCCGCCGTCGTGAGGTAGTCGTCGGGGTCGACGAGCTCGTTCTTGAGGTCGGACACCCGATGGCTGAACGCCTTGGGCGGGAAGCGCTTGGGGTCGAGGTCGAGCTCGCGGCACACGAGCGTCATCAGCCGCTGGCTGTCGGCGGCGTCGTAGATCGAGAAGCTGCTGCGCAGCCCGATCGTCTTCGCCTCCCGGCGCAGGATCCTCACGCACGCCGAGTGGAAGGTCGACACCCACATGGTGCGCGCACGCGGACCGACCAGCTCCTCGACACGTTCCCGCATCTCGGCGGCGGCTTTGTTCGTGAAGGTGATCGCGAGGATCTCGCCGGGCTTGGACCGCCCGGTGGCGAGCAGGTAGGCGATGCGGTGCGTCAGCACCCGGGTCTTGCCCGAGCCCGCCCCCGCGATGATGAGCAGCTGCCCACCGGCGTGGGTGACCGCCTGCTTCTGCGGCGGGTTCAGACCCTCGACCAGCGCATCGGCGACCAGCGAACCGGACGGGCCGCCGTCGGGCTCGGGATCGGTCTCGCGGGGCGCCATCACGCGGGGCAGGTGGGACTCGGCATCGGGCCGGGGCGCGGCACCGGAGCCGAAGAGCGGCAGGTCGCTGAACAAGGAGGTCATCGCGCCGCCCAGGATAGGCGCTGGCACCGACGACGCCGGCGGCTCCGGTCAGCCCTGCAGCAGGGACTGGGCGCCGTCGATCCAGACCTCGGTGCCGCTGACGTGCGAAGCGGCGTCGGAGGAGAGGAACAGCACGAGGTCGGCGACCTGGTCCGACGAGCCCGGCGTGGACCCGGTGAGCGGGATCGGGCCGCGGGGGAACTCGACGGGGATCTGGACGTCGGCGCTCTCGTGCTTGGTGTTGTCGCTGATCTCGGTGTCGATCGCGCCCGGGCAGATCACGTTCACGCGGATGCCGCGCGGGCCGAGCTCGACGGCGAGCATCTTGGTCAGCGCGACCTGGCCCGCCTTGCTCGCCGAGTAGGCGCTCGCGCCGGTGTTGGAGAACATCCGGGTGCCGTTGACCGACGCCGTCACCACGATCGAGCCTCCACGCGGAAGGTGCGGCACCGCGTGCTTGATCGTGACGAACGTGCCGACGAGGTTGATGTCGAGGGTGCTGCGGAAGTCCTCCACCGTCAGGTCATCGATCCCCGCCCAGGTGCCGTTGACGCCGGCGTTGGCGACCACGACGTCGAGACCGCCGAAGGTGTCGATCGTCGCCGCGACAGCAGCCGCGACCGCGTCGGAGTCGGCGACGTCGGCGAGCGCGACGAGCGCCTGCCCGCCGTCGCCGCGGATCGCGTCGGCGACCTCCTCGAGCTCGGACTCCGTCCGTCCCACGAGCGTGACCTTCGCTCCCTCGGCGGCGAGCCGTCGAGCGGACGCCTCCCCGATGCCCGATCCGGCTCCGGTGACCAGGGCGACCTTGTCCTTCATGGCGATCCTCTCCTCGGCTGGTGCCACCAACCTACGTCGGTTTCGAGGACGCCGGTGCGGACCGGCCCGCTCAGGTCGCGATGATCGCCACGACCCACGCGCCGACGGCGACCATCGCGCCGGCGAGCTCGACGAGGATCGTGATGCCCGTGGCCTTGATCGCCGCCTTCGTGGAGGCCCAGGCCCGAGCCTTGTCCTTGAGCCGGACCTGCTCGGCCAGGTAGATACCGAGCACGAAGAGCAGCGGCAACCCGATCACGGGGATGACGACGAAGCCGATCACGCCGAGGACGCCGCCGACCAGCAGGCTCCGGTTCGGGACCTCGGCCCTCTTCAGCCCTCGTCCGGCGAGCAGGTACTTGCCCACCCAGGCCGCGGCGACCGCGACGACGGCGATCGCGAGCACCGCCCAGGCGGCACCGCTGCCGGTCTCGGTGGCCCAGAGCACGATGCCGCCCAGGACCAGCAGGGTCCCCGGGAGCACCTGGATCACCACCCCGACCAGGCCGGCGATCAGCAGCGCCGCGATGAGCAGCTCGAACCCCGTCACGTGGTCAGTGTGCCAAGAGCGGCTGCCCGAGACGAGCCCGAGCGGGACTCGCCCCGTCCTGGCTCACGCGGCCAGCAGCATCGCCAGGACGGCGGTGTCCACGTCGTCCCAGGGGTCGACGCCGGCGCGGCTGTGCAGCCGTGTGACGGCGCCGGAGTGGTCGACGTGAGCCCACGAGGCGCGGTGGTCCAGCCCGAGGTGCGGCAGCCCGGGCACCAGCAGGCACCCGGAGGCGGTCTCGACCTCGGGCAGGTCCGGCACCGTCTCGGTGGGCGGGTGCAGCGCCTTCAACGCCGGCGGCCGGAGCTCGCCGAAGTGACCGGGCGCGAGCGCGTCGTCGCCGAGCACCGGCCCCTCGGCCCGGATCAGCCCGACGGCCTCGACCGCCGCGTCGTCGAGGCCGGTCTCATGGACGGCGAAGACCGTCGTGACCGGCACCATCCCCGGCACGCCCGCGAACCTCACCACCAGGACCAGCAGCTGCTGCCACTCCAGGGTCGACCTCGGCCACCGACCCGAGACCAGGAACCCGGCCAGCCGGCCTCCCGAGGACAGTGGCGCCACCTCCACCGATGTCATCGGGCCCTCCCCTCACCTCATGCTGCGTCGTCTCACACCGGTGTGATCTGGGTGAGCAGCATGGTGCGGCACGAGGGCCCTGGCACTCAAGAGGTCACGAGTGCCAGCGGTCTCAGCTCCAGAGCACCGCGACGGCGATGTTGAGCACGGTGAGCCCGGCGATCGCCCCGAGATAGCCCGTCGTCACCGACTCCTGACGGCGTCCGCGCCACACCAGCACCGCCACGGCGAGCGCCACGACCAGCTTGACGGCCACCTTGGCGTGGTTGACCGGGTCGTCGCCCATCTCGTGCACGCCGACGAGCAGCAGACCGGTGACGAGCGCGGTGAGGATGCCGTGCCAGACCCCGGAGCTGAGCTCCGGCTTGCGCATCCGCGTGGCCACGCCACCGAGCACGAGGGCCCATGCGATCAGGTGCAGCACGACGAGGATCCCGGTGACGATGTCCATGGATATGACACTACGTCAGAACCTGCTGGCACCGCCAATCGTGAGGGTGGGCGCGCCGGGGTCGACGCACCCGACGAGCAGGATGTTGTGCCCGGTATGACCTGGGTCAGCGGGCAGAACGCCCTGGTCGGCGACGACGAGCGCCGGCCGCCGTCGGGTCGGCGGCGTCGATCGCTCGGTGGTAGAGCTCGTCGGAGACGCCGAGGACGTCGGTCCAGTCGACGCGCGGGGGGTCCGCGACGCTGCGCTCGCGGAGCCGGGCGAGGAGGGGGCGGTCGTCGGCCAGCCGGACCAGCGCCTGCGCCAGGGCGTCGTCCGACGGCGCCAGGACGCCGTCGACACCGTCCGTCACGAACTCGCCGACCCCGGTCCCCGCCCGGCTCACCACGACGAGCCCGCTCGCGCGCGCCTCGAGCGCGGCGATCCCGAAGGCCTCGAGCTCCGCCGGAGCGACGAACACGTCCTGGTCGCGGTACAGGCTCGCCAGCACGGCACGCGGGACCTTGCCGAGCATCGTGACGACGTCGTCCAGACGGCGGGCGGCGATCTCGCCCCGCACCTGCGCCTCGGCCGGCCCGCCGCCGACCAGCGTCAGCCGGATCCGGGGGGTGCCGTCCGCGTGACGGCCGAGCCGCTCGTGGGCGGCCGCGACGGCGTGCAGGAGCGGCAGCGCGCGCTTGCGCGGCGCGAGGCGCTGCGTCGCGACGACCCGGAGGGTGCGCGCGTCGCCGACCCGGTCCGCCGTCGCGACCGCACGCCACGGCGCGAGGTCGAGACCGTTCGGGAGCACCGTGACGTCGTCGCGGCGCAGCGCGGCGGCGACCCGGGCGGCGGCGACCGAGCTGACCGCGCTCGGCGCGAACGCGGCGCGGTCCCACCCGGTCGCCGAGGCGCCGAGCGAGACCAGCGGCTCGACGCCGTCGAGCATGCAGTGCCAGGTCACGGCGAGCGGCAGGCCGAGCGACCGGGCCGCGCGGGCGCCGTCGAAGGCGAAGGGCGAGACCACGCCCGCGGCGACGTGCACGACGTCGGGGCGGATCAGCTCGAGGGCACGGCGGGTGAGCGTGTACCCCCGCGGGTGGACCGGCAGCCCGAACGTGATCGGGGAGGCGAGCCGGTGCACACGCAGACCCGGCGCGTCCGTGGTGGTGGCCCGGTACCGGTTGTCGGCGTCCTCCGGCAGCGCGGTGGCGGTGAGCACGTGGACGGCGTGGCCCTGCTGCGCCTGATGGACCGCGAGGTCCTGGACCTGGCTCTCGATGCCACCGACCCGCGGCGCATAGCAGTCGGAGACATGGACGATCCGCACGAGTCAAGCCTAGGGCGCGGCCGGCGTGGACGGGCGGCGGAGCCGGTGGCTCGAGACCCTCGTGATGCACGGGCCGGCGGGCGCCGACGCCGTCCCGAAGTCGACCGGCGGCAGCAGCGGTGCGATGCGCCCGAGACTGCGTCCGTCGAGCGTTCCGCCCACGGCGACGAGGCGATGGTGATCGCGAGCCGCGTACCAGAGCCGGGAGTCGGCGATCCTCGCGTGGGTGCGGACGCCGGGCATCGCGGCTGCGGCGACGGGGTCGCAGACCCGTGCCCACCCCTCGCTCTCACGGATCGGGGGTGGGACCAGCCGCAGCGCCTCGCCGAGCCAGGTGCGGCGTCCCGGGACGAGCAGCAGGTCGAGACCGGGCGCGGTGACCGACCAGGTGCGACCGCGCCGGGCGCGCACCTCGCCGATCACGACCTCGTCGAAGGCGTAGCGCTCCTCGATCTCGGCCGCGAGCGCGGCCGTCGGGGCGAGCAGCCGACGGCGGCCGTCCGGGGTCGCGATCATGACGTCGTCGACCCGTCCGAACGGGCCGTCGTCCCACGACCCGACCACGATGCGGACACCGCTCGTCGTCCCCGTCGAGGCGATCCAGCCCCGGAACGGCGTGGTCTGCTCGCTCATCGCGGCGCCGTGACGGCGTCGAGCCACAGCTGCGCGACGGCGTCGGCGTCGATGCCGACGGCGACGTCCGCGAGCAGCGGCGCCGGTCCGTGTGGGTCGTGGGCGAGGTCGCCGCTCCAGTCGCGGCCGTCGACGATGGTGCGGCCGCGCGACCAGCTCCCGGCGAGCTCCACCCGCACGGGACGGCGCTCGGTCTGCAGGAGGTCGGGCGCGAGCACGGTCGCGACCGCGCCGGCGTCCCCGATGGTGGCCGAGTCGTCCTCGAACCGGTCGCACTGGAACTCGATGAGCCTGCCTCCCAGGCCCGCCGGTGTGTCGATCGGTGACTCGCTCAGCGCGGCCGCCCGGGCCCGGGTGACACGGGGCTGGTAGAAGACGTCGAGGCCGTACATGGTGACGTCGATGCCGAGGTCGGCGCAGGCGTCGAGCGTGATGGCCGCGGCCTCGGGGTCGTGGAAGACGTTGAACTCGGCGGCCGCGGTGGCGTTGCCGTAGCCGACGGCGCCGCCCATGAACGCGATGCGGCGGATCCCGGGCGCCACCTCGGGGTAGGTCCGCAGCAGCAGGGCGATGTTCGTCATCGGGCCGAGCGGGATCAGGGTGATCCTGTCCGCCTCGTCGGCGTCGACGGCGCCGGTGAGCACGTCCCGCAGCAGCTCGATCGCGTGACCGGGGTAGGGCGCTCGTCGCGAGCGCGGCAGCGGCAGGTCCGCCATCCCGTCGTCGCCGTGCACGTGGCGGGCGTCGACGGGGTCGGCGATCAGCGGTCGCGCCGCGCCCGCCGCGACCGGCACGCCCGACCGCCCCGCGACGTCGAGCACCGTGAGGGTGTTGGCGACGACGTCGGCCAGTGGCGCGTTCCCGCCCACGCAGCTCACGGCCCGCAGCTCCAGCCCCGGGTGCCGCGCCGCGAGCAGCAACGCGCACGCATCATCCACCCCGGTGTCGACGTCGAGGATCACCGGCACGCTCACGCACCGATCGTAGGTCCAAGAACCACGCGCACCTCGTCGTGGGCGCCGCCCGCTCGACGCTCACCCTCCCCCGGCTGACCTCGCCGGGAGCCGACGGCGGAGCCGAGGAGGATGGCGCGCGGCAATGGCCGGGCCTGGCGGGAGCGCGGAGCGCGACGACGTCGCGCCCCGCGCGGATGGATCTTGCCGCGCGCAATCCTTCTCGGATGCGCCGCAGCACCGAGGCGAGACCTCAGCCCCGCGCCCTCACTCCCACTCGATCGTCCCCGGCGGCTTGCTGGTGACGTCGAGGGTGACGCGGTTGACGTCGGCGACCTCGTTGGTGATGCGGGTGGAGATCCGGGCGAGGACGTCGTAGGGCAGGCGGGTCCAGTCGGCCGTCATGGCGTCCTCGCTGGACACCGGGCGGAGCACGATGGGGTGGCCGTAGGTGCGGCCGTCACCTTGGACGCCGACCGAGCGGACGTCGGCGAGGAGCACCACGGGGCACTGCCAGATCTCGCGGTCGAGCCCGGCGGCGGTGAGCTCGGCCCGCGCGATCGCGTCGGCGGCGCGCAGCGTCTCGAGCCGCTGCGCCGTCACCTCGCCGACGATGCGGATGCCGAGCCCGGGACCGGGGAACGGCTGGCGCCAGACGATCGCCTCGGGGACCCCGAGCTCGAGCCCGACGGCGCGCACCTCGTCCTTGAAGAGCGTGCGCAGCGGCTCGACGAGGGAGAACTGGAGGTCGTCGGGCAGGCCGCCGACGTTGTGGTGGCTCTTGATGTTGGCCGCGCCCTCGCCGCCGCCGGACTCGACGACGTCGGGGTAGAGCGTGCCCTGGACGAGGAACCTCACCTCCTCGGACCCGACCGCGTCGTGCGCCGCCTCGACGACCTCGCGCGCGGCCTGCTCGAAGACCCGGATGAACTCGCGGCCGATGATCTTGCGCTTGGCCTCGGGGTCGGTCACCCCGGCGAGCGCCGACAGGAACCGGTCGCGCGCGTCGACGACCATGAGGTTGACGCCGGTCGCGGCGACGAAGTCGGTCTCGACCTGCTCCGCCTCGCCCTCGCGCAGCAGACCGTGGTCGACGAAGACGCAGGTGAGCTGGTCGCCGACGGCGCGCTGCACGAGCGCCGCGGCCACCGACGAGTCGACACCACCGGACAGCCCGCAGATGACGCGCGCCGAGCCGACCTGGGCGCGGATCGCCTCCACCTGCTCGGCGATGACGTTGCCGGGCGTCCAGTCGGGGGCCAACCCGGCGCCGTCGTACAGGAAGTTCTCGAGCGTGTCCTGGCCGAGCACCGAGTGCTTGACCTCCGGGTGCCACTGCATCCCGAACAGGCGCCGTGTGCGGTCCTCGAACGCGGCGATGGGCGAGCCCGGCGAGGTGGCGAGCACCGCGAACCCGTCCGGGGCGGCCTGGACGGCGTCGCCGTGGGACATCCACGTCGTCTGGTCCGGCGGCGACCCGTCGAGCAGCACCCCCGGCTCGGTCACCTCGACCCCGGTGCCGCCGTACTCGCGGGTCCCCGTGCGGGCGACGGTGCCGCCCAGCGCCGCCGCCATCGCCTGGAACCCGTAGCAGATGCCCAGCACCGGGACCCCGGCACCGAACAGGGCCTCGTCGACGCGGGGCGCGCCCTCCTCGTAGACCGACGACGGCCCACCGGACAGGATGATCGCGGCGGGGTCCTTCGCGAGCATGTCCGCCACGGTCATGCTGTGCGGGACGATCTCGGAGTACACCTTGGCCTCGCGCACGCGGCGTGCGATCAGCTGGGCGTACTGAGCGCCGAAGTCGACGACGAGGACGGGGCGGTGCTGCTCGGCAGGCGACGTCACCGCGTCAGGATATCGGCGATGCCCCGCGCCTCCCGACGGCGTCCGGGGCGCGAGGAGTCAGCGGATCTCCTCGCCCGCCCACTCCTGCTCGAGGGTCGCGGATGCGCCCCAGAGCGCGAGCACGGGGTGGTAGCGACGCAGCCACCGGTCGTAGTCCTCGCCCGTCGTCGCGGCCTCGAAGGCGGCCTTGTCGGGCCACCGCTGGGTGGCGAGATACGCGCCGTCGTCCAGACGGAGCAGACCGAGCACGACGTCCTCGTGCAGCTCGGCGTAGCGGGGTGCGACCTGCTCCTCGAGCAGCACGAGCAGGTCAGCCTCCTCGGCGCCGTCGTTCAGCCGCCAGATCTTGCCGGTGACGTAGCTCATCGGTCCTCCTGCGTGGGTGCGTCGGCCGGCACCTGCGCCAGTCGCTCGTCGACCCACACTCTGGCACGACGCTCCATCACGAACGACAGCACCGGCACGACACCACCCGCGATCAGTGCGACGATCCGACCGAACGACCACCGCATCCGCGACCACAGGTCGAACACGGTCGCGGCGTAGATCACGTAGATCCAGCCGTGCACGATCGCGATCCAGTCCCCCAGGACGGGCCGCGCGCTCCCGATGTCGCCGGGGACGGCCAGACCGTTCACCTGGACCACGTACTTGAGCACCATCTCGACGCACAGCAGCAGGAGCATGCCGCCGGTGACGAAGGCCATCACCCGGTACCGGCCGAAGGCGGCGCGGACCTTGCGCTCGTCGAGACGGGGGGCAGGCGGCTGGGCGGTCTCGGAGGCGTCGGAGGTCACGGACGCCATTGTCGCCCACCGCGCGCGGTGCCTGCCCACGCCGATCTGCTCGCGACGGCGCGCGGGCCGGGTGAAGATGTGGTCATGGTCCGTCTGCGCACCGTCTCGCCGAGCTCACGTGGGTGGACCCGCCGTCGTCGCGGCTCGAGCTTCTCCTACGTCGACGCCGACGGCGACCCGGTCAGCGCCGAGGACGTCGAACGCATCCGTTCCCTGGCGATCCCACCGGCGTGGCGCGACGTCTGGATCTGCCCCCACCCGAACGGACACCTGCAGGCGGTCGGCACCGACGACGCCGGTCGTCGGCAGTACCTCTACCACCCCGACTGGCGGATCAAGCGGGACCGGCTCAAGTTCGACCGCGTGCTCGACGCGGCGCACCGTCTCGGTGCCGCCCGCCGTCGGATCGCCCGCGACCTCGAGTCGAGCGGGATGCCGCTCGAGCGCGCCACCGCCGTCGCCGTCCGGCTGCTGGACCAGGGTTACTTCCGGATCGGCAGCGATGCGTACGCCGAGGGCGGCAGCTTCGGGCTGACGACGCTGCAGCGGCGGCACGTGCGGTTACGCAACGGCGTGCTGACGTTCTCGTTCGTCGGCAAGTCCGGGATCGAGCACACCATCACGATCGCCGACCCGGACGTCGTCGAGGCCCTGCAGCTGATGCGCCGGCGCCGGGGCGGCGACCGGTTGCTCTCCTACCAGCGCGAGCGCGCGTGGCTCGATCTCGACGCGGGCGACGTCAACGGGTACCTGGCCGAGCTCTTCGACGGCGAGCTCACCGCCAAGGACTTTCGGACGTGGCACGCGACCGTCATCGCCGCCGCCGCGCTCGCGACCTCCGACGAGCCGGGCGCCACGACGTCGTCGCGGCGTCGTGCGATCAAGGCCGCCGTGGAGGAGGTCGCGTCCTATCTCGGCAACACGCCGACGATCGCGAAGAACTCCTACATCGACCCGCGGGTCATCGACCTCTACGAGTCGGGGACCACGATCGCCGACGTCGCGCGCAAGCGGCACCGGAGCCCGGAGACACGGCAGGCGGCGCTCGAGAAGGCGGTCCTGGAGATGCTGGCCGGCTGACCGCGGCCGCCGCCCACAACCGGACCCGACACCGAGGAGCATGCCGCTCATCACCGCTGCGAATAAGGCTTCGCCAGCGTCGGCGCCCAGGCCTAGCGTTGAACCCTGTGCGTCCCCTTCCTGAGGCCGATCCAGGATCCCCTCCACTGACCACGCCCTTCGCCTTCCTCATGTGGCAGGCACGGCGTCAGGCCGGCGTGCTCGCGGCCGCGGTCGTGTTCGGCATCATCGGCGCCGTCTGCCAGGCCGCGCTCCCCTACGTGCTCGGCCGCGCGATCGACGACGGGCTCCAGCACGGTCTCACGCGACCGCTGCTGATGTGGTGCCTCGTGCTCGCCGGTGTCGGGCTCGTGACCGTCGTCTCCAACTCGGTCGGGCACCGGTTCGACGTCGAGAACTGGCTGCGCGCCTCGCTCAACGCCTCCCAGCTCGTCGGCCACCACGTCACCCGCACGGGTTCGGCGATCACCAAGGAGCTGCCCACCGGCGAGGTCGTCGCGACGGTCGCCTCCGACGCGTTGCGACTGGGTGAGATCTACGCGCACGCCGCCCGGCTCCTCGGCGGCGTCGTCACGTACGTCGTCGTCGGGATCGTGCTGATGCAGAGCTCGGTGACGCTCGGAATCGCGGTGCTTGCCGGGCTGCCGCTCGTGGCCGCCGTCCTCGGACTCCTCGTCAAGCCGCTGCAGGCGAAGCAGGCCAAGCAGCGCGAGGAGTCGGGCCGCCTGACGACGATCGGCTCGGACACGGTGGCCGGGCTGCGGATCCTGCGCGGCATCGGGGGCGAGGACGCGTTCTCGCGGCGGTACGCCGAGCAGTCCCAGCAGGTGCGGCGCGCCGGTGTCGACGTGGCACGCGTGCAGTCCAACCTCGACGCGCTGCAGGTGCTCCTCCCCGGGCTGTTCCTCGCCGGCGTGGTCTGGTTCGGCGCGCACCTCGCGCTCCGGGGCGAGATCACCACCGGTCAGCTCGTGACGTTCTACGGCTACGCGACGTTCCTCACGCAGCCGTTGCGCTCGGCCACGCAGGCGGTCCAGAACGGCACCCGCGCGGTCGTCGCGGCACGCAAGATCATCGGCGTCCTGCGCACCCAGCACGACGTCGTGGACGACGGCACCGCCACCGCGCCCCCGCCCGGGCTGCCGCTCGTCGACCAGCGGTCCGGTCTGGAGGTGCGGCCGGGCGAGATGGTCGCGCTCGTCAGCCCCGATCCCGACTCGACGGCGGACATCCTCGTCCGGATGGCTCGATTCGACGAGACGGCGGCCGACGTGTCCTGGGGCGGCTCCCCTCTGACGTCGTACCCGCTCGCGCAGGTGCGCGAGCGCATCGTGCTGTCCGAACCGACGCCGTCGCTGTTCACGGGCACGCTCGCCACGGAGCTCGACATCCGCGGCCGCGCGAGCGAGGCCGACCTGCGGGAGGCGCTGGCCGTCGCGGACGCCCAGGACGTGCTCGACTCGATGCGGGAGGGCCTGCACGGCGAGATCGCCGAGAAGGGCCGGTCGCTGTCGGGCGGGCAGCGTCAGCGGGTGGCGCTCGCGCGCGCCCTGCTCGCCGACGCCGAGGTGCTGCTCCTGGTGGAGCCGACCTCCGCCGTCGACGCTCACACCGAGGCACGGATCGCCGCGAACCTGCGGAAGGCACGGCACGGGCGGACCACGGCCGTGGTCTCGGCCAGCCCGCTCGTCCTGGACGTGGTCGACGACGTCGCGTTCGTCGTCGAGGGCCGGGTGGTCGTGCGTGGTGCTCACCGCGAGCTGCTCGAGCGCGCGGCCGCCGGCGAGCACTGGCCGATGGCCTACCGCCGCGTGGTGAGCCGCGCGGCTGCCGATGACGGGGACGAGAGCGAGCGTTCGCTCGCCCAGCAGGGAGGTGCACGATGAAGCTGCCGGTCGCGGAGCCCTCGGTGCTGCGAGCGCGCACGGGTGAGCTGCTCGTGCGCCACCGCCGCGGGCTGGTCGGCGTCGTCGCGCTGCACACCGGCGCGGCCGTCGCCGGGCTCGCCGGGCCATGGCTGCTCGGGCGGATCATCGACGACGTCACCAGCGGGACGAGCGCGAGCGCGATCGACCTCATGGCCGGTGGCCTCGCCCTGGCCGTGCTGCTGCAGACCGTGCTGGTGCGGCAGGCGCAGAGCGCGTCCATCGTGCTCGGCGAGCAGGTGTTCGCCGAGAT
Source organism: Pseudactinotalea sp. (assembly GCA_048594485.1). Lineage (GTDB taxonomy): Bacteria > Actinomycetota > Actinomycetes > Actinomycetales > Beutenbergiaceae > Pseudactinotalea. The sequence goes on along the minus strand of JBMDXU010000185.1, from coordinate 6,461 downwards.
GCGCGAGGACCTCATCGACACGGTCACCTCGTTGCCGCTGTCGACGGTCGAGCGCGCGGGGACGGGCGACCTGATCGCCCGGACCACCAACGACGTCGACCGCATCAACTTCACGGTGCGGTTCGGCGTCCCGCGTGTGCTCGTCTCGATCGCGAGCATCCTGCTCACGGTGCTCGCCGCGGTGCTCACCAACGCGCTCGTCGCGCTGGGCATGTTCGTCGGGGTGCCGCTGCTGCTGGTGGTGTGCCGCTGGTACCTCAAGCGCGCCAGCGCTGGCTACCTGCGGGAGTCGGCGTCGTACGCCGCGATCAACGGCACCCTGACCGAGTCGGTCGAGGGTGCACGGACGATCGACGCCCTCGGACTCGGCCGGCGCCGTCGGGACCGCATCGACGCCGACATCCGCGAGGCGTTCGACGCCGAGAAGTACACCCTCTGGCTGCGCTGCTGGCTGTTCCCCGGGCTCGACGGAGCCTTCATCCTGCCGATCATCGCGATCCTCGGATGGGGTGCGTACCTGGCCGGCACGGGTCAGGCGAGCGTCGGTGCCGTCACGACGGTGGTGCTCTACGCCGTCCAGGTCATCGGGCCGGTCGACGAGCTGATCTTCTGGCTCGACGAGATCCAGGTCGGCGCCGCCCGGCTGGCGCGCATCTTCGGGGTCTCGCTGGTGGCGCAGGACCGGGAGCCGACGGGTGCGCAGCCCGGCGGCGAGGACGTGCGCGCCCGCGACCTGCGCTACGCCTACCGCGAGGGTCAGGACGTGCTGCACGGCATCGATCTCGATCTCGCACCGGGGGAACGGCTGGCGGTGGTCGGACCGTCGGGCGCCGGCAAGTCGACGCTCGGCCGGATGCTCGCGGGCATCCACCCGCCCACCGGCGGCTCGGTGACGGTCGGCGACGTGCCGCTCGTGGATCTGCCGCTCGGCGACCTGCGCGGGCAGGTGGCGCTGGTGACGCAGGAGCACCACGTGTTCGTGGGCACGCTCGCGCAGAACCTGCGGCTGGCTCACGAGGACGCGACCGACGCCGAGCTCTCCGATGCGCTGCGCGCCGTCGACGCGTGGGGGTGGGCGTCCGCGCTCGAGGACGGCCTCGACACGATGGTCGGATCGGGCGGGGTCGAGCTCACCCCGGCGCAGGCGCAGCAGGTCGCGCTCGCCCGGCTCGTGCTCCTCGACCCGCACACGCTCGTGCTCGACGAGGCCACCTCGCTGCTCGACCCGCGTGCCGCGAGGCACCTGGAGCGGTCGCTGTCGGCGGTGCTGCACGGCCGCACCGTGGTCGCGATCGCGCACCGTCTGCACACCGCTCACGACGCCGACCGCGTCGCGGTCGTGTCCGAGGGTCGCATCGACGAGATCGGTCCGCACGACGACCTCGTCGCCGCCAACGGCTCCTACGCCGCCCTCTGGCACTCCTGGCAGCGCGACTGAGCACCGCGCCCGTCGTCGTCGTCCTCGGTGAGCGTGACGACCGTCTCGACGAGGGGCAGGTGGGTCAGTCCTCGACGAGGCGTCTGCCCATGCTGACGACGTCGTCGACGGTGTAGCCGAGCCGGCGGTAGAGATCGAGCACGGCGGCGTTGCTGCTGCGGACCTGCAGGTTCACCTTGGGGCACCCGCGCTCGAGCAGCTCCGCCTCGACCCGCTCGATCAGGGCGCGCGCGTGCCCGCGCCCACGTGCCCCGGGGTCCACGGCGAGGTAGTTCATCCAGCCGCGGTGACCGTCGTACCCGGCCATGACCGAGGCGACGACGGCGCCGCTGTCGTCCTCTCCCACGAGGAACAGCTCGGGCTGCACGGTGAGCTTGCGATCGATGTCCCGGTCGGGGTCGTTCCGCGGCCGCGTCAGGTCGCACCGGCGCCACAGGTCGATGACGGCGGCCCGGTCGTCGTCGGTGAACCGCCGGATCGTCAGGGGCACGGTGGTCGCCGACGGCGGGGTGCCGCCCGTCGGGCCGTTGTCCACGCTCACCGCACCGGGTCGGTGGTGCGAGCGCTCGCGTCCGCGACGGCTGCGGCGCTCGAGGTCTCGTCTCGGCGCGCGCGCACCTCGTCGCGGATCATCCGCCCCCACAGGACCAGGGCGAACCCTCCGAAGAGGAACCACTCCACGGCGTAGGCAAGGTTGCGCAGGTTGAGCCCTCCGGTCGGGAGGACGGGTGGGGGCATCGCCTCGACGGCGGCCAGTCCGGCCGGCGCCGACGACGGTGCCCCGTCGGCGGGATCGGCGTCGACGAGGATGAGGTAGCCCGAGTAGATCGGCCCGCCCCAGACGTTGACGAGCGCCCCGGCGCTGACGGACTCGGCCTCGTCGCCCGGCGCGATCCCGGTCTCCGCCGCCTCGGAGCCGTCGAGGAACCCCATGACGGTGATCTCGCCACCGGGCAGCGTCAGGTACCGCGCGTCCTTCGTCGGGACCCAGCCCCGCACGACGGGCATCAGCGCCCCCGTGCTCTCCTCCCGGAACGCCGTCAGCAGGAGGAAGCCGGACTCGCCGCCCAGCTCACGGTTCGGCACCCAGTACGCGAGGTCCGGCTCCCACCGACCGACGAGCTCGACGCGCGCACCCACCATGGCCTGGGTGAACCCGACCTGCGGCGCGACGACCTCGGCGACCGGCACCGGGTCCGCATCCTCCCGCGCGGCCTGATCGATCGCCGCCTGCTGCTCGGCGGCGCCGATCGCACGGTCGATCTGCCAGGCCCCCAGCCGCACGCAGACGATCGCCCCGACCAGCAGCAGCACGAAGATCCCCAGCATCCGCGGGGATGTCGCGGCCCTGACCCAGTCACGCACCCCTTCAGGGTAGGCGCGCCGAAGAACCACCGAATCCGCGGTGCCGGACGCGGCGGCCCGTCGTTAGCGTCGGGAGGGGCGCCGCCGGCGTTCGCGGCCACCCAGCTGCCACCAGCGGGGATCGGCCGCGGCCGGAGCGGCGTCCGCAGCATCCGTCGCCTCGGTGGCGGGCCAGAACTCCAGCAGGTCCCCCGGTCCCAGCCCAAGCGCGTGCTCGATGTCAGCCGGGGTGACCTGCTGGAGGTACGTCGACACCGCGTCGGTGACCCCGGTCCAGTAGCCCCGCAGGGTGGACTCCGAGAGATAGAGCTGGTTGCCGAGCTCGGCGTAGGTGAACCCCCGCGCGCGCCCGGCGAGCACCTGCCGCTGGCGCTCCGACAGAATCGTCAGACTGTTGCGGCGCACCAACACCTCGACCAGGCCGATGAGCGACTGCGGGATGACGACCTCCCCCGCCGCGACCGCGCGGAACGCATCCTGGGCCGCAGCGATCCCCTCGGCCTTCGAGACGACACCGCGAGCGCCGGCGGCGATCGTCGCCGCCAGCACGAACCGACGTTCCTCCTGGCTGAACACGCACACCCGGTAACCCGCAGCGACAGCTGCACGCACGGCGGCGATGCCCTGGCGCGTGTCCGGCTGCGTCGCGTTGGCGAGGTGCAGGTCGAGGATGGCGACGTCGGCCGCGGGCCGTTGCTGCACCAGCCGCTCGACGGTGGCGAACGTGGCGACGACGTCGATGTCCGGCATCAGCATCGACACCGACTCGCGGATGACCGTCGCGTCGTCGACGACGACGGCCGTCGGTCGTGCCGTCGCCTCGTCGTGGCTGGGGTCAACGGGCACGGGAACCTCCCGAGGTCGCTACGGCGGCGGGGCCGGTGAGCACGGCGGTGCTGCCGTGCCCCGGGGTCGAGGAGATCTCGACCCCGACGCCGAGATCCGTCAGCTGGCGGTCGACCACCTCGCGCAGCCCGACACCCCAGTGCGCGGGGTCGGCGTCGAACCCCACGCCGTCGTCGTGCACCGTCACGACCCAGCGCCCGGTCTCCTCGTCGAGGGTGTCGGCACGCTCGGTGTCGGCGTGCACGACGACGCGGCGTGCGCCCGCGTGGTCGCGGACGTTGAGGAGCAGCGCGGCGACGGCGTGGTCGAGAGCCGCGGCGACGGTGGCATCGATCATGACGCCGTGCGCCAGGTCGAGAGCGGCGTGCAGCGGCAGGTCCGAGAATCGCTCGGTCGTGGCGCGCAGCTGATCGACCAGGGCGCGGTCGTCGCGCGAGCCGCCGTCGTCGTCGAGATCGACCTCGCTGCCCTGCAGGTAGGAGCGCATGCGACGGCTCTCACGATCGGCCTCCCGCTGCAGCACGGCGCGCACCTCGTCGGGGAGCCCGGGGTCGGCGAGCAGCCGCATCACCGCCGCGCCGTTGTGGATGGCGAGCTGGGCGCGACGCTCCTCCTCGCGTCGGGCGAGGGCCGCAGCCTCGGCGCGCGCGGCGTCGGCGTCCGCGGCGATCCGCCGCAGGTACCCCGTCGCGAACCTCGCCACCAGCACCATGACGACGTAGGTGAGCACGTTCCCGACCGTCGTGCTCAGGGTCTCCGAGGTCACGGCCGGCCAGCGGAAGAACAGGTCGGCCGGCATGATCGCCACCAGGGCCAGCAACCAGATGAAGGACCCACGCACCGCGGCACCCGTCGCCAGCACCGCCAGCGCGTAGCCCGGCTGGAACCCGGTCCAGGTGCCCACCCGGGCGTCGTCGGGGACGCAGAGGTCGCCCACCAGCAGCAGTACCACCGCCACCGCGACGTCCAGCGCGTACACCCGGGCACTGAGCGGCTCGTCGCGCGAGAGCGCCCTGACGCTGACACCCACCGCCATCACGACCGCCACCGTGAAGCAGATCCCGTACAGGACCGGGCGTGGCGACGCGGCGAGCCCCGGTGCCAGCGACGGCGCCATCTGCACCACGGTGCCGACCCGCAGCCCCGAGACCACCAGCGCGACCGCGCGCTCCACCCCGGCCGCGGTCGTCGGGATGCGGCCGCGCAGCAGATCGAGAGCTCGAGCCGCCAGCGAGAGCCGCTGATCGGGACGGACTGCTGACGCGGGCACGCCCGCCATCCTGTCCGATCCGAGGGACCGTCGCGACAGGGAGGTCGGCCGGGACCGCTGCTCCCACCGCGGCGCCGTCGTCGATCATCACGTGCCCGGCGGCTGCGTGCCACCGCGGCCGACGTCGTCGGTGCCGGCGCCCGGACCCACAACGGCGCCGTCGATGGTCGACGTCGTTCGCGCCCACCGTCGTCCGGTCGTCGTCCTCATGGTGTCCCTCGAAGTCGTGGGGTCTGGCACGGCACCTCGCGCACCGCGAGGTCCAGCGTGCCGAGTCCGGCACCACCGGGGTACCCACGAATCCGCGGTACTGCTCGCGCGAGCACCACCGCGCTCGTGACGGATCCGAGGACCAACGTCACACCTATCGCGTCCGCCGTCGCGATGAGATGGTGGTGCGACCACAAGGAGGACATCGTGACCACAACCGCGACCATCGCCGCCTGGACCCGACGCGACGTCGACGACCTCACCCCGGACACCCTCGATCGGGTCGACGCGTGGTGGCGTGCGGCGAACTACCTGTCGGTCGGTCAGATCTACCTGCTCGACAACCCGCTGCTGCGCACGGAGCTCACACGCGAGCACGTCAAGCCGCGGCTGCTCGGCCACTGGGGCACCACGCCCGGCCTGAACTTCCTCTACGCCCATCTCAACCGTGCGATCGCCGAGCGGTCGACGAACGCCATCTACATCACCGGGCCGGGTCACGGCGGTCCCGGGCTGGTCGCGAACGCCTATCTCGAGGGCACCTACACGCAGACCTACCCCGACATCACCACCGACGCCGAGGGGATGCGCAAGCTCTTCCGGCAGTTCTCCTTCCCGGGCGGGATCCCGAGCCACGTGGCGCCGGAGACGCCGGGGTCGATCCACGAGGGCGGCGAGCTCGGCTACGCGCTCTCGCACGCCTACGGCGCCGCCTTCGACAACCCCGACCTGCTCGTCGCGACGGTGATCGGCGACGGCGAGGCCGAGACCGGGCCGCTCTCCACAGTTTGTCACGGCAACAAGTTCGTCAACCCCGCGCATGACGGCGTGGTGCTGCCGATCCTCCACCTCAACGGGTACAAGATCGCCAACCCGACCGTGCTGGCGCGGATCCCGAGCGCCGAGCTCGCGGACCTGATGCGCGGCTACGGGCACACGCCGTACGAGTTCGTGGCCGGCTTCGACGACGAGTCGTGGCCGTCGATCCATCAGCGTTTCGCGCGTCTGCTCGACGAGGTGCTCAACGAGATCGCCGACATCAAGGCGGCCGCTGCCGACGGGGCGACCGACCGGCCGCTGTGGCCGATGATCGTCTTCCGCACCCCCAAGGGCTGGACCTGCCCGCCCGAGATCGACGGCAAGCGCACCGAGGGGTCCTGGCGCGCCCACCAGGTGCCGCTCGCCAACGCCCGCGACACCCCCGAGCACCTGGCGGTGCTGCACGACTGGATGGCCTCGTACCGACCGGAGGAGCTGTTCGACGACGGCGGGACGCTGCGTCCGGAGATCGCCTCGCTGGCACCGCACGGCGAGCTGCGCATGAGCGCGAAC
>JBMDXU010000184.1:0-17388 GCA_048594485.1 Pseudactinotalea sp. | reverse complement strand
GATGATCGTGAGGTCGTTCTCCATCGCCAGGTACAGGTTGGCGAGCGTCTGCGCCTCGATGCCCTGCGCCGCGTCGACCAGCAGCACGGCGCCCTCGCACGCCGCGAGCGAGCGGGACACCTCGTAGGTGAAGTCGACGTGGCCCGGGGTGTCGATCATGTTGAGGGCGTAGGGCTGAGAGTCCAGCTCCCACGGCATCCGTACCGCCTGCGACTTGATCGTGATGCCGCGCTCGCGCTCGATGTCCATCCGGTCGAGGTACTGGGCACGCATCTGCCGCGCGTCCACGACACCGGTCAGCTGCAGCATCCGGTCCGCCAACGTCGACTTGCCGTGGTCGATGTGGGCGATGATGCAGAAGTTGCGCAGCAGCTCCGGCGGCGTGGACGCCGGAGCGATGCGGGCCTGGGCGGCCGGGCTGGGGATCGGGGGCAACGAATCAACCTCGGTGAGGGCGGGCAGAGCAGCTGCCATCGTCCCATGCCGGCGCGGCTGCGCCGATCGTGTGCGATCCCCCGTCGACGTCGGTGTGCGGTTGCACGATCCGGCAGCGAACGGCGGCACCACCGACAATGGTGCCGTGAGCACCCTCTCCTCGACCATGGCCGCACTCGCGCACGGTGGTGGCCGGCTGCTGCGACTCCCGACGGCGTTCCTCCTCGTCTGGGCGTGCGTGGTGCTCGGCGTGCTCGGGTTGGAGCTCTGGGCGCTGCTGGCCGATCCGCGCGGGCCGGGTCCGGTCGCCACCGTCATCCTGCTGGTGCTGCTCGCCCTGCTCGCGCTCCCCGTGGTGGTGCTCGCGATCCGGCGCGCCCGGTGGCTGCGGCTGTCGGAGGCCGCCGCCAGCGCTCCCGGCACGACCGTGGTCGACGGCGTCCCCGCCACCACCGATGTCGTCACCATCGACGCCCTCGGCGACCGGATCGAGGACGAGATGATCGGTGTCGAGGGCGAGCACGACGTCCGCGCCGTCATGAACGCCTTCACCGAGATCCAGCTCCCCACGACCGAGCGGCGCGGCGCCGGGGCGCGGATGACCGCGATGTTCGGCGTCGGCCGGCTCGCGGTCATCGGGCGCGTCTTCGGTCGGATGGAGCGCGCGCAGCGCGCGCTGATGACCGCAGCCGGAGGCCGTGCGAACGCCCCGTACCTCGTCGACGACCTCCGTGTCACCGTCGCCGCCTTCGTCGGCACGCTCGTGACCATCGGGATCGGCAGCCTCGGCGTCCTCGTGCTCGCAGCGGTGCTGCTGACACGGTAGGCACCGCTCGGGCCCGCCCGTCGCCGTGGCACCGATGACATCTGTCACGGGTGCGAGCATGACGGCCGGCGGTGGCCGCCACCGGCACCGGGGGCCAGGCTGGGCTCCATGACCACGACAGCAGAGCCGGCGATCGAGCTCGCCGGCGTCACCAAGACCTTCAAGCCGATCGGGAAACCGCCGGTCGAGGCGGTCCGCGGCATCGACCTGCGGATCGGGAGGGGCGAGATCGTCGCGTTCCTCGGACCCAACGGAGCCGGGAAGACCACGACGCTCGACATGGTCCTCGGACTGACCCAGCCCACCTCGGGCTCGGTCGACGTCTACGGCCGCAAGGCCCGTGCCGCCGTCCTCGACGGCAAGGTCTCCGCCGTCCTGCAGAGCGGTGGCCTGCTCCAGGACCTCTCGGTCCGCGAGACCGTCCAGGTCGTCGCCTCCGCCTACTCCCACCCGCAGCCGATCGACGAGGTCATCGACCGCGCCGGGCTCACCGCCATCGCCAGGAGGCGGGTGAGCAAGTGCTCGGGCGGTGAGCAGCAGCGCCTGCGGTTCGCGCTCGCGCTGCTGCCCGACCCCGACCTGCTCGTCCTCGACGAGCCGACCGCCGGCATGGACGTCGGCGCCCGTCACGAGTTCTGGGCGACGATGCGCGCCGAGGTGAGAGCGGGGCGCACCGTCGTGTTCGCCACCCACTACCTCGAGGAGGCCGACACCTTCGCCGAGCGCATCGTGATGATCGCGCGCGGCACGGTCGTCGCGGACGGCTCGACGGCGAACATCCGCGCCCGGGCGACCGGGCGGACCGTCTCGGCGACCGTCGAGCGCGACGCGGACGAGGTGGTGGCGCGGCTGCAGCAGCGCGGCGACGTCTCCGACGTGACGCTGAGCGGAGCACGCGTCAGCGTGCGCACCCCCGACTCGGACGCCGTCGCCCTCGCCCTGCTCACCGAGCTCGGCGGCACCGGGCTGGAGATCACGAGCGGGTCGCTCGACGACGCCTTCCTCGCCCTCACCGGCGACGACCACAACGACGGGAGCGACCGATGAACCTCGTCTACTACTCCATGGAGCTCTGGCGCATCGTGCGCGACTTCATGAGCCTGTTCTACACCGCGGTGCTGCCGGCGTTCCTGTACGTGATCTTCGGAGCAGCCCAGGACTACGCCGACGCGATGCTGCCCACCGGGACGGGCAACGTCCGCGCCTGGATCATGATCTCGATGGCCGCCTACGGCGCGGTCACGGCGACCACCAGCATCGGCGGGTCGGCCGCCGTCGAGCGCATGCAGGGCTGGGGTCGACAGCTCGGGCTCACCCCGATGCGCGACCGCCAGTACGTCACCGTCAAGACCGCGCTCGGCGTGACCGTGGCGGCGATCCCGGTCACCCTGATCTTCCTGCTCGGCGCACTCACCGGCGCCAAGGCCGACGGCGTGGTGTGGGTCGCGAGCGCAGCGCTCATCCTCATCGGGGCCACGGTGTTCTCGCTCTACGGGCTGATCTTCGGCCTGGTCTTCAAGACCGAGGGCGCCGTGGGCGCGGCCAGCGGCTCGCTCGTGATCCTCGCCTTCCTGGGGAACATCTTCTTCCCGCTCACCGGCGTGCTGCTCACGATCGCGAAGTTCACGCCGCTGTACGGCATCGTGGCGCTCGCGCGGCACCCGCTCACCGAGGGCTACCTCATCAGCAACACCGGCCCGCCGACGGGCCCGGACCCGGTGTGGATCCCGATCACTAATGTCGCGGTATGGATGCTGATCTTCGCGGCGCTCGCGGTGATCGCGGTCCGCAGGGGACGCGGCCGCCAGTGACCACGACGGCGACAGCGACCGCCCCCGCCGAGCCCCAGCACCCCTGGGCTCGGTGGGGCTGGGTCATGGGGGCCGCGTGGTTGGTCTTCCTCATCTTCCCCATCGGTTCGGTGGTCGACGCGCCGGTGTCGTCCCTCGTCCGGGTCCTCGGCTGGGCCACGATCGCCGCCTTCGGCACGTTGTACGTCGCCGGCTTCGTCCGGATGATGCGCGACCGGCCGGCGTGGCCCAACGACGCCGTCGCACTCGCCGGGCTGGTGGTGCTCGCGCTGCTGCTCTCGACCGTGATCGGCTTCGAGGCCCTCGGACTGGCGCCGTACATCATCTCGTTCTCGATGTTCGCGTTCCGTTGGCCGGTCGGTCCCATGGTCGCCGGCGGCATCCTCGCGATCGCGCTGGTGACGCTCGCCGTCTCAGGCTCCGACAGCCTGTCGTTCTTCTTCATCATGCTGCCGCTGATCTTCGGCTTCACCCTCCTGGTGCGCGTGCTCAACCACGTCGGCGAGCAGCACGACCAAGCCCAGCGGGAGGTCGTCATCATCGCCGAGCGTGAGCGTGTCGCCCGCGACGTGCACGACGTGCTCGGCCACTCGCTGACCGCGATCTCGGTCAAGGCCGAGCTCGCCGAGCGTCTCCTCGACGTCGACGCCGACCGCGCACGCGCCGAGCTCGCGGGTGTGCAGTCGCTGGCCCGGGAGGCGCTCGCCGAGATCCGGTCGACGGTGTCGGGCCTACGCGCGACCCGGATCGGCGACGAGCTCGCGTCGGCGCGCGATGCGCTCACGGCTGCGGGCATCGAGGCCGACCTGCCCGCCGACGGCGACGCCGTCGAGGTGAGCAACAGGATCGTGCTGGCCTGGGCGCTGCGGGAGTCCGTGACGAACGTGGTACGGCACAGCCGGGCGAGGCGCTGCGTCGTCGAGCTCGGTCCGGACTCCCTCGTGGTCCGTGACGACGGCACCGTGGCCGCCGGCCCTGAGGGCAACGGACTGGGGGGGCTGCGGGAACGGGTCGCCGCCTCGGGTGGCACCGTGACCCTGGAGGCCGGACCCGAGGGTCACGGCCACGTGCTGGAGGTGAAGCTGTGACCACCCCGATCCGGGTGCTGCTGGCGGACGACCAGGCGATGGTCCGCGGAGCGCTGGCGAGCCTGCTGTCGCTCGAGCCGGACATCGAGGTCGTCGCCGAGGTCGGTCGCGGCGACGAGGTCGTCGGCGCCGCGGTGGCGACGACACCCGACGTCTGCGTGCTCGACATCGAGATGCCGGGCATCGACGGGATCGACGCGACGGCCGCCGTCCGGCAACGGCTGCCGCAGGTGAGGGTGCTGATCGTGACGACCTTCGGACGGCCGGGCTATCTCAAGCGGGCGCTCGCGGCCGGCGCGAGCGGGTTCGTCGTCAAGGACACCCCGGCCCGCCAGCTCGCCGACGCCGTCCGTCGCATCCACGCCGGGCTCCGTGTGCTCGACCCGACGCTCGCGACGACGTCGCTCGTCGAGGGTGACAACCACCTGACCGAGCGGGAGCAGGACGTGCTGCGGCAGGCGCTGACCGGCGCCACCATCGCCGACATCGCGGGCACCCTGTTCCTCTCGCAGGGCACCGTGCGCAACTACCTGTCCTCCGCGATCGGGAAGACCGGCACCGCCACGAGATACGAAGCCGCCCGCGTCGCTCAGGAGCGTGGCTGGTTGTAGCCGACGGTGCGTGTCGCCCGTTCACGGGCGACACGCCGAACGGGCCAGCGAGCGCCGGCGCCAGCGTTCCAGGACCCGGATCAACCACCAACAGACGCCGACGACGACGCCGAGCACGACGAGGCTCCACAAGACGTCGTAGATCGGTGGGACGAAGACCTGCACAGGCTCCATCGAATCAGTCTCCCTCGCCTCGTATCGTGGCGCCATGGGCGACATCAGGGTCCGGGACGACGAGCACCGCTCCCGCTACGTGGCCGAGCGCGACGGCGAGACGCTGGGTGTCGCCGCATACACACGGACCGACGGCGTCACGACCTTCACCCACACGATCGTCGATCCCGCGCACGAGGGCGAGGGCGTCGGCTCGACCCTGGTCCGCACGGCGCTCGAGTCCGAGCGTGCGGCCGCGCGCACGATCGTGCCGCGCTGCCCGTTCGTCCGCGCCTATCTGCAGCGGCACCCGGAGTACTCCGACCTCGTCGCCTGAGGACGCTCAGCCGACCGGCTCAAGCACGCCGGTGATGCTGACCTCGTAGGGTTCGAGCCACGGCTCGACGGCGTCGAGCACCGCCTGCACGGTGGCCTCGTCGGCGAGGATCACCGTGAGCGACAGCCCCCCGCCGTCACGGCCCCAGGTGAGGATGCCGGCGGTGTCGGCGATGTCGGCCATCGCATCCTCCGCCGAGGCGAGGTCCGCGTCGCTCGCGCCGTCCCCGATGACGATGGAGATCCCGTCGGGCGCCGAGTCGTCCATCCCGTCCGGGGCCCGACGCGAAGCCGGCTCGGTCAGCGTGAAGACCTGGGTCTGGCGGTCGTAGGTGCCGATCACCCAGCCCGTCCCCCACGTCACCCCGCTGGCGGTCTCGGCGTCGGCGACGTCGGCCCAGTCCAGCCCGACGACGACCGGCCCGCCGCACTGCGGCGGGTACGACTCCATCACCCCGGCGAGACACAGCTCCGGATCGGCGTCCTCGCCGGCCTGCAGAATCGTCGTCTGCGCCGCGAGCACGGTGTCCGGTCCGACGTCGAGGCCCGTCGGTCCACCCCCGGGCTCGCCAGGAGCGGCCGCGCAGCCGGTCATCGCGAGCAGGGACGCCGCGACCGCTGCCGTCGAGAGCACGAACGCACGGGAGGTCCTCATGCGGTGTCAGTGTGCCGGAGGGGCGGATCGTTGCGGCCCGGCCCCGGCCGCACCGGCTCACGCCTCGCGCGTGATCCTGACCTCGACGTGCTGCGTCGACCGGCCGCCACCGGAGTAGACACCGCGGATGGGCGAGACGTCGCCGTACTCCCGGCCGCGGGCGACGATGACGTGGTGGGTGTCGACGTCGATCCGGTTCGTCGGGTCGAACCCGATCCACTGGCCCGCCCAGTACTCGACCCAGGCGTGCGACTCGCCCGTGACGGGCACACCCGGCTCGGCGCCGGAGGTGAGCGGGTGCAGGTAGCCCGAGACGTACCGGGTCGGGATGCCGACGGCGCGCAGCGCCGCCGCCCCCAGGTGGGCGATGTCCTGGCACACGCCCTTGCGAGCCTCCCACGCCTCCCGCGCCCGCGTGTGGACGCCCGTGACGCCGGGGACGTACTCCATCTCCTCGCGCATGCCGCGCAGGATCGCGGTCGCCGCCTCGGCCGGGGGCAGGTCGCCGATGAGATCCCGGGCGAGCCCGACCAGCTCGTCGTCCGGCTCGGTCACCGACGTCGGCACCAGGAACTCGCACATGCGGTCGGACACCTCGGGCGACCGCAGCACGTCCCAGTCGGCCAGCTCGCCCACCGGAGCCGAGGCGACCTGCACACGCGACTCCGCGAGCACCACCAGCCCCTCGTGCGGCGTCAGCACCTCGAACGGGGTGACATCGGTCCCCCAGTAGTCGGTGTAGCCCGAGTGGAACGTCGACGGTGTCGCCGTGATGCGCGAGTAGAGCACCGTCTGGTGCGGCAGCTCGGCCGGCCGCATCCGAGCCTCGTTGTAGGAGACCGAGACCGTGCGCGCGTACTCGAACGTGGTCCGGTGCAGGATGTGCAGCCGGCTCGTGGTGGCGGTCCTCGCCCCGCTGTCCGGCACGGTCGGTGTGCTCACCAGGGATCTCCGATCCAGTCGTCGGACACCGCGGAGGGGAAGTACCGCAGCTTGATCGCGTCCGAGGCCTCCGAGCAGGCGCGCTGCACGTCCTCCATCTCCTGCGGCAGGTTCCCCAGCAGCTTGAGCATGGGCCGGTACTCCAGCGCGGACCGGATCCGGCCGAGGACCGTGCGCGCGTCGTCGTCGCCCGCCCGACGGTTGCCGCCCTCCAGCTCCTGCAGGCACGACTCCGCTCGCACCAGCGAGTAGAGCACCGAGCGCGGGAACGACGGGTCGAGCAGCAGGAACTCCGCCGCGAGCCGGTCGGCCTCGCGACCGCGGTAGGTCCGCAGGAAGGCCTCGTGAGCGCCACAGGAGCGCAGCAGCGTGGTCCAGCCCGGTGCGGCGTTCCCGGCGAGCGCACGGGTGGCGATCAGTCGCGCCGTCATGTCGGCTCGCTCGATCGAGCGGCCGAGCACGAGGAACTGGTGCGTGGAGTCGCGCGGGGTGGTGGCGTCGACGACACCGCCGACGAGCGCGGCTCGCTCGCGCACCCAGGCGAAGAAGTCCGGCGGGGTCGACTGCCGGATCCGGCCCGGGAGCTGGTTCCACGTGGTGTTGAGCGACTCCCACAGCTCGGAGGAGAGGACCTCGCGCGCACGGCGGGCGTTCTCCCGCGCCGCCGTCAGCGCCCCGGCGATCGCGCCGGGTGAGGGGCGGTCGTAGGCGAGCGTGTCGAGCACGGTCTGCCGGGTCACGAGGATGCCCTCGGGCGGCGGCGTCGAGCCCATGACCGCGAGCAGCGACCGGCAGGCGAGGTCCTCCTCGACCCAGGGGTCCTCCAGAAGCAGCTGCAGATGGGCGTCGAGGATGCGTGCGGTGTCGTCCGCGCGCTCGACGTAGCGCCCGATCCAGACCAACGACTCGGCGATGCGGGAGAGCACTAGCGACCCCCTCCCGCGACCTGCTGCTGTTGCTGTTGCTGCTGGCTCTGCTCCTGGGCGTCCTGCGGGCTAGTGTCCAGCCGCACCCCGTTGATCTGGGGCACCCCGGTCGGCATCTCGCTGCGGACCATGGTCTGTCGCTGCCGCCCGCTGCCCAGCACCCAGGTGTCCTTGCTGCCGCCACCCTGGGAGGAGTTGACGACGAGCTGACCCTCGGCGAGCGCCACCCGCGTCAGCCCGCCCGGGAGCACCCAGACGCTCTCGCCGTCGTTGACCGCGAACGGGCGCAGGTCGACGTGGCGGGGACGCAACGACTCCCCCGCGAGCGTGGGCACCGTCGAGAGCTGCACGACGGGCTGCGCGATCCAGCCGCGGGGGTCCTGCCGCAGCGTGACGCGGGCGGCGTCGAGCTCGTCGCGGCTCGCCGCTGGGCCGATGATGATGCCCTTGCCGCCGGAGCCGTCGACGGGCTTGACGACGAGCTCGTCCAGCCGGTCGAGCACCTCCGCGAGCGCGTCAGGCTCCTCGAGTCGCCAGGTGTCGACGTTGGCGAGGATCGGCTCCTCGGACAGGTAGTAGCGGATCAGGTCGGGCACGTAGGTGTAGACCAGCTTGTCGTCGGCGACGCCGTTGCCGACCATGTTCGCGATCGTCACCGTGCCGGCACGCGCCGCGTTGATCAGGCCGGGGCACCCGAGGAGGGAGTCCGGGCGGAACGCGACCGGGTCCAGGAACTCGTCGTCCAGACGTCGGTAGATGACGTCGACACGGCGGCGTCCCTCGGTGGTGCGCATGTAGACGCGGTCACCGGCGCAGAAGAGGTCTCGGCCCTCGACGAGCTCGACACCCATGAGCCGGGCGAGCAGCGAGTGCTCGAAGTAGGCCGAGTTGAACGCCCCCGGGGTGAGGACGACGACGACCGGGTCGTCGACGCCGGGCGGGGCCGCCGCCGTCAGCGCGCCGAGCAGGCGGCGCGGGTAGTCGCCGACCGGACGGATCCGCATCCGCGAGAACAGCTCGGGGAACGACTGCGCCATCGCGCGGCGGTTGGAGAGCACGTACGAGACGCCCGACGGCACGCGCACGTTGTCCTCGAGCACCCGCCAGCCCTTCTCGGCGTCGCGGATGACGTCGATCCCGGACACGTGGACCCGCACGCCGTTCGCCGGCTCGATCCCCATGGCGGCGCGATGGAAGTGAGCGGAGGACAGGATGAGACGGCGCGGCAGCACGCCGTCGGCGATGATCCGCTGCGGCCCGTAGACATCGGCGAGCAGCGCCTCGAGCGCGCGCACGCGCTGCGCGATGCCGGGCGCGAGGTGGTCCCACTCGGCGCCGTCGAGCACACGGGGCACGGAGTCGAGCGGGAACGGACGCTCCTCGCCGCCGATGTCGAACGTGACGCCCTGGTTGAGATAGGACCGGGCGAGCGCGTCGGCACGCAACCGCAGCTCGTCGGCGTCGAGCGCGCCCATGGTGCGGTGGACGTGCTGGTAGGGCGCCCGGACCGCGTTCGGGTCGCTCCCGCCGCGGCCGCCCATCATCTCGTCCCAGGCCACTCCGCCCGGGTACCCGTCGAAGAGATCGGCCATGCGCCGCAACCTATCGCGCCGGAGGTGACGGCGACGTTACGTCGCGACCCGCAACGGCGGCTCGGTGGCCGCCACGACCTCCTCCACGCTGACACCCGGCGCGCACTCGCGCAGCACGAGCCCCTCGGGCTCGACGTCGATCACGGCGAGGTCGGTGATGATCCGGTGCACGACGCCGCGGCCGGTCAACGGCAGCGAGCACGTGCGGACGATCTTCGGGCTGCCGTCCTTCGTGACGTGCTCCATGAGCACGATGACGCGCCGGGCGCCGTGCACGAGATCCATCGCCCCACCCGGACCCTTGACCATCTTCCCGGGGATCATCCAGTTCGCGAGGTCGCCGGTGGCGGAGACCTGCATGCCGCCGAGGATGGCGGCGTCGATCTTTCCGCCTCGGATCATCGCGAAGCTCGTCGCGGAGTCGAAGAACGACGCCCCGGGCAGGGTCGTCACGGTCTCCTTGCCGGCGTTGACGAGATCGGGGTCGACGGCGTCCTCGGTCGGGTACGGGCCCACACCGAGGATGCCGTTCTCGGACTGCAGCACGACCGTGACGCCGTCGGGCATGACGTTCGGGACCAGCGTCGGCAGCCCGATGCCGAGGTTGACGTACGAGCCGTCGGCGAGCTCGGCCGCCGCGCGCGCTGCCATCTCCAACCGGGTGAGGGCCATGCTCATCCCTCCCGGACCGTGCGTCGCTCGATGCGCTTCTCGGCGTCGGTGCCGACGACGACCACCCGGGTGACGAAGACACCCGGCAGATGCACCTGGTCCGGCGGGATCTCGCCGGTCTCCACCAGCTCCTCGACCTCGGCGACGCAGACGCGTCCAGCCATCGCCGCGAGCGGGTTGAAGTTGCGTGCCGAGGCGTGGAACTGCAGGTTGCCCGCACGATCGCCGCGACGGGCGTGGATCAGGGCCACGTCGCACGTGATCGCCTCCTCGAGCACGTACTCCTTGCCGTCGAAGGTGCGGACCTCCTTCGCCGGCGACGCGAGCGCGACTCCCCCGGCGCCGTCGTACCGCCTGGGCAGACCACCCTCGGCGACCTGCGTGCCCACACCGGTCTGCGTGAAGAACGCCGCGATCCCGGCGCCCCCGGCGCGCAGCTTCTCGGCCAGCGTGCCCTGCGGTGTCAGCTCGACCTCGAGCTCGCCGGAGAGGAACTGCCGCTCGAACTCCTTGTTCTCCCCCACGTACGACGACGTCATCCTCGCGATCCGCCCCGCCCCGAGCAGCAGCCCGAGGCCCCAGTCATCCACGCCGCAGTTGTTGCTGACGATCCGCAGGCCGGTCGTCCCCCGGTCCAGCAGCGCGCGGATCAGCGTCATCGGGTTGCCGCACAACCCGAAGCCTCCGACGGCGAGACTCGCCCCGTCCTCGATGTCACCGACCGCCGTTGCGGCGTTCTCCACGACCTTGTCGATGCCCACGACCGTGGTGCCCACGCCACCGGTGTCCTCGACGCTGCCCGCGCTCATCGGTCCCTCCCCGGCCCGCGCCGTCGCGGACCTCTGTCTCGAGTGTGGCTCAACCTCGTCGCCGGCGGCGCCGAGTCGGGCGAGACTGTGATCACCGAAAAGCAAAGGAGCATCCGGATGACAGGCTCACCCGCCCCGTCCCCCGCCGACGTCGTGATCGTCGGTGCCGCCCGCACCCCCTACGGCAAGATCGCCGGATCGTTGGCGAGCCTGAGCGCCGTGCAGCTCGGTGCCCACGCGATCGCCGCGGCCCTCGAACGCGCGACCGTCGCCCCCGCGGACGTCGACGCCGTCGTGCTCGGCCAGGTGCTGCAGGCGGGTGTCGGCCAGAACCCGGCACGCCAGGCCGCCCTCGGGGCCGGGCTGGACCCGCGGGTGCACGCGAGCGCCGTCAACAAGGTGTGCCTGTCCGGTCTGACGGCGATCATCGACGCCGCCCGCCTGATCCGGGCCGGTGAGGCGACGGTCGTGGTCGCGGGGGGCATGGAGTCGATGACGCACGCCCCGCACCTGCTCCCCGGCACCCGCACCGGCTGGCTCTACGGCGACCGCACCGCGCTCGACCACCTCGCTCACGACGGTCTCACCGACGCCGTGGACGGCGGTCCGATGGGGGCGCTCACCGAGCGCGGCAACACCGCGCGCGGGCTCGGCCGGGAGGAGCAGGACGCCGTCGCCGCCGCCTCGCACCAGCGTGCCGCCGCCGCGCGCGAGAGGATCGCCGAGGAGATCGCGCCGGTGACCATCTCCTCGCGCCGGGGGGAGGTCGTCGTCGACGCCGACGAGGGCGTGCGGCCGGACACCACGGTCCAGACGCTCGCGCGGCTGCGCCCGGCGTTCGACCCCGACGGCACGATCACCGCCGGCAACGCCTCTCAGCTGAGCGACGGGGCGGCCGCCGTCGTCCTCACCACGCGCCAGCACGCCGAGCGGACCGGCATGACCGTGCTCGCAGCGCTCGACGCCGTCGGTCAGGTGGCGGGGCCGGACAACCACCTGCACAGCCAGCCTGCGCGCGCCATCGCAGCGGCCCTCGAGCGGGCCGGGTGGTCGGTGACCGACCTCGACCTCGTCGAGATCAACGAGGCGTTCGCCGCGGTCGCGGTGGCCTCGACCGCCGAGCTCGGGCTCGACCCGGAGATCGTCAACCCGCACGGTGGCGCGATCGCGCTCGGCCATCCGATCGGGTCGTCCGGGGCGCGCCTGGTCGTCCACGCCGCTCACGAGCTGGCGCGGCGCGGCACCGGCCGCGCGGCCGTCGCGCTCTGCGGCGGCGGCGGGCAGGGCGACGCGCTGCTGCTGCGGCGCTGACGCCCGACTCCGCTCCCGCCGTCGCTCGATCCGGCGCGGACCCGGCCAGCGGTGAGTGAGCGTCCGCCCAGAGCCCTCAGGTGGACGCTGAGTCACCGCTCTGCGCTCGCTCACGGTTCTCTCGGGGCTGGATGGCCGCGGGCCGGTAGGGTCGGCGGCCGTGAGCATGCTCAACCGGATCGTCAGGGCGGCGACGTCGTTGCTGCGGGACGCCACCCGCGACGCCGCCGGTCGGCGGGGCGGACGCTCGGGTGGTCGCGCCCACCGCACCCCGACGACCGATGCCGCGACCGCGTCCGGCCCCGTGGTCGACGAGCCCCTGAGGACCACGGTCGAGTTCACCGGTGAGCTGCCGCCGCTGGTCTACGAGGCGCGACCCGACGACGACCCCGACCCGGGCGAGGTCGTCTGGGCGTGGGTGCCGTACGAGGAGAACGACGGGCGAGGCAAGGACCGACCGGTGCTCGTCATCGCCCGCCACGGGCGCGACGTCCTCGGCCTGCAGGCGACGTCGAAGGACCACGACCGCGATCATGAGGACGAGGCCCGGTGGGGCCGGCACTGGTTCGACATCGGCTCCGGCGGTTGGGACAGTCAGGGCCGCGACTCCGAGGTCCGGCTCGACCGGGTGCTGCTCGTGCCCGCGGGGGCGGTCCGGCGCGAGGGCGCCGGCCTCGACCGCGCGCGATTCGACGCGGTCGTCGCCGCCCTGGACGAGCTGCGTCGGCGCCGCTGAGCTGTGAGCGCCGTCGCACCGCCGACGGCGTCCGAACTGGTAGTGTTGCCCGTCGGGTCTGCCCATGCGGACCCGCGTGCGCACCGCGGAAGCCAGAGGATCCCAACCCTCGTGTCCGTCTCCGCGATTAAGCGCCGACACCCTCTCGTCGACCGATCGCGCGAGCGAACCACCGAAAGAGTCCGAGTACACCCGTGGCAAACATCAAGTCCCAGATCAAGCGGATCCGCACCAACGAGAAGGCGCGGCTGCGCAACAAGGCCGTCAAGTCCGAGCTGAAGACGCACGTGCGTCACGTCCGCGAGGCCATCGCCGCCGGCGACAAGGAGACCGCGGTCACCGCGCTCGCCTCCGCGTCCCAGCAGCTCGACAAGGCCGTCAGCAAGGGCGTCATCCACCAGAACCAGGCCGCGAACCGCAAGTCGGCGCTGGCCAAGCAGGTCGCCGCTCTCTGAGCCGACTCTTACGTCACGACGGCGTCGCCCCCGAACCGGGGTGACGCCGTCGTCGTGTGTGCGGGCCGTCGGGTGACTCAGCGTCCGGTCCGTGCGCCGGCCACCCGGAGCACGGCCCGTTCGACGGCGAACTGAGGCTCACGGCTCTCGCCCTTGACCTCGGCGTCGGCATCGGCGACCGCGGTGATCGCGGTCGCCAGCCCCTCCGGGGTCCATCCGGAGAGCTCGCGGCGCGCACGATCGACCTGCCACGGTGCCAGGCCCAGATCGCTCGCGCTGACGCTCCCCCGTCCGCGCATGGCGGCGACCTTGGCGAGCGTGCGGAGCTTCATGGCGAGCGCGGCGACCAGCGGGACCGGGTCGGATCCCGTCGAGAGCGCGTGCCGCAGCAGGGTGACGGCCGCCGCGCCGTCGCCGGCGATGGCGGTGTCGGCCACACGGAAGCCGGTGGCCTCGACGCGGCCGCCGTAGTAGCGCTGCACCACATCGGGTGTGATAGCGCCGGTGGTGTCGTCGACGAGCTGCTGCACACCGGCCGCGAGCTCACGCAGATCGGAGCCGAGCGCCTCCACGAGCGCGCGCACGGCATCGGCGCTGGCGCGCCGACCGGCGGCACGGAAGCGCGCGCCGACGAAGTCGACCTTGTCGGGGTCGCGCTTGAGCGGGTCGCACTGGACCACGGGCAGTCCGGCAGCGGCGATCGCATCGAGCAGCTTCTTGCCGCGCACGCCCTTCGTGTGCCGGAGGACGATGCTGACCTCGCCGAGCTCGCGGTCGAGGTTCTCCAGGTAGGCGAGGCCGTCGGTGATGAAGGCGTCTGCAGCCGCGTCGACGCCGTCGACGACGATGTGGCGGCGCTCCTCGAACAGCGACGGGCTCGTGATGACGTCGAGCTGGTGCGGCTGGTAACCCGCGGCATCGAACCGCGTGACCTCGACCTCGGGGTCGCGCTCGCGCGCGAGTGTCATGAGGTGATCGGTGACCGCATCGACGAAGTACCCCTCGCTCCCCTTGACGAGCACGATCGGCGCCAGCGGGATCGCGTCCAGATCCATCGGGCTCAGCCCGGACGGCTGCGAGGGCTTCCGACGGGAGGGTGGCACGAGGCCAGCCTGCCACCTCGGACCGACATCGCGCTGCCGCGCTCAGCGTGCCGACAACCCGTCGCCGCGACGGCGACCAGCGGCCCGGCGCGCGACCGGCAGCGCGACGACACCGCCCGCGAGCGCCAGCAGCGCGACGACGACCGTCCACCACGGCACCGTCGCGAACGGCAGCCTCGCGCACCACGTCGCGACGGCAGCGATCCAGGCGGTCGCGACCCCGGCGCACCCGGCGAGCAGGGATGCGAGCGTCGGTGCGGCTGGATGCACCAGGGTGGCGGCGAGTCCGAGCACGGTCGCCGGCGGGACCGCCGGCGCCGCCAGCATGTTGGCCAGCACCCCGTGCATGGGCGCCTCCGGCTGCAGCAGTGCCAGCGCGGGCAGGCAGGCGATCTGGGCGGCGATCGGCACCGCGAGCGCCATGGCGAGGGGACGGGGCAGCACCCGGCCGAGCCGGTCGGTGAGCGGGCCGGAGGCCAGCAGCAGGCCGGCGGTCGCGAGCACCGACAGCACGAACCCGAACGACGTCGACAGCCACGGATCGACCGCGAGCAGGACGAGCACGCTCGTCCAGAGCGCCGGCAGCGCCGCCCGGGGCCGACTCAGCAGCAGGCCGACGAGCAGCACCGCACCCATGGCCGCCGACCTCACCACGCTCGCGCTGGGGTGCACGAGCAGCACGAGACCGGTCAGCACGATGCCGCCCACGGCCGCTCGCCACGGTCGTCGCAGCCGCGTCGTCGCGGCCATCACCAGCCCGAGCACCATCGCCACGTGGGCGCCGGAGACGGCGGTCACGTGCGTGAGGCTGACCGTGCGCAGATCGTTCTCGAGTGTCGCCGGCAGGGCCCGGTCGTCGCCGATCGCGATGCCCGGTACGAGCCCGCGCGCCTGCGGGTCCAGACCCGCGCACGCCGCCAGCAGCCCCGCACGCAACGCGGCGACGGCACCGGCGAGCGGGGGTGGCCGGGCGAGCAGCTCGGGCGTCTCGGAGGTGACCAGGAGCGCGGCAGCGGCATCACCCGGGTCGGTCGCCGAGACACGGACCTCGGCGCGGACCACCGAGCCCACGACGACCGACGTCCACGCGTCGCCGTCGGCCAGGACCGTGACCGGCACCGGTGCACGGATCGGAGCGAGCCAAGTCGCCAAGACCAGCACCCGGTCGTCGCCGAGAGACCGTGGGTCGGCGTCGACCCTCAGGTCGGCGACCACGACCTCACGCAGGTGCGGCTCGACGGCACCAGCGCGCATCTCAGCGCGCACGCCCGTCCACCCGCCGAGGGCGGCGACGACGATCCCGGAGAGCAGCATCGTGGCTGCCGCGCGCCCGACGGTGCGGCGACGGTGGCGACCCCCGGGTGAACGCCGCAGCCGCGGCAGGGCCGCGGCGGCGACCACCAGCGCGACGAGCACCACCACAGCGCCGAGGCCTCGTCCGAGCCGGAGCGTCAGCAGGACGCCCAGCCATCCGACGAGCGCGGCAGGCAGCAGCCGCAGGTCGCGGATCACACCGTCACCAGGTCGCGGAGCCGGTCCATCGTGGCGGGACCGATCCCGGCGACATCGGTGAGCGCCTCGACGCTCGCGAACGGCCCGTGCTCGTCCCGGTAGGCGATGATGCGTGCGGCGATCGCCGGTCCGACTCCCGGCAGCGTGTCCAGCGCCGCGGCATCGGCGGTGTTGATGTCGACGAGCCCGCCGCCCGAGGGGCCCGCGATGGTGGAGTCACTGCCGGGTGCGGCCGGAGGAACCGTCTCACCCTCGATCGGCACGTAGACCTGCTGCCCGTCCGAGACCGGGGCGGCGAGATTGAGAGCATCGAGGTCGGCGTCGTCCGTCGGGCCGCCGGCGGCCGCGATCGCCTGGTCGACGCGTGTGCCGGGAGCCAGCTCCACGACGCCGGGCGTGACCACGGCACCGGCGACGTGGACGACGAGAGCGGCCTCCGCCGTCGGCGCTGCTGAGGGAGCGACCGCGTCCGCGGTGACGGGCACCGGGACCGCCACCGGCGCGGCCGGCGCCTCCGCACGCCCGGTGAGCAGCACGTACGTCACTGCGGCGACACCGATAACGAGCACGGCCATCGCGAGCCGGATCGCCGTCCCGGCGCCGATGCCCCAGCGCCCAGCACGACGGCGGGGCTCGGGCTCGACCGCGTCGGCACCCTCGTACGCCACCCGCAGGTAGCGCCGCAGCCTCGCCTCGACCTCCATGCCGGGGACCGTAGGCGCGTTCGGTCGGTCGACGCGGCCGCGCGGCGGGGTGCTGTGGACGGCGGTGCATCGGCGCGCACCTGTGGACGAGCAGTCAGCCGTCGGCGGCCTCGCGCAGACGCGCGAACTCGTCGGTCAGCGCGGGCATCGTCCAGCGTGCGTTGAGACCGCTGGGGTTGGGGAGGACCCAGACCTTGGTCGGACCCCACGGCAGCGGCTGCGGACCGATCTGCGCCGTCCGGTCGCCGGCGGCGACCCGGTAGGCGGTCACACCGAGCACCGCGAGCCAGGCGGGGGTGCGACGTGCGACCAGCCTCCGGATCCGTTCACCGCCCGCCCGCAGCTCGTCGGCGGCGAGCTGGTCCGCGGTCGCCGTCGGGCGCGGCACGAGGTTGGTGAGACCGAGTCCGAGGGCGGCGAGCTCGCGCTGCCGGTCGGGCGTGAGCCGCACGGGAGTGAAACCCGCGGCGTGCAGCACCGGCCAGAACCGGTTGCCCGGACCGGCGTAGTGGTGCCCGCTCGCCTCCGACGCGAGCCCGGGGTTGATGCCGCAGAAGAGCAGCCGGAGAGGCGGGTCCCCCCGGCCGGGCAGGACGTCGGGCAACGGCATGATGTCCGATCATCGCCGACCAGCGCGCCGCCGTCGTCCTCACTACGCTGAGCGCTCATGAGCAGTGACGCAGAGCTCGCCCGGCTGCGGGCCGCCGCGGC
>JBMDXU010000183.1:0-2577 GCA_048594485.1 Pseudactinotalea sp. | reverse complement strand
CGCGAGGTCGTCGCGCTCGTCCGGGCCGTCGTGGAGCCGGAACTCGATCCGGTAGATCGGCAGCGCGGCGTCGCCCGGGAGCTCGCGCAGCAGGGCGGCTGCGCTCGGGTACCCCGCGGCCTGCGCCTCCGCACGCGTGATGGCCGACCTCGGGACAGTGCGGACGTCGTCGACGGCGAGTCGCCCGACGACCGTGCGGTAAAGCCGACCCGCCACGACCTGAGGGCGTCGCCAGCGGCGGAACGTCAGCGTGATCTCGCCGGCCTCGATGCGGGCCTTGTCGCGCATGAGCATCCGCATCGCGCCAGTATCTCCGGTCCGTCGACCTCAGCGCGCGAGCTGGACGCCCAGGAGGAGGAGTGCCGCACCGGCGATCGCGACGACGGGGGCGCCGGTGACGAACCAGCGCCGCCAGCGCGTCACGACGGGTGGCGTGGAGGCGGGCTCGTCGTCACGATGCTCGAGCCACCACTCCCCGATCGCCCGGGTGGCGTCGACACGGCGGCCGGCCTGGCCTCGACCACCCCAGGTCCCGAGAGGGAGGACCAGCAGCTCGTCGGCCGGGAGGTGTCCGGGAACCAGACCGAGCACCACGCCGTCGTGCGTGTTCCAGACGCTGGTGATCGCCGTCGCGTGCACCACGTGCTCACGCCAGTCACGCCGAACGACCAGATGCGCTCCGGCGGAGACGGCCAGAGCCTGCAGGTCGCCGGCTCGGATCCCCATAGCCAGGGCGAACGCGATCACGGTCGGGATGGCCAGTGCCTCCAGCCACCGGCCCTGCACGACGACGACCGTCATCATGAGCGCCACCGCCGCCACACCCACGAAGGCACCTCGGTAGGGACGGGCGAGCACCGTCGTCGGCCCGCGCCGTGGCTGCGTCCTCATGACGCGATGATGCACCGCGAGTGTCTCGGCGTCGCCAAGTCCCGGCGGCGCGTCAGCCGCCGGTGCGGAACAGGTCCTCGTCGGGACTGCGGACGGCGGACCGGGCGCCGGGCCCGTCGTCGTAGGTCACGTGGGCCCGAGAGCCGCGGACGACGGCGACCGGTCGTCCGCCGACCTTGCCCTTGACCAGGTCGGCCGCTGCGGCGATCTCGTCGGCGACGGCGACGATCGTGCCCTGCAGCTGGCGCCCGTGCGAGTCCGGTGTGCCACGCAGATCGTCCAACGGGTCGAGGCCTGCCGCGCCGATCGCGATGTCGGCGATCCCTCGACGCCAGGGCCGCCCGACGGTGTCGGTGACGAGCACGGCCGGGCGGGCGCCGAGCCGGGCGTGCAGACCACGGCGGATCTGGCGCGCGGAGGCGTCGGGGTCGCGCGGGAGCAGCAGGATGGTGCCCTGCGGGACGTTGGAGGCGTCGACCCCCGCGGCCGCGAGCACGAGACCGTGATGGGTCTCGACGATCCGCATGACGGTGCCGTCGGGGTACTCGCGCCGCGCGACCTCGCGCACCGACTCGGCGTCGATCACCGCCTCCCGGTCGGTGGCCTTGACGAGCATCCCTTCGGCCTTGGCGACGATCTTGCTCGCGACCACGACGACGTCGTCGTCCGTCACGCCCTGCGACCCGTCCGGCCAGCTCAGCCCCGCGAGCACGGGCGTGAGCACGGCCGCGAGGTCGGTGCCGGAGGTGATCTGCGGCAGGCCGTCGGGCGCCTGCGCCAGCAGCATCAGCGGGAGAGCTTGGGCAGCACGTCGCGCCCGAAGACCTCGATCCACTCCCGCTGGTTGCGTCCCACGTTGTGCAGGTAGATGCGGTCGAACCCGAGATCGACGTACTTCTGGATCTCCTCGCGGTGCCGGTCGGGATCGGCGGAGATGATCATGCGGCCCTCGAAGTCCTCGGGGCGCACGAGCTTGGCCATCTGCGCGAAGTCGAACGGGCTGCGGATGTCGGCCTTGGGGAACTTCATGCCGCCGTTGGGCCACTCGACCATGGCGTTCTCGAGCGCCTGCTCGTCGGTCTCGGCCCACGACATGTGCAGCTGGAGCACCTTCGGCATCGTCGACGGGTCCTTGCCCGCCTCCTTCGCTCCGGCGTCGAACTTCTCGAACAGCCCCGAGATCTTCTCCAACGGGGCGCCGACGGTGATGAGCCCGTCGGCGTGCCGGCCCGCTCGCTTGGCGGTCACCGGGCCGGCGGTGGCGATGAGGATCTCCGGAGGGACCTCGGGCATCGTCCAGAGCCGGGTCGACTCGAGCTTGTAGAACTCGCCGCTGTGCTTGAAGTCCTTGCCCGCGAGGCTGTTGGTGAACAGATTGTTGATGATCTCGATCGCCTCGAACATGCGGTTGATGCGCTCGGGCGCCTCCGGCCAGTAGCCGGCGACGATGTGCTCGTTGAGCGCCTCGCCCGACCCGAGACCGAGCCAGTGCCGGCCCGGGTACATCGCGGCGAGCGTCGCGCTCGCCTGCGCCACCATCGCTGGGTGCCAGCGGAACGTCGGTGCGGTGACGCCCGGGCCGAGGTCGCCCTGCGTGCGCTCCCCGATCGCCGTCAGCACGTTCCACACGAACGCCGCCTGCCCCTGCTGCGGCACCCACGGCTGGAAGTGGTCGGCGGCCATCAC
>JBMDXU010000182.1:0-12425 GCA_048594485.1 Pseudactinotalea sp. | reverse complement strand
CGCCGCGAGTCCGACGAGCCGTAGCCCACGCCACCGAAGCCACGCCACCCGAAGCCACACCACCGAAGCCGCCGAGCTCGTAGTTCTGTGGCGGGCGCGTACATCGGGTTGGTAGAGCGCGCCCCAGAACAACGATCTCGGCGCAGTGGGTGGCGGGGCGGGGACGGGCAGCAGGGCTGAGACGGTCGCGCTCGTCTGACCTGCGCTGACCTATCGTTGACGGCATGACGGAGCAGGTGCCGGGCAGGGTCGGCGGCTCGCGGGATGCCGACAAGCGTGTGATCGAGCTCGCGGCGAAGAACGAGCGGCTCGTCGCAGCGCTCACGGCCGCGCGCACGCAGGTCGTCGAGATGCGGGCGCAGCTCGAGGAGATGACCCGGCCGCCGGGCTCCTACGCGGTGTTCGTCCGCGCGCACGAGGACCGTTCGGTCGACGTGATGTCGTCGGGGCGCAAGCTGCGTGTCGGGGTCTCGCCGGGTGTCGAGATCGGTGAGCTGCGGCCCGGCCAGGAGGTGCAGCTCAACGAGGCGATGACCGTCGTCGAGGCGGGTGCCTACGAGCCGGTCGGCGAGATCGTCACCGTCAAGGAGGTGCTCGACGACGACCGCGTGCTCGCCGTCGGCCGCGCCGACGAGGAGCGTGTGCTGCGGCTGTCCGGGCCGCTGACGAACGCCGGCGTCCGCGTGGGGGACGCCCTCACCGTCGACACACGCACCGGGTTCACGTTCGAGCGCATCCCGCGCTCCGACGTCGAGGACCTCATGCTCGAGGAGGTGCCCGACGTCGACTACTCCGACATCGGCGGCCTCGCCGCGCAGATCGAGCAGATCCGGGACGCCGTCGAGCTGCCGTTCCTGCACCCCGACCTGTTCCGCGAGCACGGTCTCAAGCCGCCGAAGGGGCTGCTGCTCTACGGGCCGCCCGGGTGCGGCAAGACGCTGATCGCGAAGGCCGTCGCGACCTCCCTCGCGGCGACGGCGCTCGCCAAGCGCGGCGAGGAGGCGGCCGAGGCGAGCGGGCGACCCAAGTCGTACTTCCTCAACGTCAAAGGTCCGGAGCTGCTCAACAAGTTCGTCGGCGAGACCGAGCGGCACATCCGCCTGATCTTCTCCCGTGCCCGCGAGAAGGCGCAGCAGGGGATCCCGGTCGTCGTGTTCTTCGACGAGATGGAGTCGCTGTTCCGCACCCGCGGCACGGGCGTGAGCTCCGACGTCGAGACCACGATCGTGCCCCAGCTGCTCGCCGAGATCGACGGTGTCGAGCGGCTGGAGAACGTCATCGTCATCGGCGCCTCCAACCGCGAGGACATGATCGATCCCGCGATCCTGCGGCCCGGGCGCCTCGACGTGAAGATCAAGATCGAGCGCCCCGACGCCGAGTCGGCGCGCGACATCTTCGCCAAGTACCTCACGGCCGACCTGCCGATCCACCCCGACGACCTCGCCGAGCACGACGGCGACGCCGAGGCGGCCGTGGGCGCCATGATCGAGCGCGTCATCGGCCGGATGTACTCCGAGGAGCCGGAGAACCAGTTCCTCGAGGTCACCTACGCCAGCGGCGACAAGGAGATCCTGTACTTCAAGGACTTCAGCTCCGGCGCGATGATCGCGAACATCGTCGACCGTGCGAAGAAGAACGCGATCAAGGACCTGCTCGCCACCGGCGTGCGCGGCATCCGCGTCGACCACGTGCTCGACGCGTGCCTGGCGGAGTTCAAGGAGAACGAGGACCTCCCGAACACCACCAACCCCGACGACTGGGCCCGCGTCTCCGGCAAGAAGGGCGAGCGGATCGTCTTCATCCGCACGATCATCCAGCACAAGGGCGCCACCGAGGCCGGCCGCACCATCGAGAACCTCGGCTCGACCGGCCAGTACCTGTAACTCCGCCTCCTGACCGCCCTCCTGCCTCCCTCCACCTTCCGCCGAGCAGGCGTTTCCGCCCGGTTCCCGCCCCGATGCCGCGCGGAAACTCCTGTTCGGCGGCGTGCTTCTCGAGCAGCGCCTCCGATACCGGGCGGAAGGTCATGTTCGGCGGACGGGCGGCGCTCGCGTGCGTCCTAGGCTGAGGTCGTGAGCGTGCGGCGGATCATGGGGATCGAGACCGAGTACGGGATCCTCGGGGTGCGCGACCCGGCGGCGAACCCGATGCTGCTGAGCGCGCAGGTCGTCACCGCCTACGCGACCGAGGGGGTGGCCGGCGGGGCTCGGGCTCGCTGGGACTACCAGGACGAGGACCCGTTGTGCGATGCGCGCGGGTGGCGTCTGGACCGCACGTCCGCGCACCCCTCGCAGCTCACCGACACCCCCGATCTGCCCGTGCCGTCGGGGGAGTGGGACGTCACCCAGCGACGGCGTCCCGCGCCGACGCCGGAGCAGGGCACCGTCTCCAACGTCATCCTCCCCAACGGGGCGCGGTACTACGTCGACCACGCCCACCCGGAGTACTCCGGACCGGAGGTGACCAACCCCCGCGACGCCGTCGTCTGGGACCGCGCGGGCGACGAGATCCTGCTGCGCTCATCCCGGCTGCTCGCGCAGATCCCCGGGATGCCCGACGTCGCGCTCTACAAGAACAACACCGACGGCAAGGGAGCCTCCTACGGCACCCACGAGAACTACCTCATGGACCGGGCGGTGCCGTTCGGCGACGTCGTCACGATGCTCACCCCGTTCCTGGTCACCCGACCCGTGATCACCGGGTCGGGACGCGTCGGCCTGGGGCCGCGCGGCGAGCGACCGGGGTTCCAGATCACGCAGCGCGCCGACTACATCGAGGCGGAGGTCGGGCTCGAGACGACGCTGCGCCGTCCGATCATCAACACCCGCGACGAGCCGCACGCCGACTCCGACCGGTTTCGACGGCTGCACGTGATCGTCGGCGACGCGAACCTGCTCCAGGTGCCGGCCTACCTCAAGCTCGGCATGACGTCGCTGGTGCTCTGGCTGCTCGAGCGCGACGGCGTCCCGCTGGAGATCGCCTCGCTCGCGCTCGCCGACCCGGTCGGGGCGGCGCACCGCGTCAGCCGCGACCTCTCGCTGCAGGAGCCGCTCGACCTCGCCGACGGCCGCACCATGACCGCGCTGCAGATCCAGCGCGTCTACGCCGAGACGATCGCCACCGCGCTCGACGCCGCCGCCGTCGACGGCGACCCGACCGACGCCATGACGGCCGACGTCGTCCGCCGCTGGCTCGATCTGCTCACCCGCCTCGCGGACGACCCGACCGGGTGTGCCCGCGAGGTCGAGTGGGTCGCCAAGCTCCGTGTGCTCGAGGGCATGCGACGCCGGGACCAGATCGGCTGGGACCATCACCGGCTGGCCGCGCTCGACCTGCAGTGGTCGGATCTGCGCCCCGAGCGCAGCGTCTACCGCAAGCTCGCCGCCGCGGGTGCCGTCGAGCTGCTCGTCACCGACGAGGAGGTCGAGCGGGCGATCGCGCACGCACCGACCGACACACGCGCCTTCTTCCGCGGCGAGTGCATCCGCCGGTACGGCGACGCGATCAGCTCGGCGAACTGGGACGCCGTCGTGTTCGACGTCGCCGGCGAGCGCAACCTGCAGCGGGTGCCGATGAACGACCCGCACCGCGGGACGGCCGCGCACGTCGGCGCGCTGCTCGACGCGCACCCGGACGCGGGGTCGCTGCTCGCCGCGCTCACCGCTCCCGCCACGTAGGATCACTGTTCGGATCAGCGCCAGGAGGGAACCACCGTGTCGTCGCAGCAGTTCGAGAACCGGAACACCCCGGAGCCGCCCGACGACGAGACGCCCCCGCCGCCCACCGCGGGCGCCGCGTCGGCGCGCGAGCACGAGGTCGACTCCCTGCTCGCCGAGATCGACGACGTGCTGGAGACCAACGCCGAGACGTTCGTGCGCGGGTTCGTGCAGAAGGGTGGCCAGTGAGCTCTGGTCCGGGCGGCTCCGGCCGCGGCGACAGGCTGCCCGCCGCCTTCATGACACCGGGCAGCGCGTCCTTCACCGACTTCCTCTCCTCGTACGCGCCCGACCTGCTGCCGGGTCGACGTCCCGGAGCAGAGAGCGCCGCCGGGATCGAGCAGGTGCACGGCACCACGATCGTCGCGCTGACCTACGCGGGTGGCATCGTGATGGCCGGTGACCGCCGCGCCACCATGGGCACCACGATCGCTCACCGTCAGATCGAGAAGGTGTTCCCGGCCGACGACTTCTCCGCGATCGGGATCGCCGGCACGGCGGGGCTCGCGGTCGAGCTCGTCCGGCTCTTCCAGCTCGAGCTGGAGCACTTCGAGAAGATCGAGGGGTCGCTGCTGTCGCTGGAGGGCAAGGCGAACCGGCTCGCCACGATGGTGCGCGGCAACCTCGGTCTCGCGATCCAGGGGCTCGCCGCCGTGCCCCTGTTCGGTGGCTACGACCTGCATCGGCAGATCGGACGGATCTTCTCCTACGACGTGGTGGGCGGTCGCTACGAGGAGCACGACCACCACAGCGTCGGGTCGGGCTCGGTGTTCGCTCGCGGCTCGCTCAAAAAGTTGTGGAGCCACGGGCTCGACGCCGAGACCGCGGTGCAGGTCGCGCTGCACGCCCTCGTCGACGCCGCCGACGACGACTCCGCCACCGGCGGCCCCGACCCGATCCGCGGCATCTACCCGATCGTCGCGCGTGTCTCGGCTGCCGGGTACGAGCAGGTCAGCCCGACCGAGCTCGCCCGACACACCGAGGCGATCGCCGCCCGGCGCGCCGCTCGTCCCCAGCGGGGAGGTGCCAGCTGATGTCACAGCCGTTCTACGTCTCGCCCGAGCAGCTGATGAAGGACCGGGCCGACTTCGCGCGCAAGGGCATCGCCCGGGGTCGCTCCGTCGTCGTGCTCGGGTACGACGGCGGCATCGCGTTCGCCACCGAGAACGCCTCGCGGGCTCTTCACAAGATCAGCGAGATCTACGACCGCATCGCGTTCGCCGCCGTGGGCAAGTACAACGAGTTCGAGAACCTCCGTGTCGCCGGGGTGCGCTACGCCGACCTGCGCGGCTACTCGTACGACCGCATCGACGTCACCGCCCGCGGCCTCGCCAACGCCTATGCGCAGACGCTCGGCGCCGTGTTCACCACCGAGTCCAAGCCGCTGGAGGTGGAGCTCGCGGTCACCGAGGTCGGGCTGCGGCAGGACGAGGACCAGATCTACCGACTCTCCTACGACGGGTCGGTGCAGGAGGAGCCCGGCCACGTCGTCATGGGTGGCGACAGCGAGCGGCTCGGAGGGTTGGTCCGCGAGGCCTGGCGCCCCGGTCTGACCCTGCCCGAGGCGATCCGGCTCGCCGTCGGCACCCTCGGCACGGGCGAGGACGGCACCGTCCGCGACATCGAGCCGACGGCGCTCGAGGCGGCCGTGCTCGACCGCACCCGTACGCGGCGCGCGTTCCGGCGGCTCACCCCCGTCGTGCTGAGCGAGCTGCTCGCGGAGAACGACGGCGACGCCGTCGCCGACGACGCGAGTCCCGAGTCGTCGTGATCCGCCGGATCTTCGGCCTCGAGACCGAGTTCGGGGTCACCTGCGCCGCCCCCGAGGGCAGGGGCCTGTCGGCCGAGGAGGTCGCGCGGTACCTGTTCCGGAAGGTCGTCGCCTGGGGCCGGTCGAGCAACGTCTTCCTGGCCAACGGGTCGCGGCTCTACCTC
This sequence comes from Pseudactinotalea sp., assembly GCA_048594485.1. Taxonomy (GTDB): domain Bacteria; phylum Actinomycetota; class Actinomycetes; order Actinomycetales; family Beutenbergiaceae; genus Pseudactinotalea. The sequence goes on along the minus strand of JBMDXU010000182.1, from coordinate 6,774 downwards.
GACGTCGGCTCGCACCCCGAGTACGCGACCGCCGCGTGCGACAACCTCGCGCAGCTCGTCGCGCACGACAAGGCGGGGGAGCGGATCCTGCAAGGGCTCGCCGCCGACGCCCAGTCCCGGCTGGAGGCCGACGGTGTCGTCGGTCGCATCCACCTGTTCAAGAACAACCTCGACTCCGCGGGGAACTCCTACGGCTGTCACGAGAACTACCTGATCCGGCGGCGGTCCGACTTCGGGCGCACCGCCGAGGTGCTCGTGCCGTTCCTCATCACGCGCCAGATCCTCACCGGCTCCGGCCACGTGCTCGTGACGTCCCGGGGGCCGCTGTACACCTTCAGCCAGCGCGCCGACCACCTGTGGGAGGCGACCAGCTCGGCCACCACACGGTCGCGGCCGATCATCAACACCCGGGACGAACCGCACGCCGACGCCGAGGAGTACCGCCGGCTGCACGTGATCTCGGGCGACTCCTCGATGTCGCAGACGACGACGATGCTCAAGGTCGGGATGACCGACCTCGTGCTGCGGATGCTCGAGGCGGGGGTGGTGTTCCGCGACCTCACGCTCGAGAACCCGGTGCGCGCGATCCGTGAGATCAGCCACGACCTCACCGCCGCCAAGGAGGTGCCCCTGGCTCGCGGCGAGCGCATGAGCGCGCTCCAGATGCAGCGGATCTACCTCGATCGGGCTCGCTCGTTCGTGGATGCCGCCGACGAGCGCGGCCCGCACGACGCGTGGGTGCTCGACCTGTGGCAGCGAGGCCTCGACGCCCTGGAGAGCGGCGACCACGGCAGCATCGAGACCGAGCTCGACTGGGCCATCAAGAAGCGGCTCATCGACCGATACCGCGCCGCTCACGACGTGGCGCTCTCCGATGCACGCGTCCGCCGCCTCGACCTCGCCTATCACGACATCTCGCCGACCGACGGACTGTTCACGCGGCTGGTCGAGCGGGGGCTGGCCGCCACCGTCGTCGACGACGCGACGATCGCCGAGGCCGTCGACATCCCCCCGCAGACCACGCGCGCGAGACTGCGCGGCGACTTCGTGCGGGCAGCCACGGCACGGCGCCGCGACTTCACGGTCGACTGGGTGCATCTGAAGATCAACGACCAGGCCGGCCGCACGGTCCTGTGCAAGGACCCGTTCCGCAGCGAGGACGCCCGCGTGGACCGCCTGATCGCCAGCCTGGAACCGGGCGGCGCGACCGGCACGCACGAACAGGTGCTGATGTGAGGTCGTCCCCGAAGACGTTGGCGGTGCTGCTGGTCGCGGCGCTCGCGCTCGTGCTCGGCGCGTGCGACGACGGCGAACCGGAGGACCCGTCCGCGGGTGTCGAGGTCGCGGGCGACGTCGGTCGACGGCCCGTGATCCGCTTCGAGGCCCCGCTCGACATCGGCGAGGTGGTCACACGCGAGATCGTCGCCGGCGACGGCAACCCGCTCGTCGAGGGCAACGCCGTCATGCTCTCCTATCTCGCCGTCGACGCCATCACCGGTGAGGTGACCGACGAGAACTACGGCGGCGAGCCGCGCATCCTGCTGCTCACGGAGGACGAGACCGGTCCGCTCTACGACGACCTCGTCGGACGCACCGAGGGGACGCGGCTGCTGCGCCTCGAGCCCGGGTCGATGACCCGCCCCGACCCGGTCCTCATCGTCTACGACATCCTCTACACCGAGGCTCACGGCACCGAGCTGGAGACGGCCGCCGACCTGCCGCAGGTCGAGCGTGGCGAGGACGGCACCCCCGCCGTGACCCTGCCGGACGGCGACCCGCCGACGTCGCTCACAATCGTCCCGTTGATCCGTGGCGAGGGCCCGCAGGTGCAGTCGGGCGAGTCGGTCACCGTGCGCTACGTGCAGGTCCAGTGGAGCGAGCAGGAGATCCTCGACAGCACCTGGGGCCCGGGGAGCCGACCGATCACGATTCCCCTGGTCGACCGGATCCCTGGCCTGCAGGACGGCCTGGTCGATGCCACGGTGGGGTCGCAGGTGATGCTCGTCATCCCACCGGATCAGGCGGACGGCACCGACACCTGGGTGTTCGTCGTCGACGTGCTCGCGGTGACCACCCTGTCGGACTCCGAGTCGCCGGGGGCGGGCTGAGATGGCGCTGGCGGTCCGGGTGATCCCGTGTCTGGACGTCGACGGCGGCCGCGTCGTCAAGGGTGTCAACTTCGTCGATCTCGCCGACGCCGGCGACCCGGTCGAGCTCGCCCACCGCTACGACGCCGAGGGTGCCGACGAGCTGACCTTCCTCGACATCAGTGCGTCGACCGACGACCGCGCGACGACGCTGGACGTCGTCTCCCGGACGGCCGAGGAGGTGTTCGTGCCGCTGACGGTCGGCGGCGGCGTGCGCTCGGCCGAGGACGTGGCGCAGCTGTTGCGCGCCGGCGCGGACAAGGTCGGTGTCAACACCGCCGCGGTGCGGCGCCCGGAGCTGATCGGCGAGATCGCCGAGCGCTTCGGTTCGCAGGTGCTCGTGCTCTCGGTCGATGCGCGGCTGGTGCGGCCGGGCGACCCGCCGACGGCGTCCGGCTGGGAGGTCACGACGCATGGCGGCCGCACCGGCACCGGGCGCGACGCGATCGAGTGGGTGCGCTACGCCGCCGAGGCGGGTGTGGGGGAGATCCTGCTCAACTCGATCGACAAGGACGGCACCAAGGACGGCTTCGACCTGCCGCTCATCGAGGCCGTGCGGGCCGCCGTCGACGTCCCGCTGATCGCCAGCGGCGGCGCCGGCAACGCCGAGCACTTCGTCGCCGCCGTCCGAGCGGGTGCCGACGCCGTCCTCGCGGCGAGCGTGTTCCACTTCGGCTGGATGAGCATCGGCGAGGTCAAGGACGCCATGCGCGCCGCCGTGATCGTCGTGCGCTGACCCGCGGACGACCGACCGGCCGCGTCAGTCGGTCTGCGCGGCCTCGAACGCGGCGACGGTCGCGTCCGCTCCCCGGACCTCGACGTCGGCGGCCTCGCGGCGGCCGGACACCACGAGCATCAGCTCCAGCGGGCTGCCGATGACGGCGACGGCGTCCGGGGCGCGGCGCACCACGGTGCGGCGACCGCCGGGCACCGCGAGCACGACCCCGGTCGGGGCGCGCCGCATGCTGATCCGCGCCATCCTCGTGGAGGCGTCGTAGATCGCGTCGAGCTCCTCGGCGGGCAGCTCGCGCGGTGATACCGGCCCGGCGCCACGGCGGACGTCCTCGTGATGGATGGCGTACTCGAGGAAGTTCACCGCCATACCGAGAGGTCCGTCCATCAGACCCATCGGCGACACGCGCGCCGGCTCGGCCGCGAACCGCTCGACGAGCTGGCCGTACTCGTCGGCGGACGCGGCGCGGTCGGCGAGCTCGGCGAACCGGCTGCCGGGTCCCTGTCGCAGTGCCTGCCACGGCTCGTGCCGGCGCAGGTACAGGTGCGCGACGAGGTGCCGGGCCTGCCACCCGTCGCAGAGCGTCGCCGCCTCCGGGTCGGCGCGGCGCAGCGTGGTCAGCAGGGCGTCGAGCTCGACGGCGTCCCATCGGGTCATGCCGACCAGCGTAGGCGTCCCGGCTGCGGGGTGACCCTGCGTCCACCCGAGAGGGGTCGTGGTGGGCGCTGACTCACCGCTGCGCGGGGGGAGCTCGGCGGTGCGGACGGCACTAGAGTGAATCGTCGTGTATGCCTTGCCCGGCGGCGCCCTCCGCCGCTCCCTGCTGCTGCTCGGACGCGGTATCCGCTCCGAACCCCGCACCTCCGCTCTGGCGATCGCGACGAGCGCCGTCTGGGGGGCCGCGTACGTCGGTGTGGGCTGGACGCTCGGGCGGGTGACCGACCAGGTCGTGGTGCCCGCGCTCACCGGCGAGGACGTCGGTCGCGACCAGGTGCTGCTGTCCGGGCTGCTGCTGCTCGGGCTGGGTGTGCTCACCGCGATCACCGTCGTGGGGCGGCGGCTCTGGGCCGGCATCGTCGCGTTCGACATCCAGGCGGGCCACCGCAAGCTGGTCACCCGCCAGTACCTGCGGCTGCCGATGTCGTGGCATCGCGCTCACCCCACGGGGCAGCTGCTCTCCAACGCGAACTCCGACGCAGAGAGCGCCGGGTTCGTGTTCATGCCGCTGCCGTTCGCGCTCGGCGTGGTCGTCATGATGGTCGGGGCGACGGCGGCCATGTTCGCCGCCGACGTCGTGCTCGGGATCATCGGGCTCACGGTGCTGCCGCTCGTGATGGTCCTCAACGCCGTCTACCGCCGGTGGATGACCCCGGCGATCACCCGTGTGCAGGCCGAGCGAGCCGCGGTGTCGGACGTCGCCCACGAGAGCTTCGAGGCCGCGACCATCGTCAAGTCGCTCGGGACCGAGCAGATCGAGGAGGACCGCTTCTCCGCGGCCGCCGACCGGCTCCGGCTCGCCAACATCCGCGTGGGCCGGATCCGGTCCGTGTTCGACCCGGCGATCGACCTCATGCCCGCCCTCGCCACCCTCGCCGTGCTCGTCGTGGGCGTCAACCGGATCGGCTCCGGTGCCGCCGTCGTCGGCGACGTCGTCACGGCGTCGTATCTGCTGACGATCCTCGCCTTCCCGGTCCGCGCGATCGGGTTCGTGCTCGGCGACCTGCCGCGCTCGCTCGTCGGGCACGACCGTGTCGCCCGTGTGGTCGACGCGCGCGGCTACCTCGAGCCCGGTGACGTCGCCCTCGACGGACGTGGCGGTCTGCACCTGGAGGTCGAGCGGGTCGGCCTGAGGATCGGGGAGCGGGCCGGGTCCCGGCGCCTCCTCGACGACGTCAGCTTCGAGGTCGAGCCCGGGCGCACCCTCGCCGTCGTCGGCTCGACCGGCGCGGGCAAGTCGACGCTCGTCGACGTGCTCATGCGTCTCACCGAGCCGAGCGAGGGGGTGGTGCGTTACGACGGCGTCGACGTGCGGGCCCTGAGCGAGCAGGCGCGCACCGGGGCCGCAGCGCTCGTCGCGCAGACCGCCTTCGTGTTCGAGGACACCGTGCGCGCGAACATCACGCTCGCGGAGCCCGACCAGACCCCGATCACCGACGAGCAGGTCTGGGCCGCCCTGGCCCTCGCCCGCGCCGACGGCTTCGTGCGCGCCCTCCCCGGCGGGCTCGACGAGGTCGTCGGCGAACGAGGGACCTCGCTCTCCGGCGGTCAGCGCCAGCGTCTCGCGATCGCGCGTGCGCTCGTGCGACGGCCGCGCCTGCTGGTGCTCGACGACGCCACCTCCGCCGTCGACCCTGAGGTCGAGCAGCAGATCCTCGCGAACCTGCGCGACGCCGAGTGCACGGTGGTCGTCGTGGCGTACCGCACGGCCACCATCGCGCTCGCCGACAGCGTGCTGCACCTGGAGGGCGGACGGGTCGTCGACACCGGACCACACGCCGACCTGCTGGCGCGGGACGCCTCGTACGCCGCCATCGTCACCGCCTACGCGCGCGACCGTGAGGCCGCCGAGAGCGAGTCCGAGAGCACGGTGGCCCCGTGAGCGCGCGCATCGAGGCGACGTCCGAACTGGGAGTCGTCGGCACCCTCCGCGAGGGGATGCGGCTCTCGCCTGCGATCCGCCAGGGCCTGGTCGTGACGCTGCTGCTGGCCGTCGGCGCCACCGTCGGGCGCCTCGTGGTCCCCTTCACCGTGCAGCTGGCGACCGACAACGGCATCGTGGGCGGCATCGACGCGCCCCTCGTCGCGCGGATGTGCGCCATCGCCGCCGCCGTGCTGCTCGTGACGGCGGCCCTGACGTCCTGGGTGAACATCCGGCTGTTCACGGCGACCGAGACCGGCCTGGCCCAGCTGCGCGTGCGCGCGTTCCGCCACGTGCACGACCTGTCGGTGCTGACCCAGAACACCGAACGCCGCGGCTCGCTGGTCTCGCGTGTGACCTCCGACGTCGACACCATCTCCCAGTTCGTGCAGTGGGGCGGCATCATGCTGGTCCTCTCGCTGCTCCAGATCGCGGGCGCGACGATCGCGATGCTCCTGTACTCCTGGCAGCTGACGTTGCTGGTGTGGATCGTGTTCGCCCCGATGCTCGTGCTCGCCCCGCGGATCCAGCGGCTCCTCAACACCGCGTACGGCACCGTCCGGGCGCGGGTCGGCGCGATGCTCGCCGCCGTGTCCGAGGCCGTCGTCGGTGCCCAGACCATCCGGGCCTACGGCGCCGGCGACCGGGTGCTGGGCCGCATCCACCGGGCGATCCGCGATCACCGCGACGCCGCCGTCCGGGCGCAGGCGCTGGCCGCCGTCGCGTTCTCCAGCGGCGTCCTGCTGGCCGGGATCGCGCTCGCGGCCGTCGTCACCGTCGGCACCCTGCTCGGGATCGACGGCGGCGTCACCCTCGGCGGGCTGCTCGCGTTCATCTTCCTCGTCCAGCTGTTCACCGGGCCGGTGCAGTCGGCGACCGAGGTGCTCAACGAGATGCAGAACGCGGTCGCGGGGTGGCGCCGCGTGATCTCCGTGGTGCACACACCCGTCGACGTCACCGATCCCGCGCAGCCCGTCGATCTCGGGCCGCGCGGCCCGGCCGCCATCGCCTTCTCCGACGTCGGGTTCGCCTACCCGGGCGGACCACCGGTGCTGCAGGACGTGACCCTGGACATCCCGGCGGGCGCGCGTGTCGCCATCGTCGGCGAGACCGGCTCGGGGAAGACGACGCTGGCGCGGCTCGTGACGCGGTTCGCCGACCCGACGTCCGGCGTCGTCCGGATCGACGGCGTCGACCTGCGCGACGTCGCCCTGGAGGACCTGCGCGAACGGGTCGTCGTCGTCCCGCAGGAAGGC
>JBMDXU010000181.1:0-17938 GCA_048594485.1 Pseudactinotalea sp. | reverse complement strand
GGCGTCGAGCACGAGCAGCACCTCCTGGACCGGTGCCCCGCGCGAGATGACACGCTTGATCTTGCCGAGCTCGTCCATGAGGCCGGCCTTGTTCTGCAGCCGGCCGGCGGTGTCGACGATGACGACGTCGGCCCCGGCGTCGCGGCCGGCCTTGACGGCGTCGAAGGCCACGGCCGCCGGGTCGGCGCCCTCACGATCGGATCGCACGACCGGAACGCCGACACGATCCCCCCAGGTGGTGAGCTGGTCCGCGGCGGCGGCGCGGAAGGTGTCGGCGGCGCCGAGCACGACGTCCCGGTCCTCGGCGACCAGCAGCCGGGCGAGCTTGCCGACTGTCGTGGTCTTGCCGGTCCCGTTGACGCCGACCACGAGGATCGTCGCCGGGTGCGGCTCGCCGTCGTCGCCGAGCACGGGGGTCACGGCGATGCGCCGGTCCATGTCGGGGTCGACGAGGCGGAGGAGCTCGGTGCGCAGCAGGTCGCGGGCCGCCGCCGGGTCCGACGCGCCCTCGACCTGGACGCGCGTCCGCAGCGCGTCCATGAGCTCGTCGGTGGGGCCGGCGCCGAGGTCCGCCAGCAGCAGCGTCTCCTCGATCTCCTCCCAGTCCGCCGCCGTCAGCGTGTCGCGCGAGAGCAGCCCGAGCAGCGTCCGCCCGAGAGCGCCGGACCGCGAGAGCCGGTCGCGGAGCCGGACCAGCCGCCCCGCCGCGGACTCGGGCCTCTCGACGGCGGGAGCCGGCTCGCTCTCGACGACGTCCGTGCCGACCGGCTCGACGACGTCCGGCTGTGTGCCGACCGACGGGCGGTCGAGCGTGTCGACGGCACCGCCGTCGGGGCTGGACGTGCCGCCGGACGCCGTCGGGCCGGTTCCGCCGTCGGGCCGGTCACCGCGCGAGCGGCCGCGGAAGAAGGCGAGTCCTCCGCCGACGAGAACGACGACCGCACCGACGACGGCGAGAATGATGTCCTGGTTGTCCACGGCTCAAGTCTGCCGCAGCCGGAGCGCGCTCCCGTCAGTGCTGGCGGCGACCGCCCACGACCTCGCGCAGGTCGACCGGCTGGTGATACGCCTGACCGGGCTCGGCCATGTCGAGGATGTCGCCGACGCGGATGTCGCCCGTCTCCGGCGACGGCTCGGCGAGCCGCGCGGACTCCTCGCGGATCGCCGCGAGCTCCTCGCGCGGGCGGGCGGCGGAGAACGACTCGCGCAACCACGGCAGCAGGCCGGACTCCGGCAGCTGGCGCCGCACGAGGACGACGACCAGCACGAGGGCGAGCAGGAGGGCGATGGCCGTGGCGATGAGCGGGTTCACGGTGGTCGATTATCTCCCGTGACGCACCGTCCGACGTCCGCCACGCCGCGCCTCCACCGAACCCTCACCGGGGGCCTGGCAGCTCAGACCGGTTCGTGGAGGCGCTGGCTGATGACGGTGGTCACACCGTCACCCCGCATGGTGACGCCGTACAGCGCGTCGGCGATCTCCATGGTGCGTTTCTGGTGGGTGACGACGATGAGCTGGGAGTCGTCCTGCAGCTCGGTGAAGATCTCCAGGAGCCGACCGAGGTTGACGTCGTCGAGGGCGGCCTCGACCTCGTCCATGACGTAGAACGGGCTCGGGCGAGCCTTGAAGATCGCGACCAGCAGCGCGACGGCGGTGAGCGAGCGCTCGCCACCGGACAGCAGCGACAGCCGCTTGACCTTCTTGCCGGGCGGCCGCGCCTCGACCTCGAGACCGGTGGTCAGCATGTTCTCGGGGTCCGTCAGCAGCAGCCGGCCCTCGCCGCCCGGGAAGAGGCGGCCGAACACGCCCTCGAACTCGCGGGCCGTGTCGGCGAACGCCTCGGCGAAGACCGTCTCCACACGTTCGTCGATCTCGCGGATGATCTCCTCGAGGTCCGCGCGCGACTTCTTGAGGTCGGCGAGCTGGTCGGTGAGGAACTTATGGCGCTCCTCGAGCGCGGCGTGCTCCTCCAGGGCCAGCGGGTTGACCCGGCCGAGCTGGTTGAGCGCGCGCTCGGCGGCGCGCAGCCGCTTGGTCTGCTCGTCGCGCACGTACGGTCGCGGCTCGGGCAGCGGGGCGTCCGGGTCGTCGCCCGGCTGCGGCACCGCGGGCACGAGCTGGTGCGGACCGTACTCCTCGACCAGCACCTCGGGGTCGGTGCCCAGCTCCTCGATCGACCGCTGCTGGAGCTGCTCGATACGCAGCTGCTGCTGGGCCCGCGCGACCTCGTCGCGGTGCACGACGTCGGTCAGCTCGGCGTGCTCCTTGCCGAGCTCGTCCAAGCGGGTCCGGACCTGGGCGATCTCCGTGTCGCGCTCGGAGCGGGCAGCCTCGGCCGCTTCCCGTGCCCGGTGGGCCAGCGACAGCGACGACTCGAGCGCCTCGAGCGCTCGCTCGGCTCCCCGCCGGACGACGTCGGCCACACGCGCCTGCTCCGCTCGCTGCTCGGCGCGCCGCGCCGCCACCGCTCGGGCGTGCCGCTCGGCCTGCGCCGCGCGCTCCAGCGACTCGGCTCGGCTGCGCACGTGCCGCAGCCGCTCCTCGACCGTGCGCAGCACGAGCCGGGCGTCGGTCTCCATCTGGCGCGCGCGGGTCGCGGCGGCGGCGGTGACCTCCCGCGCCTGCCCGGCCTGCTCGAGGTCGGAGGACGCCTCCGCGGGCTCGCGCTGAGCGATCTCCAGGCGCTCGACCAGCTCGGCGAGCTCGGCCGCGAACTGCTCGCGCTCGCCGGACAGCTTCTCGATGGCGGGACTGATGCGCTCGACCTCGGCCGATGCTGCCCGCGCCGAGGCACCGAGCTGCCCGAGCCGCTCGGCGACGGCCGCGAGCTCGGCGTCGGAGGCGTGCAGGGCCGACAAGGTGCGGTCCACCTCGGCCTGGGCCGCGGTGAGCGCCTCGCGCGCCGGGCCCAGAGCGAACCGGGTCTGCTCGGCGCGGCCGACGGCGGCCGCCAGCTCCTCCTCGGCCTCGTCGCGTGCGGCGTGCAGCTCGAGCACGCTCGGCCCACCGGTCCCGCCGCCACGCACCTGCGTGCGGGAGAGCACGTCGCCGTCGCGGGTGACGGCGGTGACGTCGGCCTCGGCGACCACGGCTCGCGCTGCCGCCAGGTCCTCGACGACGACGACGTCCGCGAGCAGCCGGGCCAGCGTGCCCTGGACACGCTCGTCCCCGGTGACGAGCTCCGACGCCCACCGTGCGCCCGACGGGGCCGCCGGGGGTGCGACCTCGGAAGCGGTGCCGTCGGCCACGACGAGCCGGACCTGCCCGGCGTCGGCGTCGCGCACGTGCCGGATCGCGTCGACGGCCTCGGCGACGGTGCCTGCGAGCGCCGCGTCCGCGAGGGTCCCGAGCGCGGCGGCGACCGCGTTCTCGAACCCGGGCTCGACGCGCACGTGGTCGGCGAGGGTGTCGGTGATGCCCGGGAGGTCGTCCGCGGAGAGGATGGCGCCGGTGGCGTCCTTGCGTGCCAGCGACATCTCGAGCGCATCGCGGCGCGCGGTCCACGTGGCCCGGTCGCCGTCGGCCGCTCGCTCGGCCTCGACCAGGCGGGCCACCTCGGCCTCGGCGCGCTGGTGGGCCTCCAACGCCTCCTCGTGGGCGGTGTCGAGATCCTCCTCACCCTCCTGGGCACCGACGACCTCGCGCTCCATGGCGGTGAACTCGGCCTGAGCCCGGCTGCCCCGCTCCTTCGCCGCCTCGAGGTCGTGTCGCAACCGCTCCAGCTCGGCCTCGGCTCCCTCCAGACGGCTCCGCCGCGCGGCGACCTGTCCGGTCAGTCGCGCGAGTCCCTCGCGGCGGTCGGCGACGCCGCGGTGGACGGCGGCGAGGGCACGCTCGGCCTCCGCGGCGGCACTCTCGTGGTGCGCCCGCTCGTCGACGGCGGCCTGCAGGTCGGCCTGCGCCTTCTCCGCCTCGGCGACGAGATCCACCTCCTCGGCGCGGGCTCGCTCGGCCTGCGCGTCGAGGTCGTCGGGGTCGCGCCCGGAGGTCGCCTCCGCTGTGGGGGCGCCGAGGAGCCGGCAGCGGTCCGCGGCGAGCGTCGCGGTGCCGCGCAACCGCTCGCGGAGGCTGGAGAGCCGGTAGAAGACCTCCGACGCCTCGCCCAGCGCCGGAGCGGCCTTCGCCGCGGCGGCCTCGAGCTCGGTCAACCGCTCGCGCGCGAGCGCCTGCGCGTCCTCCACCTCGGCGCGACGGGTTCGGAGCGCGGTCTCGTCCGCCTGCTCCTGCGCCAGCGTCGCGGTCAGCTGGACGAGGTCGTCGGCCAGCAGCCGCGCGCGGGCGTCGCGCAGATCGACCTGGACGACCTGGGCACGGCGCGCCACCTCGGCCTGCCGTGCCAGCGGGCCCAGCTGGCGGCGGATCTCACCGGTCAGGTCGGTGACCCGGGCGAGATTGCCCGCCATCGCCTCCAGCTTGCGGAGCGCCTTCTCCTTGCGCTTGCGGTGCTTGAGGACGCCGGCGGCCTCCTCGATGAAGTGCCGCCGCTCCTCCGGGCTGGCCTGCAGCACGCTGTCGAGCCGCCCCTGGCCCACGATGACGTGCATCTCGCGGCCCATGCCGGTGTCGCTCAGCAGGTCCTGGATGTCGAGCAGGCGGCACGAGGTGCCGTTGATCGCGTACTCGCTGCCGCCGTTGCGGAACAGCGTGCGCGAGATCGTGACCTCGGTGTAGTCGATCGGCAACGCGCCGTCGGTGTTGTCGATCGTGAGCGAGACCTCGGCCCGACCGAGCGGAGGTCGCGACGACGTGCCGGCGAAGATGACGTCCGCCATGTTGCCGCCGCGCAGGCTCTTGGCCCCCTGCTCCCCCATCACCCAGGCGAGCGCGTCGACGACGTTCGACTTGCCGGACCCGTTCGGCCCCACCACGCACGTGATGCCGGGTTCGAGGTTGAGCGTCGTCGCGGACGCGAACGACTTGAAGCCGCGCAACGTCAGCGTCTTCAGGTGCACCCGGTCACTCTAGTGGTGAGGGTCCGACGATCCTGGACGCACACCCGCATGCCGCCGCTCAGCGCTCGACGGCGACGACGCGCACCGTCACGCGCGCAGGTACCCCGGGGTGGGCGGTCGCGGTCCAGGCGTGGGCGGCTCGCGCGACGTCCGCCGCCACGGCGGCGCCTCGCGCGCCGTCGACGGCCACACCGATGGCGATGGCCACGTGGTCCTCCCGCCGTCGCACGCTCGGCTCGCTCGCCTGGCGGCCGGGGACACGGGTGGGGATCGGGCGGGGCGGGTGGAGCGCGCGGACGCCGTCCACGGCGAGGATCGCGGCGCTCAGGCGGGCGACGTCGTGCTGCGAGCCGCTCACGACGTCGCCCTCAGGCCGTGGAGGTCGACGACGTCGATGTCGACCGCGCCACGGGTGCGGCCGGTGTGACGCTCCAGGGCGGCGGAGACGCTGGCACGCAGCCGCGTCGACGCGTCGGGCAGCGGGCTGGGCCACGCCACCGACACGGCGAGACGCGCTCCCAGCGGGGCGCCGTCGTCGTCGAGCTCTCCGGTGAGCGAGCACCGGGCCAGCAGGACGTCGTCGAGATCGTCGGCGGCGTCCCGCACGACCCCGCGCAGCGCGCCCTCGGTAATGACGAGCCGGTCGCCCGCGGCGGCGCCGGCGCCCGCGACGGCACGACCGGCGCGCGCCTCACGGGCGCTCTGAGCGGTCACCGCGCCGAGCAGGCCCGACAGGTCGGGCCCGTCGCGCTCGTCCTGCTCGAGCAGCCGCAGCCCGAGCTGCCGCAACCGCGCCGCGGCGTGCTCGGCGCGCTCCCGCGCCACGTCGTCACTGAGGTCGGTCTGCTCCCGGCCTGGGTCCGTGGTCATCGCCACTCCTCCATCGAGATCATCAGGCTCTGGCGGGCTCGTGCCAGCGCTCCTCGGACGGTGCTCACCGGGACGCCGAGCTGGCCGGCGATCTCACCGTAGGACTCACCACCGACCTCGCGCAGCACCCAGCTCATGCGTTGGAGCGGCGGCAGCTCGGCCAGCGCGACGGCCAGCGCCCGCAGCGCGTCGTTGGTCTCGGCCCGTTCGTCGGGCTCGGGATCGGGTGCCGAGGCGTCGACGACGGCGTCGAGGTCGCCGACGGGATGGCGGCGACGGACCAGGTCGGTCGCGCAGCGGCCGGTGATCCGCATCAGCCACCCGCGCACGGCTGCCGGCTCTCGCAGGGTGGGCAGGCGCTGCCACGCGAGCAGCAGCGCGTTCTGCACGGCGTCGTCGGCATCGGCCCCCGAGGAGGTGAGCCGCCGCGCGTACGCCCGCATCATGCGCAGATGGCGGCGGGTGAGGACCTCGAACGCGACCACGTCGCCGTCGGCGGCGCGGACGGCGAGCAGCTCGTCCTCGACCGACTCCAGGCGGCTCGGCGACGCGCTCATGCCACCTCCCCCGCCCGGCCACACCGATGTGAGCCATCTCACAGAAACTCGAGTCCCTGTCTCCGTGACGATCCTCGCACGCGTCACGTCTCATCTGCGAACCCGCCCGATCCAGGCGGCACGACAAGGAGCGACACCATGGCCGAGACCACCACGAGCAAGACCACGACGAGCAAGCCCACCACGACGACCCCGGCGTCGATCGACGAGACCCTCCCGCAGGGCGAGGGCAGGACCGTCATCGCCGACGCCGTGATCGCCAAGGTCGCCGGTATGGCTGCGCGCGAGGTCGCCGGCGTCCACGCCCTCGGCGGCGGGGCGGCACGCGCGATCGGCGCTCTGCGGCAGGCGATCGGCAACACCGACCTCGCCCAGGGTGTCGCCGTCGAGGTGGGCGAGCGCCAGGTGGCGGCGGACGTCAGCATCGTCGTGGAGTACCCGCAGCCGATGCGCTCGGTCGCCGACGACGTCCGCGCCGCGGTACGCAGCGCGATCGAGGACCTTGTCGGCATGGAGGCCGCCGAGATCAACGTCACCATCAACGACGTGTTCATCCCCGGCGACGACGAGGCCCCCCTGGTCGAGCCCGCCGCGGCTCGCGTCTCATGACGACGCCGGTCGGCGGTGGTCGCACCTCATCGACCACCGTCATCGGGATCGCCGTCGGAGCCGTGCTGGCGTTCGCCGGGCTGCGGTACGGGTTCTGGGGGTTCCTGCTCGTCGCACTGATGATGGCGCTCGGTGGGTTCTTCGCACGTGTGCTCGACGGCTCGGTCGACCTGGGCAGCCTCGTCGACGTGCTCCGCGGGCGGTCGCGCGGGTCCTCATGACCGTCACGATGACCGTGCCCGGGGTCGTCACGATCGCGCCCCGCGCGCTGGAGCAGGTGGTGCGAGGGATCGTGCGCGACCTCCTCGGCACGCCACCGGAGCGGACGACGGTCGAGCTGCTCCCGGGAGACGGCGGTCTCGCCGTCGACGTCGCGACGCTCGCGCCGCTCGGCGGCGACACGCCGCTCGTGGCACGGCTCCACGACGTGCGCCGGCAGCTGGCGTCGCGGGTGGAGGAGCTGAGCGGGCGGCACGTCGCCTCGGTGCGGCTCCGGATCACCGGCGCGTTCGCGCGCCCCGATGCGAGGGTGCAGTGAGATGGCGCTGACCACCGACCGGCAGTCGCGACGGCTTCTCCGCCGTGAGCTCCACCGGTCCCGATCGATCCCCGCCGCGGCCGTGCTGGTGGTCGTGGTGCTCGTCGCCGCCTGGGCGGCGGTCGAGTGCGCGCTCGTGCTGCTGGGCAGGGAGCCGCTGCTGGCCCGACCGGGCGCCGTCGTCGACGCCGCCGTGTCGATGACCCGGACGCCGTCGACGCTCGTCGCGGTGACCGGCGGTGCGCTGGTCCTGCTCGGGATCGTGCTCGTCGGGCTGGCGCTGGCGCCGGGGCGTCGCAGCCGTCACGTCGTCCCCGACGAGCGGCTGCTGGTGGTGGTCGACGACGCCGTCATCGCGTCCTCTCTCGCCCGCACCGCCCGCACCGCGGCCTCGCTCGGTCCGGACCGCACGCAGGCCTGGGTGTCCCGGCGGCGCGCGCAGGTGCGGATCGAACCGACCACCGGCGTGGCGCTGGACATCCCCGCGATCCGGGACGCCGTCGCCGATCAGGTCCGCACGATCGGTCTCGACCCGACGCTCGCGGTCCGGGTCAGCACGTCCGAACGGGAGAGGGTCGCATGACGACGACGAACCGCCTCGCCAACCGTCTGGTGCTGCTCCTGGCCGGGCTGCTGCTGCTGGCCCTCGGGTCCCTGGCGGTGCTGGCCAACGTGCCGCAGACGGCACCGACGCTGATCGGTCTGGTCGACCGTGGTCGGGACGAGCTGCAGCGGGTCGTCGAGGCCGCGGGCACGACCACCGTGCACTCGATCGTGCTGGCGGTCGCCGTGGTGGTCGCACTGCTCGCCCTGCTGGTGGCCGTCAACCGTGGCCGCGGCCGGGTCGCCACCGTGGTCGATCGCGACTCCGGCCAGCTGCCCGGCTCGGTCGAGCTCGGCACGCCGTACCTGCAGGCCGCGCTGACCGACGCCCTCGGGCGACGGCCGGACCTGCTGACCGCGGACCTGTCCGCGTGGCGCGACGCCGGTCGCACCACGCTGCTGATCCGCGCACGACCTCGTGCCGGCGCGCCTGTGCGCGCGGTCATCGAGGAGATCCGGGACGCGGTCCAGGGCATCGACGCCCTGCTCGACCGGCCTGTCCCGGTGCTGCTGCACGTGGCATCCAGCCCACGCGCCGCCCTCGCCCGTCCCGACCGGGTGCAGTAGGCGACGTCCGCAGCAGCAGTCGTGGTTCCGCGCCCCGAAGGTGCGCATCCGTGCGCCAGGGGCTTCGGGCGCGGAGCCACGGCGATCAGTCGGCGACGATCCTCAGCCCAGCCGAGGGAACCAGAGCCCGATCTCCCGCGCCGCGGACTCGGCGGAGTCGGAGCCGTGGACGAGGTTCTGCAGCACCTTGAGGCCCCAGTCGCGGCCCAGGTCGCCGCGGATCGTCCCGGGCGCGGCCGTCGTGGGGTCGGTCGCGCCGGCGAGGGAGCGGAAGCCCTCGACCACACGGTTGCCCTCGACGACGACGGCGAGCACGGGTCCGGAGCTCATGAACTCCACGAGCGGCTCGTAGAACGGCTTGCCGACGTGCTCGGCGTAGTGACCGGCGAGCAGGTCGCCGTCGGGGACCCGCAGATCGACGGCGACGAGGGTGTAGCCCTTGGCCTCGATGCGGCGCAGGATCTCGCCGGACAGACCACGGCGGACGCCGTCGGGCTTGACGAGGACGAGGGTGCGCTCGGGGGTGGCGGCGTCAGTCATGGCGCCAACCTATCGCCGGCGGCGTCACGCTCAGCACGCTCCCGGTCGATCCGGTTGCCGAGCACGATCGCGATCACCCAGAGCGCCGCGAAGATGGCACCCATCAGGAACATCGAGCTGATCACGAAACCCGAGGCGACCAGCAGCACCTGCACGCCCGACCCCACCCAGAGCCCGGCGGGTGTGCGGACCAGCGCGGCGGCGACCAGGCACAGCAGCGCCATCACTCCGGCGACGGCCCAGATCGGACCGACGCTGTCCGACCGATCACGCAGCCCGAACGCCACCAGGGCGGCGAAGAGCACCATGGGGATCTCGAACGTGAGCACGGCCGAGGTGAACACGGCGCGCGCGGAACGTCGGGGGCGCGCGGGTACCGGCGGCTCGGCCGCCTCGTCCGCAACGGGATCGGTCACCACCCCAGGCTACGGCCGCAGCGGTGAGTGAGCGTCCACGAGCAGGCCCCGGTGGACGCTCGCTCACCGCTGCCACGGCGAGTCCCGGTGGAGCGGGCTCGCGCGTGGCTGTGGTCAGGTCTCGCCGAAGCCCGAGGTGATCTCGGCGGCGACGGCGTCGACGGCGGCCTCGGCGTCGGGGCCGGTCGCCGCGAGCTCGACCTGCGCTCCCCCACCGAGACCGAGGGCCATGAGCGCCAGCACGCTCGCTGCGTCGACGCCGTTGATCGTCACGGCGGCGTCGAACTCGGCGGCCTTGCGCGCGACGATCGCGGCCGGTCGGGCGTGCAGCCCCAGCGGGTTCGCGAGGGTCAGCGTGCGGTGCGGGCCTGCCGCGTTGCCGTCACCGTCGCCGCCACCGTCGCCGCCGTCGTCGGTGGCGTTCTCCGCGCGGTCGGCGGCGGTCTCGGCACGCTCGGCGGCGTCCTCGGCCCGCACGGCCGCGTCCTCCGCGCGGGCGATGACCGCCGTCGGCGCCTCCTCGGAACCGTCGGGGCCGTCCGAGGCTGCGAACGCCGTGATCGCCGTCAGGGCCGCCGACCGAACGGCGTCGAGTCCGCCGCCGCTCTGCGCGGCGACCGCCGCTGCGACGGCACCCTCGACGAACGGGGCGTCGACGAGCGCCACACGATCGTCGTCGAGCATCTCGAGCACCGACTCCGCGGTCAGCGTCGCCGAGCCCAGATCGGTGAGGACGACGACGGCGTCGGCGCCCTCCTCCAAGGCACCCGAGACCGCCTGCTCGACGAGGTCGTAGCTCGTCCCGATCCGTCCGTCGTCGGTGCCACCCGCGGCACGGAGGTCGACATCCGGGGCCATCTGCCCCGCGACCTCGACCAGCCCCGCTGCGACCGCCGCGGAGTGACTCACCAGCACGAGGGCCGTGCTCACGGCGTCACGCTCATGCGCCGGCCGCGGCAGCGGCAGCCTCGAGCAGCATCGCCGACGACGCCGCACCGGGATCGCGATGCCCGATCGCACGCTCGCCGAGATAGGACGCGCGGCCCTTGCGGGCGACCAGCGGGTCGGTGGACACGGCGCCGGCGTGCGCGGCGTCGGCCGCCGCCCGCAGCGCCTCGGCACCGCTGCCGCCGCGGTCGGCGACCGCACGGGCGGCGTCGGCCGCCGGAGACCACGCGTCGACCATCGTCGTCTCGCCGACCTCGGCCTTGCCGCGTGCGACGATCCCCTCCAGCCCCGCTGCGAGGAGCGCGGCGACGCCGTCGGCGCCGATCTCGGGCTCCGCCGTGACCTTCGCCGCCCGCAGGAACGCCGTGCCGTACAGCGGGCCGGCCGCACCGCCCACGGTCGACATCAACGTCGTCGCGACGAGCTTGAGGACGTCGCCGATCGTGCCCGGCTCGACGCCCTCCAACTTGCCGACCACCGCGGTGAACCCCCGGGTCAGGTTCTCGCCGTGGTCGCCGTCGCCGATCGCGCGGTCGAGATCGATGAGCTCCTCACGGTGCTCGGTCACGACGAGCGCGCTCCGCCGCACCCAGTCGAGCGCCCAGCCGACGTCCAGGTCGGTCATCAGACGCCCCACCGCAGCGCCGCGGTGTGCACCGGCGCATCCCACAAAGATGTGGTCTCCTCGTCCAGCCGCAGCACCGTGATCGAGGCGCCCTGCATCTCCAGCGAGGTGATGTAGTTGCCGACGAGCGAACGGGCGACCTCGACGCCGAGCGCCTCGAGCCGGGCGCGGGCGTGCCGGTAGACGATGTACAGCTCCGAGCTCGGGGTGCCACCCATGCCGTTCACGAAGAGCAGCACCTTCTCCCCGGACGCCAGCCCGAGGTCCTCGACGACGGGGTCGAGCAGCAGGTCGGTGATCTCGTCGGCGGGGGCCAGCTTGATGCGACGCCGGCCGGGCTCGCCGTGGATGCCGATGCCGATCTCGATCTCGTCCTCGGGCAGGTCGAAGCTCGGCTTGCCCGCGTGCGGGACGGTGCACGCGGTGAGGGCGACACCCATGGAGGCCACGTTGTCGTTGACCTTGGTGGCGACGGCCAGCACGGCGTCGAGGTCGTCGCCGCGCTCGGCAGCGGCTCCCGCGATCTTCTCCAGCAGCACGGTGCCGCCGACGCCGCGTCGGCCGGCCGTGTACAGCGAGTCCTCGACGGCCACGTCGTCGTTGACGACGATCGCCTTCACCGTGATGTCCTCGGCGTCGGCGAGCTCGGCCGCCGTCTCGAAGTTGAGCACGTCGCCGGTGTAGTTCTTGACGATGTGGAGGACGCCCGCGCCGCCGTCGGCCGCCTTGGTGGCGGCAAGGATCGGGTCGGGAGTGGGTGAGGTGAAGACCGCACCCGGGACGGCGGCGTCGAGCATCCCGACACCGACGAACCCGGCGTGCAGCGGCTCGTGACCGCTGCCACCACCACTGACCAGACCGACCTTGCCGGACACCGCGCCGCCCGCGCGGGAGACGACCAGCAGCTCGGGGTCGTTGCTGGAGACGACGACGTCGGCATGGGCTTGCACGAAGCCCTCGACGCTCTCGGGGACGACGTCTTGCGGGTCGTTGATGAGCTTCTTCACGGCCGGCTCCTTTGCGCACGTGGGAAGGGGTGGGATGGCTCCCCTACTCTCCCGCTGCGGCCGTGCGGGCGTCACGGTTTTCGTGCCGATCACTGCCGCCCGACGACGTGACGCCGGTCACATCGGCGTCCGTGGCACCCGCCGCCCGACCGCGTCGATCACGTTGATGAGAGCGACGTAGTCGCGCACCTGGCCGAGGCTCACCGAGGCGAACGTGCCGCGAGGGCTCTTGCTCACGGTCACCTGGCCCTGGTGGAGCGCGATGCCCGCGTACTCCTGCCACGGGAGCGTCTTCCCGCTCGCGCCGATCCCCTCGCGGGAGACCGAGAAGTAGCCGAAGTCGACGACGCCCCCACGATCGATCTGCTCGAGCGCCGCCGGGACCTTCGCACGCACGCTGCGGTCCTGCGCGATCTCCTGCAGCACCGTCCCGTTGCTGAGCGCGGCGGTCGTCAACGACGGGACGCCGTCGGCCTTGATGCTGTGCGTCGCCTGCCCCTTGCCGGGCACGATGACGTACTGGATGTCGGCCCAGCGCACGTCGCGCACCTTGCCACCGGCCACGAACCTGACGCCCTGCTCGAAGGTCTGCACGAGGGCGCCGTTCTCGGGCACGGCGGCCCAGAGCATGCCGAGCCCGATCACACCCGCGACGACGGCACCGACGTACCAGCCCCACGACCCGCTCTCGAGACCGGTGAGCACGCAGTAGATGGCACCCGCGGAGAACGCCGCACCGAAGACGAGCATGAGCAGCGAGCTCGTGGACGTCTTGCTGTGGGAGCTCAGCGGCGCGCCGTGGTCGTCGCGGAGCTGGGCGCGGACGTCGACGTCCTGCCGCCAGCGGACGAACGCGAGCACACCGAACACGACACCGATGACGACGAGCGCGAGACCGATGTACCGACCGGCCGTGTTGATCCGCTCGGCCTGCGCGAGCACCTCCCAGTAGGTCTGCGTGCCGGTCTCGATCCCGCGGCGCGTCGTCGTGCAGGTGTCGCCCGGGGACATCGGACTGCCACCGCACGACGCTGTCACGGTGCGCGTCGTGGTGACGACGTAGCCGGCGGCACCACCGACGACGGCGATCACCGCCGTCAGCATCGCGCCGACGGGCGGCGCTCCGAACTTCTTCGCACCCGGATCGGCGGCGGTGCCGACCTGACCGGAGGGCTGAGGCGAGGCGTTGAAGGGCGCAGGCACGGACATGGCCGACAAACTAGTGGTGCCGCGCCACAGCGACGACCACGCCTGGCGGGTACCTCAGCCCGGTCCGACCTCGACCTGGACGGCGGTCCACGCGACCGGCGGGAGCCGGAGCGCGGCGGGTGCCGTCAGCTCACGTGCCGCCGAAGCCGCTGGTCGCCACACCCTTGATGATCTGTCGCTGGAAGACCAGGAAGACCAGGATCAGCGGCAGGGCCGCGAGCACCGCCTGCGCCATCACCTGCGAGTAGACGATGCCGTACGCGCTGATGACGGTCTGCAGACCGACGGGCAGGGTCATCAGTGCCGTGTCGTTGACGACCAGGAACGGCCAGAGGAAGTTGTACCAGGCGCCGATGAACACGAAGATCGCCACCGACGCGAGGATCGGGCGCGACAGGGGCAGCACGACCGACCAGAAGATCCGCGGGCGGCCGGCGCCGTCGATGCGGGCGGCGTCCTCCAGCTCGATCGGGACCTGGTCGAAGAACTTCTTGAGGATGAAGACCATCGCCGGCGCGATCACCTGCGGAAGGATCAGGCCCCAGTACGTGTCGACCATCCGGAGCGCGAGCATCTCGTAGTACAGCGGGATGATCAGCACCTGCCCGGGCACCACGATCGAGGCGATCAGGACCGCGTACAGCCATCTGCGCCCGGCGAAGTCCACGCGGGCGAACGCGTAGGCGGCGAGGGCGGAGATCGCGACGGTGATGACCGTGATCAGCACGGACGTCAGCAGCGAGTTCCACGCCCAGATCGGCACGTTGCCGACGGCGAGCACGTCGCGGAAGGAGTCCAGCGTGAAGCCGTTCGCCGGAATCCACCCCGCGTTCGGCGCCGCGGCGTCCTCCTCGGTCTTGAGGGCCGTGTCCACCGCCCACAGGAACGGGATCAGCCAACCGATGGCCATCAGCACGAGGATCACGAACGCGACGACCCGGCCGGGGCCCGTGGTCCGGCTCGGGCCGCGACCCTTGCTGCTGACGGTACGAGCCGACGGAGCGGCGACGGCGGCGCTCATGATTCGCTCCTGCGCTGGACGAGGCGGAACTGGACGATCGAGACGATGATGATGATCGCGAAGAACACGTACGAGATCGCTGCCGAGAAGCCGAACCGGTAGCCCGTGAAGCCCACCTCGTAGACGTACTGGAGGATCGATCGGGTCGCACCACCCGGGCCACCACCGGTCATCTGGTACACCTGGTCGAAGAGCTTGAGCGAGGCCAGGATCTGCAGCATCACGATCAGCACCGTCGTGGGGATCAGCTGGGGCAGCGTGATCGACCAGAACTGACGCAGCCTCCCGGCGCCGTCGATCGAGGCCGCCTCGTACTGCTGGGCCGGGATGTTCTGGATCGCGGCGAGGTAGAGCAGGAAGTTGAAGCCGATCGTCCACCACACGGTGGCGATGACGACGCCGATCATCGCCGTGCTGGGATCCTGCAGCCAGGCGATGGGCTCGATGCCGAGCGCTCCGAGGATGTTGTTCGCCGCACCGAGCTGAGGGTTGAAGATCCAGATCCAGATCTGCGACACGACGGTCGAGGCGAGGAGGAACGGCATGAAGAAGGACAGTCGCCACAGCCACTGTCCCGGCAGCCCCTGCTCCACCAGCACCGCCATCACGAGCGCGATGACGACGAGCGGGACGGTCGAGAGCACGGTGAACCACACCGTGTTGCCCAGCGAGCGCCACACGTCGCCGTCGGCGAAGGTCTCGGCGTAGTTCGCGAACCCGACGAAGTCGCCACCGGCACCCGTGAGCGAGATGTCGGTGAAGCTCAGGTACAGGCCGTGCAGCATCGGCCAGATGAGGAACGCCAGGAAGAACACCAGGAACGGTGCGACGAACGCCCACCCGGCGATGCGGTCGCCGCCGCGGCGGGCGGAGCGTGCGCGGTCCGGCGCGCGGGTGGGTGCGTCGGCGGCGGGAGCGGTCTGCGCGGTCGTTGACATGTCCGTCTCCCTCAGCCCGCGACCGGGTTCTGCATGCCGAGCAGGGTGTCGACCCGACCCATGAAGCTCTCGAAGCCGGTGCTCGCGTCCTCACCGGCGAGCAGGACGCCCTGCACGTACTCGGCGAAGTACTCCTGGAAGTTGCTCCCCGATCCGGAGAACCAGACCGGCGGGTCGTAGTTGAGGATCTCCGCCGCGTCCGCGTAGTGGGTCTGCGGCAGCAGGTCGGCGTAGTCAGGGCTCTCGGTGATGGGAAGGAAGGCCGGGATGTGACCGGCCTCCGCCCACGACAGCGACGAGTGCAGCAGGTCGGACACGAACTGATAGGTCGCTCGCCGCGCATCCGGGTCGGGGTTGTCCTGGTGCGGGAGCACGAACGAGTGCGAGTCGCCGTAGGCCGCGGGTTCGCCGAACACGAACGGCACCGTCCGCGCATCGAGCGGCAGCCCGGCGCCCTGCATGGTCGGCAGCTCCCAGACGCCGGTGAAGAACAGCCCGCTCTTGCCGCTGGCGAACTCGGCGACGGCGTTCGCGTAGTCGCTACTCGTGGAGCAGATGGTGTCGTCCAGCAGGGACTGCATGAACTCCAGGCTCGCGACGGCGGCGTCGGGGTCGTACTCGGCCGTCGAGCCGGTCAGCACCATCTCCGCGCCCTGCTGGCGGTAGAGCGTGTACCAGAGCCGCCACATCTGAGCGCCGTCGCCGAGGTAGCCGTAGGAGAGGCCGTGGCCGCCGTCGGTGACGGCCTGGATCTCGCGCGCCACCTCGAGGAACTGATCCGGCGAGGTGATGTCGATCAGCTGACCGTCGCTGTCGAGCACGCCGGCCTGGTCGCACAGGTCGGTGTTGTACATCATGATGAAGGGGTGCGCGTCGAGCGCGATCGCGAAGACCTGGTCGCCGCTGAAGCCCTTCTCCCAGATCGGACCGGGGAAGGTCTCCTCGCTGACGCCGACCTCCGCGAGCATGTCGAGATCCCACGGGTCGAGCAGCCCACCGGGCGCGTAGCCGGGCACGCGGGAGGAGTGCATGATCCCGACGTCCGGTGCTCGGCCGCCCGCCGAGGCCATCGCGAGCTTCGTGTAGTACGGCGCACCCCAGGCGAGCACGGTCGGCTTGACGTCGTAGACGTCGCTGGAGGCGTTGGCGCCGTCGATGAGGGTGGCCATCTTGACGCCGTCGCCTCCGCTCAGGAGGTGCCAGAAGTCCAGGTTGATCTTGCCCCCACCGGGGCCTTGGGCGCAGCCGGCCAGCAGGGGCCCTCCGACGGCGGCAGCGCCGAGCGCACCGGCTCCGGTTCGTAACAGCTGGCGTCGGGTCAGACCTGAGCTCGGATCGGACATCCGGTTCCACTCCCTCGTGTGCACGGCTGCGGGCGGACCACGCCGGATCGGGCCACGTCGTCCGTTGTGGCAATGTACAGCGCTGTAGCAACGCCGACAAGGACGGGCCCGGTGACGTCGTCGACATCTCCACACCTACGATGCCGCTGTGCCTATCGATCTTGGACTCCTCCTCGGGTGGCTCGCGCTCTCGGCGACGCTGTCGGCGATTCCCGGCCCGTCGGTGATCCTGGCGACGAGCCGAGCGATCGCCGGATCGCGCCTCACGGCCATGCAGGTGGTCGCGGGTAACGCGATCGGCGGACTGATGCTGGTGCTGCTCGTCGTGGCGGGGCTCGGCGCGCTGCTGCTGGCGTCGGCGACGGCGTTCACTGTCGTCAAGATCGCCGGTGCCTGCTACCTCGCCTACCTCGGCGTGCGTGCGATCTGGCGGGCGCGGCGCGCCGGGATCGCCGAGATCGAGCCGGTGCGATCGGAGCGACCGTTGAGAGCGGGATTGCTCGTGGGCATCAGCAATCCCAAGAG
This sequence comes from Pseudactinotalea sp., assembly GCA_048594485.1. Taxonomy (GTDB): domain Bacteria; phylum Actinomycetota; class Actinomycetes; order Actinomycetales; family Beutenbergiaceae; genus Pseudactinotalea. The sequence continues at coordinate 669 of JBMDXU010000181.1, read as the reverse complement.
CCTGATCGGTCTCGGTGCCATGCTTCCGCAGTTCACCGACCCCGCTCTTGGTTCCGTGGCCGTCCAGATGCTACTTCTGGGCCTCGCTGGACTCGTCACGCAGATCGCGATCGAGAGCGTGTGGGTGGCCCTCGCCGGCACGCTGCGGGTGTGGTTCGCGGCGAGCCGCCGCCGGGTCGCGATGCTACACGCATCGGGTGGCGTGCTCATGCTGGCCTTCGCCGCTCGGCTGGGACTCGCGCGTCAGCCGGCCTGAACGCTGCGCGCCCGACGGTGGCACACACGCTCCGGCCGATACCATCGCGGCACCGCGGCCGGCGGGGTCAAGGAGTCCCCGACCTGCGACCGCGGGTACGAGGGGATCGTGTGACGTCGTCCGAGCCGCCGGTTGCGTCGAGTCCGGCCGCTCCCGGTCGGGTGCGGCTGGTCGACGTCGCCGAGCGCGCGGGTGTGTCGATGAAGAGCGTCTCGAACGTCGTCCGCGGGCAGCCGCACGTCAGCGAGACGCTGCGGATCCGTGTGCAGAAGGCCATCGACGAGCTGGGGTACCGGCCGAACGTGACGGCGCGGCGGCTGGCCACCGGCCGGACCGGCATGGTGGCGCTCGCCCTGCCGGAGCTGGATCATCCGTACTTCTCGGAGCTGGCGAACGCCGTCGCCGAGCTGGCC
>JBMDXU010000180.1:0-2095 GCA_048594485.1 Pseudactinotalea sp. | reverse complement strand
CGGCAACGGGACGTACGGCATCAGATCTGACCTCCTGCCAGGTCGAGCGAGAACCGGACGTCGGACTCGACCATGTCGTGCATGTCCTCGATGCCGTGCTGCAGCATCAGCGTGCGCTCGATCCCCATGCCGAACGCGAAGCCCGAGTAGACCTCCGGGTCGACGCCGCAGGCCCGGAGCACGTTCGGGTTGACCATGCCGCAGCCGCCCCACTCGATCCAGCCCGGGCCGCCCTTCTTCTGCGGGAACCACAGGTCCATCTCGGCGCTCGGCTCGGTGACCGGGAAGTAGCTCGGCCGCAGCCGCGTCTTCGCCTCCGGGCCGAACATGGCGCGCGCGAAGTGATCGAGAGTCCCGGTCAGGTTGGCCATCGTGAGCCCCTTGTCGACCGCGAGCCCCTCGACCTGGTGGAACACCGGTGTGTGGGTGTTGTCGAGCTCGTCGGTGCGGAACACCTTCCCGGGGCAGGCGATGTACACGGGCACACCGCGCTCGAGCAGCGTGCGCGCCTGCACCGGCGACGTGTGCGTGCGGAGCACGAGATGGGACTCGTCGGGCTCGCCTGCGGAGGCGTCAGACGCGACGTAGAACGTGTCCTGCATCTGCCGGGCCGGATGGTCGGGCTTGAAGTTGAGGGCGTCGAAGTTGAACCACTCGTGCTCGACCTCGGGGCCCTCGGCGATCTCCCAGCCCATGGCGACGAAGAAGTCGGCGACGGAGTCCATCAGTTTCTCGAGGGGGTGCCGCGCACCGGCGCGAGCGCGGATCACGGGAGCGGTGAGGTCGATCGCCTCGGTGCGCAGTACCGCGGCGTCCCGCTCCGCCTCGAGCTCGCTCTGACGTGCGGCGAGGGCCGAGCTCAGCCGGCCGCGAGCCTGGCCGACGAGCTTGCCCGCGGCGGCCTTGTCGGCGTTGTCGAGTCTTCCGATGGCGCGGTTGGCGAGCGCCAGCGGGCTCTTGTCGCCGGCGTGGGCGAGACGGACGTTCTTGAGGGCGTCGAGATCACCGGCACCGGCGACTGCCGCGAGAGCGGCATCGAGGGCGGCGCGGACGCCGTCGGCGTCCAGGGGCGAGGGGACGGAGGGATCGGGGCTGGACATGCGTACCTTTCAGGATCGGGCGTGGTCGCGGAAGGCCCGCCCGGGCCTGTCAGGGCGCGACGCCGATGACGATCGCGAGATCAGCGCACGCTCGAGGCCCGAACGGGCCGGCTAAATCGCCTCGCATGCATGGGGCCAGTCTGCCAGACGACGCGGTGTCGGTGCTCGCTCCTACCGTGGCCGCCATGACCCACGGAGTACTCCCAGCCGATCGCGTCCCCGGCGGTGCCGCCGCTCTCAACCCGTTCGTCGTCGTCGACGGCGCAGCCGAGCTCATCGTGTTCGTGACCGAGGTCGTGGGCGGTGTCGAGCGCCAGGAGGCCCGGACGCCGACCCCCGACGGCCGGCTGATCCACGCCGAGGTGCGGCTGGGCAACGCCGACCTGCTGGTGTGCGACCAGCTCGACGGCTGGCCCGCCCGGCCGGGTCTGCTGCAGCTGTGGGTCGACGACGTCGAGGCGGTGCTGACGGCGGCGATCGCCCGCGGCGCTCGCGTCATCACCCCGGCCACGCCGTTCTACGGCGAGACGACGCTGGGCCGCATGCAGGACCCGTGGGGCAACCTGTGGTGGCTGTACGCCCCGGCACCGGGCCAGCCCGACCCGGTGCCGGCGTGGGAAGGTGGTGACGACACCGTCTTCCGCACCCTCGACGAGAAGATGCGCACGATGGACTGATGCTCAGGCGCGCGAGTAGCCGTACAGATCGGTCTGCTCGCCGCCGACCCAGATGGTGTCGCCGTCGGGGCAGCCGACCAGCAGCGTCCGGTTGTAGGACTCGTCGACGACGTGCGCGTCCTCGAGACCGTTCGCGTGAACGCGCGTGAGCATCGCGTCGACGTCGGAGCTCTCGAAGGTGAGGCCGACGGCGAGCTCGGGCGGCGGACCCTGCGGAGGCGGCCCCTGCGTGAGGTTCGACGCGAGGTGGATGCCCACCAGGCCGCCGTCGTCGGGGGCGTCGAGATCGACCCAGCCGTCGCCGTCGGAGCTGATCCG
>JBMDXU010000018.1:0-9452 GCA_048594485.1 Pseudactinotalea sp. | reverse complement strand
ATCACTGGGCAACGTGAAACCGTACTCGGTTGGGGGGCGGCGCGACCCCCCGCGGGGCGGGCGGCTCAGCAGCCTCCCGCCCCCGGGCTCGTCGTGCCGGAACCGGTGTGTCAGCCTGCGGCCGTGATCGTGGCGATCGCTGCGTCGACCTTCTCACGCAGCGTGTCGGAGATCGGCGCCGAGCCGGCGACGTCGGGCTCCGCGGCGCGGTCCTGACCCTCCGGGCTGGCGATGTAGCTGAGATAGGCGGCCACGTTCGCGGCCTCCTCCTCGGTCTCGTAGGTCGAGCAGGCGAGCAGGTACGAGATCAGCACGATCGGGTAGGTGCCCGACTCGGTGGTGTCGCGCTCGAGCTCGATCGTCAGGCGCAGGTCGGTCGCGTCCTCGGTCTCCGGGGAGGCGTCGACGATCGCGGCGGCTGCCTCGGCGGAGTACGGGACGAACTCGTCGCCCACCCCGACCGCGGCGGTACCGAGGTCACCGGCGCGGGAGGCGTCGGCGTAGCCGATCGTCCCCTCGGCGCTGTTGACGACGTCGATCAGGCCGGAGGTGCCGTTGCCGGACTGGGTGCCGGAGATGGGCCACGACTCGACCGCCCCGTAGGTCCAGGTGTCGGGCGCGACCGCGCTCAGGTACTCGGTGAAGTTCTCCGTGGTGCCGGACTCGTCGGAGCGGTTGACCGGCACGATCGCGGTGTCGGGGAGCTCGACGCCCTCGTTCGCCTCGGCGATCGCCGGGTCGTTCCAGGTGGTGATCTCGCCCGCGAAGATGCCGGCGATGACCTCTGCGGGGAGGTTGAGGTGCTCCGCGGTCACGCTCGGCAGGTTGTAGACGATCGCGATGGGCGAGATGTAGAGCGGCAGCTCGAGCGCCTCGCCGCCGTAGCAGCGCTCGCTCGCACTGGTCAGCTCGTCGGGGTCCAGCGCGGCGTCGGAGCCGGCGAAGAGGACGGTGCTGTTGAGGAACTGCTCGCGACCGGTGCCCGACCCGGTGGGGTCGTAGCTCACCGTGACGCCGGGGTTGGCCTCGGTGAATCCGGCGATCCATCCGTTCTGGGCGTTCTCCTGCGAGGTCGCGCCCGAGCCGGCGATGGTGCCGGAGAGCTCGGAGCCCTCTCCGCCGCCGTTGCCGCCGTCGGTGGTGCTGCCGCCGCCGTCCACGCTGCCCGGGCCGCAGGCGGCCACGGTGAGCGCGACCGCGCCGATCAGGGCCAGGGCCGCGGGGGCCGTCCGTCGAAGCTTCACGTCTGTTGTCCTTGTCGTCGTTCCAGGCCCGAGCCACTCGGGCAGCCCCGACGCTAGGGGCGGCCGGTGTCCGCGCCCCCGCACGCGGGTGAACGGGCGGTGAACGAGCAGGTCAGCGGGCCGTGACCTTCCTCACCCCGTCAGGGCCGATGCAGCTCCGCCGCGACGATGCGGGCCTTGTGCGCGCCGGGCGTCGCGAGGTGGAGGACGAGCAGCTCACCCGTACGCAACCAGGGGTCGGACTCCGGGAGCACCTCGCGGACGCGGTAGACGCTGCGCTTGCTCACGGCGTCGAGGACCAGCGGCAGCGTCGGACGGTGCAGGCACAGCGCCGCCCCGGGCCGCCGCACCCGCAGGATCTCGCTCACGAGGGCCCGCGCGCCGGCCGGGTCCTCGACGGCGCCGTCCTCGGTGAGCTGCGGCGCGAGCAGCAGGTCCGCACCGGAGACCGCCGCGTACGGCGCCACGGTGTCGCGGCACCGCGCCCACGGCGACGTGACGACCTCTTCGGCTCCGAAGGCCGACAGCATCGGCACGAGGGCGGCGGCCTGCCGGGCACCCGTCGGGGTGAGCGGGCGGGTGTCCTCGCCACGCGTCCACGCGCTCCGGGTCTTGGCCTGGCCGTGCCGCGCGAGCTGCACGGCCCAGGTCCTCAGCCGCCCTTCGTCCAGGTAGTCGAGCAGCGCGCCGAGCGGCGCGCGGTCGGACTTGCGCGTGAGCAGCTTCATCGCTTTCTCGGCCGTCACCCAGCGCGCGTCGTCCACCTCGTTCTTGGACGGCTCGACGGCGGTCCGGGCGGCCTCGGCCGGCGAGCCCGGCGGCAGCTCGGTCGCGGCCCAGTAGGAGCAGATCTTGGTCGCGCCGCTGCTGAGCCGGTAGCTGACCGACGGCAGCGGCCGGCCCAGCACGACCCTGACGCCGGCCTCCTCCTCGACCTCGCGGACGGCGCACGCCGGCAGCGACTCGCCCACCTCGGCCTTGCCCTTGGGCCAGGACCAGTCGTCGTAGCGGGGTCGATGGATGAGCAGGACCTCGACCGAACGACCGCGCGGTCGCCAGACGAGTGCTCCGGCCGCGAGTACCGGCCTGCGTGCGGAGGCCATGGTTCTCCCCGTGAGCCCTAGCGAGCGGAGGCGGCGCTGCGCCGGTGAGCGGACATCAGCAGGCTCTGGAGATCGGCGAGAGGTTCGCCGTCGTCGTCAAGATGCACGCGTCGCCACACCTGGCCGGCCTCCGGGTCCTCCTCCAGGTGCCAGGACGCCGTCGTCGGCGCCACCGACGCGTCGATCAGCCCGACGAGCTCGGCGACCTGATCGGGGTCGACGACCTTGACCAGCACCTCGACCCGGCGGTCGAGGTTGCGGTGCATGAGGTCGGCGCTGCCGATGTAGACGTCCGGATCACCCGCGTTGGCGAACCCGTAGATCCGCGAGTGCTCGAGGAACCGCCCGAGCAGCGACCGGACGCGGATGTTCTCGCTCAGCCCCGGCACACCCGCCTTGATGGCGCAGATGCCGCGGACGACGACGTCGACCGGCACACCCGCGCGCGAGGCGCGGTAGAGCGCGTCGATGGTGGCCTCGTCGACGGCGGAGTTCATCTTGAACTTGATCCACGCCTCCTGGCCGTCGAGGTGATGGGCGATCTCACGCTCGATCCGCTCGATCAGCCCGGTGCGGATCGAGCGCGGCGCCACGAGCAGACGGTGGAACTTCGACTTCGGCGCGTAGCCGGACAGCTGGTTGAAGAGCCGGGTGAGGTCCTGACCGACCTCGGAGTTGCAGGTGAGCAGACCGTGGTCCTCGTACAGGCGGGCGGTCTTCGGGTTGTAGTTGCCCGTGCCGATATGGCAGTAGCGGCGCAGCCCGTCGGTCTCCTGACGCACGACGAGCGACAGCTTGCAGTGGGTCTTGAGGCCGACGATGCCGTAGACCACGTGCACCCCCGCCTGCTCGAGCTTTCGCGCCCACTCGATGTTGGCCTGCTCGTCGAAGCGTGCCTTGATCTCGACGAGCGCCAGCACCTGCTTGCCCGCCTCGGCGGCGTCGATGAGGGCGTCGACGATCGGGCTGTCTCCCGACGTGCGGTACAGCGTCTGCTTGATCGCGAGCACCTTCGGGTCGGCGGCGGCCTGCTCGAGGAACTGCTGCACGCTCGTGGAGAACGAGTCGTACGGGTGATGCAGCAGCACGTCGCCGGCGCGGATCGCCGCGAAGATGTCGGTGGGGTTCGCGCTCTCCACCTCCGCGAGGGCGCGGTTGGTGGTGGGGACGAACCGCGGGTAGCTGAGCTCGGCGCGGTCGAGGTCGGCGATCACGTTGAGACCGGTGAGGTCGAGCGGCTGCGACAGCTCGTAGACGTCGGCCTCGCCGATGCCGAGCTCGCGCACGAGCATCTCGCGCAGCTTCGGGGTGAAGCCGTCCGCCAGCTCGAGCCTCACCGCCGGCCCGAACCGACGACGGAGCAGCTCCTTCTCGAGCGCCTTGAGCAGGTTCTCGGCGTCGTCCTCCTCGACCTCGAGATCCTCGTTGCGGGTCACGCGGAAGACGTGGTGCTCGACCACGTCCATCCCCGGGAACAGGTAGTAGAGGAAGGCCGCGATGACGTCCTCGATCGGCACGAACGACGACTGCGCGGCGTCGGCCGCACTCACGTCGTCGGGGCTGCGCGGCTTGCCACGGGCGTCGACGGCGATGAACCGCGGCAGCAGCGGCGGCACCTTGACCCGGGCGAAGTGCTCCTTGCCGGTGCTCGGGTTGCGCACGATCACCGCGAGGTTGAGCGACAGCCCCGAGATGTAGGGGAACGGGTGCGCCGGGTCGACGGCGAGCGGCGTGAGGACCGGGAAGATCATCCGGCGGAAGTACTTGTGCAGGCGCTCCTTCTCGGAGTCCGAGAGCGCGTCCACGTGGACGAGCGTGATGCCCTCGGCCTGCAGGGCGGGCTGCACGTCGTCGATGAACACACGCGCGTGCCGGGCGGTCAGCTCGTGCGCGGTCACACTGATCTGCTCCAGCACCTGGCGCGGGGTCAGACCGGACGCCGCGGTGACCGCCATGCCGGTCGCGATGCGGCGCTTGAGACCGGCGACGCGGACCATGAAGAACTCGTCGAGGTTCGAGGCGAAGATCGCGAGGAACCGCACGCGCTCCAGCAGCGGCATGGCTGGGTCCTCGGCCAGCTCGAGCACACGCTCGTTGAACCGCAGCCAGGAGAGCTCGCGGTCGGCGAAGCGGTCGTCGGGCAGCGGTTCCTGCTCCTGCCGGTGCAGGGCGGGCACGACGTCCACATCGCTCGACCCCAGCTTCTCGTCGGCGCTGACCGGCTCGAGGTCGGCCGCAGCCTCGTCCACACTCATGCGCCCATGGTGGCACCTGCACGTGAACGGCGCGCAACGTCCTGGGACGTGCGGATCAGCGCGACCGGTCGCACCGGGCGTCGTGTCACATGTCGCGCGAGGACAGCACGCAGAACTCGTTGCCCTCGGGGTCGGCGAGCACGGTCCAGCTCGCCTCACCGCTCTGCCCCACGTCGACGCGCGTGGCGCCGAGGTCCTCGAGCCGCGCGATCTCGGCATCACGATCCTGGCTGGTGTGAGGGGCGAGATCGAGGTGGAGGCGGTTCTTCGTCGTCTTCGGCTCGGGCACCCGCACGAACACCAGCCCCGGCGGGACGCGCTCCCACTCCATCTGGCGCACGTCGTCCTCGCCCTGCACGTAGCCGGGGATGAGCACGACCTCGTCGTCGGCCTCGTAGACCACCTGCCAGTCGATCGCCTCGGCCCACCACCCGGCGAGCGCACGTGGGTCGGGGGTGTCGATCACCACGCTGTACCACCGCAGAGCCATGCTCAGTTCCTTCCGTCCCGATCAGATCGTCTCGACGCTATCCGCGCGCGTACTGGACGTCGGCCCGACGGCGGACGAATCCCGCCCGCTGATACGTGCGGATCGCCGCGGCGTTGTCCGCCTCCACGTAGAGCTCCACCGCGCGCAGGTGCTGCTCGGCGAACCGGTGCATGGCGACGGCGGTGAGCAGGGCGCCGAGGCCACGCCCCTGCGCGTCGGGGTCGATGCCGAGCACGTAGATCTCACCGACCTCCCCGGTGACCTTGGTCCACATCGACCCCAGCAGCGCGCCGGACGCGGAGTCGCGGGCGAGCCAGAAGCCGTCGGGGTCGAACCAGGGCTCGGCGACCCGGGCGTCGAGGTCGGCGCGCGTCATCCGCCCCTGCTCCGGGTGATGGGCGAAGGCGCGGGCGTTGACACGGACCCAGTCGTCGCCGTCGCGCGCGGCGTCGAAGGTCGTGAGCACCACACCCTCGCGCGGCTCCGGCACCGGCGGTCCCGACGGCGCAGGTGCGGTCATCAGCCAGAGCTCGCGCACGACACGGAGCCCGCCGTACGAGGCCAGCGCCGTGGCGCCGGGGTGGGGACCGTGCGCCCAGACGGCGGCGTCGGGTCGCGCCTGGAGCACACGATCCAGCAGCGCCCGTCCGATCCCTCGCCGCCGATGGTCCGGGTGCACGGCGAGCTCGGCCGAGCCGCCGTCGACCTGGGCGTACGCCATGAGCCCACCACCGTCCTCGACGGGCAGATGGATCAGCTCCCTCGGCCCGGGCGAGTCGAGGTTGAGGAGGGTCTGCTCGGAGAAGGCGGCCACGCCGTCGGCCCGCTCGACGGCATCGGCGAGCGCGTGCACGGCGCCGGGATCGACCAGGGAGGACATCAGTCGAGCCGGTCCGCGCGCCAGAGCGAGGCGGCGTGCTCGAGCTCGCCAGCGGTGTCGAGCAGCGCGCCCGCGTTGCGCGTCACCCGCTGGGCGACGTCGTCGGAGCCGGAGATCGTGTCCGCGTCGAGCGCAGCGCCGGTGGCGAGCACACGGCAGAACGCGCCGGCGCGCTCGAGCGCGACGTCGAGGTCACCCCGGAACACCCCGGACAGCACGGCGTCGGCGAGCTCGCGGATCTCGTCCGGTCCAGGGGTGTCGGCCACACCCGCCACGACGCCGGCGACCTCGGCGACCTCGACACCGAGGCGGTACCGCTCGGCGATGGTGCGGGGGTCGACCTGGGTCCACTCCCGGAGCAGATAGAGCCGCCACAGCGCACCGGGCAGCGTGTCGGCAGGGCTGTCCGCCCACAGCGCCGCGACGGTGTCGATGCCCTCGGACTCGACGAGGTGCACGAGCCGGTCCACGAGCGCGGCGTCGTCGGAGGCGGCACGACCGCCGTGCACGATCGCGGCCGCCGCCGTGTGGGCTGCCTCGGACCGCGCGGCCGGGTCGATGTCGCCGACGATCTCGTCCGCCTGCTGCGGCGTCAGCATCGCGGGTCGCCGGAACGGCCGGTCGCTCATGCGCCTCCCTCGGCTACCCGAAGTTGCTGGACTCACCACGATACGTCGGGACCGTCGCCTCGATGGCCTCGCCCCGCACGAGGTGGACGGCGTCGAACCGTTCCATGAGCTCGCCTGCCTTGGCGTGCCGGAACCACACCCGGTCACCCACGGCGGGGGCTCGGCCGCGCGGGTATCGCAGCGGGGTCTGCACCTCGCCGGCTCCTTCCAGCGGCAGCAGCGTGCCGCCGTCGACGGGGGTCGGGAGCCGGTCCGGGCCGATCGGACCCGACGCGACGTACCCGCCGCCGAACGCCGTCGCGAGCCGGTCCGTCGGGCGACGGACGACGTCGAGCGCGAAGAAGGCGGCCGGGCGCGACGTAAAGGCGCGGTAGTGGTCGAACAGGCCCGGGCAGTACAGACCGGATCCCGCGGTGATCTCGGTGACGGTGGCGTCGGCGGCGGTCTCGGCGACGGAGCCGCTGCCGCCGCCGTTGACGAGCACGGGCCGGCCGAGCGCAGCCTCGAGAGCGCTAACGACGGCGGGGCGCCGCCGGGCGAGCTGCCGCAGGCTCAGCCGCTTCATCGCGCGGACGAGGGAGCCCGCGGGCCCGGCCTCGCCGACGCCCGCCACCTGGCCCTCGTAGAACATGACCCCGCGCACCCGGACCCGGCCGGTCCGCTCGACGTGCTGGGCGAGCGCGACGACCTCCTCCGGCGACCGCAGCGGCGAGCGGCGCGGTCCCACGTGTGCCGGCCCGAGCCGCAGCCCGGCGTCGACGTCGAGGCAGACCTGGATCGGCGGGCCGTCGGGCGAGCCGACCCGCGTGAGGGCGCGTTCGGTGAGCGCGACCTGCGCGACGTCGTCGACCATCAGCGTGATCCGCTCGCGCGCGACCGGGTCGGAGGCGAGGGCGGCGAGCGCGGCGCGGTCCACGGTCGGGTATCCGAGCAGCACGTCGGTCACACCCTGCTCGACGAGCCAAAGCGCCTCGCGAAGGGAGTACCCCATCGCGCCCGCGAAGCCCGGGGTGGCGAGCAGCTTGCTGATCAGGCTCCGCACCCGGAGCGACTTGGTGGCCACCCGGATCGGCGTGCCACCCGCCCGCGCGAGCAGGTCGCGCGCGTTGCGCTCGAACGCGTCGAGGTCGACGACGGCGAGCGGCGCGGGCAGCGACGCCGTCGCCTCCCGCCACGGCGCAGGGCGGACGGCGGTGGCACTCACACCACCCATTCTCCCCTCCCCGGCAGCGGTGAGCGAGCGTCCACGCGAGGGGATCCGGTGGACGCAGGCCCACCGCTGCACACAGCCCCGCCCGCGGAGCGGTGCGTGAGCGTCCACCCCAGGGCACCCCGTGGACGCCGACTCACCGCTGCGGGGTTCGGGGGACAATCGGGGTGTGCGATGGCGGAACTGGGCGAGGACGGCCTCGGCGGACCCCGTGCTGATGGCGAGCCCGGTCGACGACGCGGAGGTGTCGGCGCTCGTGCGCTGGGCGGCCGGGCGGGGCCTGCGGGTCCGGGCGGTCGGCGCCGGGCACAGCTTCACCGACTGCGCCGTCACCGATGGCGTGCTGCTGGACCTGAGCGCGCTGGACGCCGTCGAGCACGTCGGCCCGGCAGCACCCGACGGCTCGCGGGAGGTGCGCGTCGGCGCGGGGATCCGGCTGCACCGGCTGTGCCGCGAGCTCGCCGCCCGCGGGCTGGCGCTGGAGAACATGGGCGACATCGACCGGCAGAGCATCGCCGGGGCGATCTCGACCGGCACCCACGGCACCGGCGCGGCGCTGGGCGGGCTGGCGAGCCAGGTGCGCGCCGTGCGGCTCGTGACCGCCGACGGCGAGATCGCGCAGGTCGGCCCCGGCCATCGCCCGGACCTGTTCGAGGTCGCCCGGCTGAGCCTGGGCGCCGTCGGCATCCTCACCGCCGTGACGATCCGGGTGGTGCCGGCGTTCACGCTGGTCGCCCACGAGGCGCCGCGCCCGCTCGCGGAGGTGCTCGACTCCCTCCACGGCGACGACGGCCTCGTCGCCTCGCACGACCACGTCGACCTGCACTGGTTCCCGCACACCGACACCGTGCTCACCAAGATCAACGACCGCGACGCGACCGCACCCCCGCTGCACCCCGCACGCCGGCTGCTCGACGACGAGATCCTGTCCAACGGCGTCTTCGCGCTCACCACCCGGCTGTGCTCCGCCGTCGGCGCGCTCACCCCGACGATCAACACGATCAGCAACCACGCGCTCGGCGAGCGGCGCTATATGGCGGCGAGCCACGACGTCTTCACCTCGCCGCGACGGGTGCGGTTCCGCGAGTCGGAGTACGCGATCTCGCGGGAGTCGGTCGTCGACGTGCTCACTGAGATCGACGCCTGGCTGCGCCGGACCGGCGAGAACGTCCCGATCCCCGTCGAGGTGCGGTTCACGGCGCCCGACGACGTCTGGCTGTCGACGGCGTACCGGCGTCCGAGCGCGTACGTGGCCGTCCACCAGGCGATGGGACTGCCGTACGCCCGCTACTTCCGGGCGGTCGCGTCGATCGTCGCCGAGCACGTGGCCCGCCCGCACTGGGGCAAGCTGCACCGCTTGCGCGCCGACGAGCTGCGCGCCCTCTACCCCCGGTTCGACGACGTCCTCTCGGTGCGCGACGCCGTCGACCCCGGACGCGTCTTCGCGAACGGCTACACCGACAGGGTGCTCGGGGCCTGACGGCGGCGGGCCGTCGCCGCGGGTGCCGGTCGCGGGCCCGGGCCGCCCCCGGTGGACGGTTACGATCGACCGCTCGGCGCAACCGGCCGATCCCCTGCTCGGCCCGTACCCCTGGAGCCACCCATGCAGCGCACCGTCAGTGCCGAGGTCTCGTTCACCAC
>JBMDXU010000179.1:0-6588 GCA_048594485.1 Pseudactinotalea sp. | reverse complement strand
CCGCGTTCTTCGGTCCGGTGATCACACCCGCGCCCAAGGGCGAGGAGGCCGGCCGGCTCTGGGACGGTGCGGTGCTGCTGGCCGCCTACCCGGGTTTCTACGAGATCAAGCGCACCCGCACCCAGGGGCCGGTGTTCGACTGATCGCGCCGGTCCGCCGGCGAACGCTCGTTCCGGCCGTGCCCCGGTCGCGTACCTTGGTGCTGCCTCACCGCCCCTGACAGCACGGAGAACACCGCATGGCACGCCGCTTCGTCCCGGCCGAGATCGCCCTCATGGTGATCGACGCCGTGCTCATCGTGGCGTTGGTGGCTCTGCTGCTCACCCAGCCCGATGGCGCCCCGGAGGCGTCGGAGGGAAGCTCGTCCTCGTCGGCGGGCGAGGCGACCGAGACCGAGACGGACACACCGAGCTCGACGCAGGCCGTCACGCCGCCCGAGGGTGCGCTGGACCTCGCCGAGTTCGCGACGCCGACCGGCAACATCTGGTGCACCCTCACCGACACCAGCGCCACCTGCGAGATCGCGACGATCGACTACCAGCCGCCCCCGATCGACGGGTGCGACGACAACGACCTCGCCGGCAAGGTGCTGACGGTGTCGGCCGAGGGTGCCGAGTACCCGTGCCCCGACGGCGACATCGCCGGTGCCGCGCCCGACGATCGGGCCGTGCTCGACTACGAGAGCGTCACCGCCGTCGGAGACTCGATGTGCACGTCGATGGAGACCGGCGTGACCTGCACCAATCTGAGCACGGGGGCGAGCTTCACGCTGACCCGCCGCGGGCCGAGCATCGACAACGTCTGAGGCGCCGAGCAGGTCTCGGCATCCGAGACGATCCGGTCGGGCTCCCGTCGGGCCGGCGCGGCGTGGTCCGATGAGAGCGTGACCTCCCTGACCGCACGACGTCCGGCCGCCTCCGGTGTGCCCGTGGTGCGTCGTCTGCGGCTGTGCGAGATGTGTCGCTGCGCCTGACCGCAGCCACCCTCGTCTCGCACACCCTCTCGGAGTCCGTCATGGCCGTCACCACCGGCACCACCTGGGACATCGTCCTCAACGACACGACCGTCGTCGGCAGCCGCGCGCGGAGCGTCTCCCCTCGCGCCGCCTACCAGGCCGCGCTGTACGGCCGCGCGGTGCTCGTCGATCTGCGGAGCCGGCGCGCCCGCGACCGTGACGGCGACCTGCCGGACCGGCTCGCGGTCGCCGTCGTCGATCGCCTCGAGCTCGGTCTGTGGTTGCGCGAGTCGCTCGCGTCGCGTGTGCTGCTCCTGGACGACGACGGCGCCCGGGCAGGTCGGCTCGCCGCCGGCGGTGACCCGCGGGTCGCCGCGGTCGAGGGCGGGTTCGCCGGATGGCGCACCGCCGGGCTGCCGACCAGTTGACGGACCGGTTTGCCTCGGCCGCGCGCCCGGGCGTATGACGGTGTCATGACTCGTCGCATCGTCATCACCGGCGCAGGTTCGGGGCTCGGCCGCGCGGTCGCGCACCGGCTCCTGGAGGAGCAGCCCTCGTTCGCTCTGGTCGGCCGGCGGCTGTCCGCGCTCGAGGAGACCGCCGCACTCCTGCGCGAGGCGGACCCGGCGATCGACGTCACGGTGCACAGTGCCGATCTCACCGACCCGGTCGCCGTCGCGAACGCGGCCGCCGAGATCACGACAGGCCCCGCCGTCGACGTCCTCGTGCTCAACGCCGGGGGAAACTTCGGGGTCTCCGGGGGCTCGGGTCTGGCCGCCGTCGCCGAGGCCTGGCGCGCCGACTTCGACGGCAACGTCCTCACCACGGTGCTGCTCGCGCACGCGCTGCGCGACCACATCGCCGCCCCCGGCGGCCGGATCGTGGCGATGAGCTCGGTCGCGGGGATCCGCGGCTCGGGCGCCTACGGCGCGGCCAAGGCCGCCGTCAACGCCTGGGTGTGGTCGGAGGCGTCCCGGCTGGCGACCACGGGGGTCACCGTCAACGCCGTCGCCCCCGGGTTCGTCCCCGAGACCGACTTCTGGCACGACCGGATCGAGGCCGATCCCGGCATCGTCGACGACCGGGTCGGGCAGATCCCGATGGGTCGCCCGGGGACGCCGCAGGAGGTCGCCGAGGCGGTCGCGTACCTGGCCTCACCGGAAGCGGGTTGGACCACCGGTCAGATCCTGCAGGTCAACGGCGGCACGGTCCTCGGCCGCGGCTGAGCGTCCCCTCTCGACGATCGGGCGGTTCACGCCCTGACGGTGAGCACCGGCATGGCGGCGTCGAGCAGCACACGCTGAACCGTGCTGCCGAGCACGAGCTTGCCCACCGGCGTCCGCCGCCTGGTGCCGATGACCAGAGGGCTCGCACCTGCGGCGGTGGCGAGATCGAGCAGCGTCTCGGCGATGACACCGCGGCTGGCGCCGACGACGGCACGCCACGTGAGCTCGGCCGGGGCGTCGACGGCGACGAGCTCGTCGGCCACATCGCCACGCAGCCGCTCCAGCTCCGGCCCCTCCTCGGCGTGCTCGCTCGTGTCGACGACGACGAGCACGGCCAGGTCCGTGCCACGGTCGACGGCCTCGCGGGCCGCGAGCCTCAGCGCGGCGTGGCCCGCCGGCGTGCGGCTGAAGGCGACTCCGACCGTCATGGGGGTCAACCTACTGGGCGGGCGCTTCGCGCCGGGGGAGAACGAGGGCCTCGAGAGGGCGCGGCTCCGGTTCGCCCTGGTCGCTCTCGCTCTCCTTCAGCGACGGCGGGACACCTGTGCCACGATGGCGCGAGTGCTCCGTCGATCCGGGCACCGGAAGTACCCGACGTCTCGAAGGTGAGATCTGGCGAGGATGCAGTCACGATCGGTGATCGTCAAGGTGATCGGCACGATCGCCGTGATCGTGCTGGCCGTGCTGGCTGTCGTCGACGCGCGCGGTTCGGCGGCGGGCGCGGGCGCGCGCAGCAAGCTCACGATCATCGCCCCGGCCGCTGTCGGCGGCGGGTGGGACCTCGTGGCCCGGGAGTCGCAGCAGGCGCTGCGCAGCGACGCCGTCGTCGGATCGGTCAGCGTGGTGAACATCCCCGGCGCGGGCGGCACGATCGGGCTCAGCCAGCTGGTCGAGCTCGACGGCGACGCCCAGACGCTCATGGTCACGGGCACCGTCATGCTCGGCGGGATCACGAGTGGCGGCGGCGGCATCACCCTCGAGGACACCACGCCGATCGCTCGGCTCGCCGAGGACTTCGAGGTGGTCGCCGTGCCGGCGGACTCGCCGTACGCGACGCTGGACGACCTGCTCGAGGCGTGGCAGCAGGACCCGGCCGGCATCCCGATCGGCGGCGGCTCGGCCGGCGGTATCGACCATCTCGTGGCCGCGCAGATGGCGCAGGCCGCAGGGATCGACACCGCCCAGCTGCACTACACACCCCACTCCGGCGGCGGCGAGCTCACGCAGTCGCTGACGTCGACGGCCGCCGGTACGGTCGGGGTGGGCATCAGCGGGTACAACGACTTCCGCGACCTCATCGACAGCGGCCGGTTGCGCGCGCTCGCCGTCGTCTCGCCCGAGCCGCTTCCCGGCGTCGACGTGCCGACGATGATCGAGCTGGGCTACCCGGAGGTCGACCTCGTCAACTGGCGCGGTCTCGTCGCCCCTCCGGGCATCACCGACTCCGAGCGCGACGAGCTCATCGCGATCGTGCAGGAGATGGTCGAGACCGAGAGCTGGGCCGAGGCGGTGGAGCTCAACCGGTGGGAGGTCAACCCCGCCTACGGCGACGAGTTCGCTGACTTCATCGCCTCGGAGCAGGAACGCATCGATGCGCTGATGGAGGAGCTGGGGCTGATATGACCGAACAGCCGGAGCGCATCGCCGGGCGCGACCTCGGCGCGTTGGTGATCCCCGCCGTCGTCCTCGTGGTCGGCGTCGCGCTGGTCATCGGCAACGTCACCATGGAGGTCAGAGGCGACGGCGAGGGCATCGTCGGACCGCAGGCGTTCGGCTGGCTCGTGGCCGGGCTGTGCTTCGCGATCGCGGTGCTGATGACGGTGCAGATCCTGCGGCCGCCCGCGCCGGTCTCCGCGGATCCCGGCGACGAGGCCGACGAGATCCTCGACCACGAGCCCGACACACCCACGCGGAGCAACTGGCGATCGATCGCGATCGTGGTGGGTGGCGTGGTGCTGTTCATCCTCGCGCTCGAACCGGTGGGCTGGCTGATCTCCGCGACCCTCATGTTCGCGATCGTGGCGTTCGGGCTCGGCGCACGCAACCACGTCGCCAGCCTGCTGGGCGGCCTCGGCATGGCCGCGGCGATCCAGCTGGTCTTCAGCGGGCTGCTGGGCATCCACGTCCCGGCCGGGATCCTCGGAGGCTGAGCCAATGGACCAGCTGATCAGCCTCGGCGGCGGGTTCGCCGTCGTCTTCTCGCTGACGAACGTGCTGTTCGTGCTCATCGGGGCCGTCCTCGGCACGGCCGTCGGTGTGCTGCCGGGCCTCGGCTCCGCGATGGCGGTGGCACTGCTGCTGCCGCTGACGGCGTCACTCGACCCGGTCGCGGCGCTCGCGATGTTCGCGGGCATCTACTTCGGTGGTCTGTTCGGGGACTCGATCGCGGGCATCCTCATGAACACGCCCGGCAACAGCACCGCCATCGCGTCCTCGCTCGAGGGGTATCGGATGGCGCGCTCGGGGAGGGCGCCGCAGGCGCTCGCGACAGCGGCCATCGGTGCCTTCATCGGCGGCATCATCGCGACGATCCTCGTGGTGTTCTTCTCACCGGCGATGGCCGACCTCGCCAACAAGTTCGGGCCGGCGGAGTTCTTCGCGCTGGCGGTCTTCGCCTTCGTGGCGATCGCCGCCGTGGTCTCCGACTCCGCCGTGCGCGGTCTCGCCGGGCTCGCCATCGGGCTGGCGATCGCGATGGTGGGCATCGACCAGCCGACCGGGACGCAACGCTTCACGTTCGAGCTGCGCACCCTGTTCGACGGGGTCGACATCATCGTCATCACCGTCGCGCTGCTCGCCCTCGGCGAGGTGATCCATCAGGCGTCGAAGGTCGGCACGCCGGACGACGCCGAGCTCCTCGCCACCGGCGGTCGCCCCTTCCTCAGCAAGCGCGAGTTCCGCCAGGCGCTGCCCGCCTGGCTGCGTGGGACCGGGTTCGGCGTGCCGTTCGGTGTGATCCCGGTCGGTGGGGCCGAGGTGCCGACGTTCCTCGCCTACGGCACCGAGCGCGCGCTCGACCGCAACCGCTCCGATCCGCAGTTCGGCAAGGGTTCGATCCAGGGCGTCGCGGGGCCTGAGGCGGCGGGCAACGCGACGGCGGGCAGCGCGATGGGCGCGCTGCTGTCCCTGGGCCTGCCGACGTCGGCCACCGCCGCCGTGCTGCTCATCGCGTTCCGGCAGTACGGGATGCAGCCCGGGCCGCTGCTGTTCGAGCGCAACCCGGAGGTGGTGTGGGCGCTGCTCGCGAGCCTGTTCATCGCGATGGTCGTGCTGCTCATCCTCAACCTGCCGATGGCTCCGCTGTGGGCCAAGCTGCTCAAGGTGCCCAAGGCGTACCTCTACGCCGGGATCACGATGCTCGCGGCGTTCGGTGTGTACGCGGCGGCGTCGAGCACGACCGACCTGTTCATCATGCTCGGGCTCGGTCTGCTGGGATTCGCGATGCGCCGGTTCGACGTACCGATCGCACCGGTGCTGATCGCGGTCATCCTCGGACCGCTGGCCGAGTACTCGCTGCGCGACGCGATGGGCAACTCCGGCAACGACCTCGGTGTGCTCGTCAGCAGCCCGATCACGATCGCCCTCTACGTCGTCCTCGCGCTCGGTGTCGTGTGGGCGGTCCTCCGACGCCGTCGCGCCGCCCGCGCCGACTTCTGACAGCGCTCGACGACCCGGATCCCGCCGTCGTGCTGACCGACTAGCCGCAGCGCTCTAGGCCCGCACCACCGGGGTGTGGGTGGCAAGGGCCTCGGCGAGGCCGGGGACGCCCTCGGCGCCCGTGGGGACCTCGGTGCTCGAGCCGGTCAGGTCGCCCCCGATCGGTTCGTACCGGCCGCCGAGGTGGGCAGCGAGGAAGCTCTCGGCGACGGCGTTGAAGGCCTTGTTGTTCTCCGGCCGGTGGAATCCGTGACCCTCGTCCGAGAACAGCACGTAGGTGACGGGGATGCCGTTGCTGGTCATGGCTTCGACGATCTGATCGCTCTCGGCCTGCTTGACGCGCGGGTCGTTGGCTCCCTGGCCGATCAGCAACGGACGGACGATGTCGCCGGCCCGTGCGAGCGGGGAGTGCGCGGTCAGCAGCTCCTGGCCGGCCTCGGTGCGCGGGTCGCCGACGCGACGTGCGAGCTGCTCGAACATCGGCTTCCAGTACGGCGGGATGGTCGCCAGCAGTGTGTGCAGGTTCGACGGACCGACGATGTCGACGCCGCACGCGAACGCCTCCGGGCTGAACGTCAGACCCGCGAGCGTGGCGTAGCCGCCGTAGCTGCCGCCCATGATCGCGACACGATCCGGTGCGGTGACGCCGTGCTCGACGGCCCAGCCGACGGCGTCGAGCAGGTCGGTGTGCATCGACGTCGCCCACTGCTGGTCACCGGCGTTGGTGAACGCCTTGCCGAACCCTGTCGA
>JBMDXU010000178.1:0-4725 GCA_048594485.1 Pseudactinotalea sp. | reverse complement strand
CAGCAGGGCGATCACGCCGGCGAACCGGCCCGTGACACCGTCGCGGCGGTAGGAGAAGTAGCGGTCGTCCTCGAAGGTGCAGGCCTGGACACGCTCGACCTGCCCGACGCCGGCCTCGTGAAGCTGGGCCAGCACGCCGGCGGCGATGTCGACGGACGGCGTGCCCCAGCTCGTCGTCCCCGCCGTCCCGGGGACGGCGGCCTCGACGGCGTCGCGCATCTCGGCGGGGACCTCGTAGCAGCGTCCGCAGATGCTCGGGCCGAGGGCGGCCCGGACGTGCGAGGCGCGCGCTCCACGCTCGACCCTCGCCGCCACGACGTTCGGCACGACCCCGGCGACCAGCCCGGGCCGCCCCGCGTGCGCGGTCGCGACGACCCCGGCCCCGGCGTCCGCGAGCAGCACCGGGACGCAGTCCGCCACCATGACGCCGATCCCGACCCCCGGGGCGCTGGTGATCAGCGCGTCGGCCTCGCGTCGCATGTCCGGACGGTGATGGGTCACCTCGGCGACGTCGGCGCCGTGCACCTGCGACGTCATCGTGATCGGTGCGCCGAGCCAGCGGCCGAGGATGTCGCGGTTGGCCGCGGCGCGATCGGAGTCGTCGCCCACGTGGTAGCCGAGGTTGAGGTGGTCGTACGGCGCGATCGAGGTGCCACCGGCACGGTCGGAGAAGCCCGCGCGGACGCCCGGTCCCAGGTCGACCTCGAGCACGTCGAGCCGGTGATGTTCCGCCGTCGTCACGCCGTCATTCTCCCCGCTCTGGGTTGAGCAGCAGCCAGGTGTCACGGGCGAAGGACCAGACGACCGCGACGCCGATCGCCGCGAGGACCGGGCCGACGACGTTGCTCGGGACACCGGGGATCGACGCGGCCACCAACGCGATCATCTGAGCGGCGCCTGTCTCTCGGCGCCAGCGACGGGCCGGCAGCGGCGCACGCAGACGCGGGACGGCCAGCTGCACCACGAACCAGACGTAGCGCACGAGCCCGAGCGCGATCCACCACCATCCGTGGAGCGCGGCCACGGCGCCGGCGACCACGAGGCCGACCAGGGCATCGATCTCGATGTCCAACCGACCACCGGACACGGTCGTCGAGCGTGTGCGGCGCGCCACCTCACCGTCGACGACGTCCAGCGCGACGGCGATCGCGGCCACCGCCGTCAGCGCGAACGAGGGCAGCGTGGGAGCGCCGAGCAGGCCGGCCAGCAGCAGGGTGGTCACGCCCGTCGCGATCATCCCGCGGCCGATCGTGACGACATCCGCTGCCGTCACACGGTGATCCCGGCCGAGGCTCAGCCGGGTGACGAGCCCGACCAGGACGACGTGCGCGCTCGCGGCGGCGACCACGGGCGGCCAGGGCGCCGTCGAGGCCCACAGCGGAGCCAGCGACAGCTGCACGGCCACGGCGACCACGACGCCGACCGCGAGGAGCCGCAGCAGCGAGGGGGTCACACCCCCAGTCTGGTGGACGTATGACGTCAGTCGCCGCCGCTGGCACGATGCGCCAGCGCGTGACCGACCCAGAGCTCGAGCTCGCCCGGATCGGCGGCGAGCTCGGGGTCCACCCGGACCCAGCCGCGACCCATCGTCCGTTCACCCATGGCCGCCTGCGCAGCGCCGGGACGACGGAGGAGGTCGTCGACCTCGGTCTTCGACACCCGCACGAGCAGGTCGGCCTCCGGTCCGACGGCGACCACGATCTTGTTGTCGACCGTGAAGCAGCGCGCCCCGAACATCGCTCGCGTGCCGACGCCGTCCGTACCCGCCAGGAGATCGGCGACGCGGTCGGTCAGGGCGATCTGGGCATCGTTTATGTCTGCGGAGCGTAGGCGAACGGGTCGACGCCGGGGCGGTGGCGAACGATCAGGTCGTCGGCGACGCGTGCACCCGGCGCCGTCGACGGCGAACCGCCCTCCCGGGCGGGTATCGCGACCGGCATGGGTGGCCCTCGACGCCGTCGGTCCGTGCCGTCGTTGTGGACGGAGGTCAGCCCGCGTCGGAGAACCGGGCGATCGTCGCCTCGGCACGACGGACCTTCGGGGTGTCGACGCCCCGCAGGCACTCCGGCAGGAACGCGTACCGCTCCACGAGGGCGGCGGCGTCGTCGTCGGCCCCGGCCTCCCGGAGTCGTAGCGCCCACCAGTCCGACACGTCGCCCCAGCCCGGCGCGGCGAGCGACCCGCCGACCTGCGTGATCGCGAGCGAGGAGCAGAGCGACGCGAAGCTCAGGCGCTTGCGCAGCGGCCAGCCCTCGAGCGTGCCGAGCACGATCGCGGCGGCGAACACGTCGCCGGCCCCGGTGGTGTCGATCGCCTCCACCGGGACCGCGGGGACCCGTTCACGCTCGCCCGTGCTGCGGTCGATTGCCATCACGCCGTCCCTGCCGAGGGTGACGATCGCCAACGGGACGTGCTCGGCGAGGGTGGTGAGCGCGTCGTCGACCGTGGTGGTCCGGGTGTACCCCATCGCCTCGACCGCGTTCGGGATGAAGGCGTGGCAGTGAGTGAGGTCGTCGAGGATGCGGCGGTCCCAGTGCTGGCCCGGGTCCCACCCGGCGGTGGCGAACACGAGCGCGCCGTCGTCGGCCGCCCGGCGCCACCACGCCTGCCCGCGAACGTGCTCGTCACCGATGTCGACGAGCACCGCCCGCGCGGACGGCGGATCGGCCAGCATCTCGCCGACCGACGTGGGCCAGGGGTGCCCGTGCGTGACGAACGCGCGGTCGTCGTCGTAGCTCAGCGCGACCGTGACCGGGGTGTGCGCACCGTGGTGCCGCACCGAGTGCGTGAGGTCGATGTGCTCCTGGTCGCGCAGCACCGACCACATCCAGTCGGCGTACAGGTCGTCCCCGAATCCCGCCGCCAGCGAGGTGCGCAGGCCGAGACGCGACGCGGCGACCGCGAGGTTCGCGATGCCGCCGGGCGAGCTGCCCATCCCGGTCGTCCATATCTCGGTGCCGGGTCTGGGGGCATGGGGCAGACCGGTGAATACCACGTCGAAGAACACGGTCCCGGCGAGCAGCAGGTCGAGGTCCGGCTCGGTCATGCGTGGAGTCTGCCACCGGGTCGTCCCGACCCGGCAGGGCGGCAGGTAGCGTGGCGTGGTGCAGCTGACGATCCTGGGCGGAGGGGGCTTCCGGGTCCCGTTGGTGGTCGATGCGGTAGCGCGCGCCCGCGAGCGCGTCGACATCGACGAGATCGTGCTGCACGATCTCGACGCCGACCGGCTCGCCGTGATCTCGGCGGTGGTCGCCGAGCAGATCGCCGACCGCGCCGACGCACCTCGGGTGAGGGTCGCGACCGACCTGCGGGACGCCGTCGAGCACGCCGACGTCATCTTCTCGGCGATCCGCGTCGGCGGCACGCAGGGCCGCGTGCGCGACGAGCAGGTCGCGCGCGACCTCGGGCTGCTGGGGCAGGAGACGGTCGGGCCCGGTGGGTTGGCGTACGCGATGCGCACTGTCCCGGTAGTCCACGAGCTCGCCCGGCTGATCGCCGAGATCGCCCCGCAGGCGTGGGTCGTCTCGTTCACCAACCCGGCCGGGCTCGTGACCGAGGCGATGCGCACACACCTGGCCGATCGTGTCGTCGGGATCTGCGACACACCGATCTCGCTCCTGCGCGACGCGGCCCGGGCGCTCGGCCTGCCCGAGCGCGGCGTCACGGGCGACTACCTGGGGCTCAACCACCTCGGATGGCTCCGCACCGTGGAGCACGACGGCGTCGATCACCTCCCCGCGCTGCTCGCCGACCGCGAGCGGCTGCTGACCATGGAGGAGACGGGTGTCTTCGGGGTCGAGTGGCTGCGCGCGCTCGGGTCGCTGCCCGGTGAGTACCTGCACTACTACGACCGCACCGTGACCTCGTCGGGCGCGGGCGCCGGGCGGGCGGCGTATCTCGTGCAGCAGCAGGGCGCGTTCTTCGACGGCGGGCCGGGGCCGGGCGCGTCGGCGCGCTGGCGGGCGGCGCTCGCCGAGCGGGAGAACACGTACATGGCCGACGCCCGCACCCACGAGCACGTCGACGCCCGTGACGGCGACCGGCAGGGCGGCGGCTACCACGAGGTCGCCGTCGACCTGATGGCGGCGCTGCTGTGCGGCACACCCGCCTGGATGATCCTCAACCTCGCGAACAACGGAACGATGCCCGCGCTGCCCGACGACGCCGTCATCGAGGTCTCGGCGCACGTCGACGGGTCGGGTGCCCGCCCCACGGGTGCCCACCGCCCCCTCACGCTCGATCAGCTCGGTCTCGTCAGCGCCGTCAAGGCCAGCGAGCGCTTCGCCATCGACGCCGCGCGCACGGGCTCCGAGGAGCTCGCGTGGCGAGCCTTCGCCGAGCACCCGCTGGTGAGGTCGCCCCGGCTCGGGCGGGATCTCCTCGACGGCTACCTCGCCGCCGAGCCGCTGCTCCGCGAGGTCTTCAGCCGCTGACACCGCTCGTGCCCGGGTGCGCGGTGGCAGGATCGGCTCGTGAGCCCCGCGAAGGTCGTGTCGATCCGCTACTGCGTCGACTGCCGGTGGTTGCTGCGGGCCGGGTGGTACGCGGGGGAGCTGTTGCAGACGTTCGAGGACACCCTCGACGGCGTGACCCTCGTGCCCTCGCGCGGAGGCATGTTCCGCGTCGACGTCGGCGAGGTGACGGTGTGGAACCGCAAGGTCGACGGCGGCTTCCCTGACATCGCCGAGCTCAAACGGCGTGTGCGCGACGTCGTCGCCCCGGGCC
>JBMDXU010000177.1:0-19601 GCA_048594485.1 Pseudactinotalea sp. | reverse complement strand
GGTGGCCGGGGCCGCCCGGCCACCGGGGGCCCCCCGCCGGGCGGGGTGACCCCCCCCCCGGCAACCCCCGCCACGACGGTGTGGTGGAACGGCCGCGTCGTCGGGGCCTGGCAGCAGAGCACCGACGGCGTGGTGCGGGTCCACCTGCTCGAGGACGTCCCGCCGTCGGCCCGGGAGGCCGTCGAGACGGAAGCGACCCGGTTGACCGAGTGGCTCGACGGCGTCGTCGTCACCTCGATCTACGTGTCCGACGCGATGCGGGCGGCCGCAGGGTGAGGCCGATGGGGACTAGTTCCCTCGGCACGGTCCGGCCGCGGCGGTAGTGTCCTGCGCGGTCGGGCAATGACGGGAGTGGCATGGCTGGGAACGCGTACGCGGTGAACTACGCGAGTGCGAGCACGGTGGCGACGACGACGTCGACCGCGGTCGGCGAGCTCACCGCCGTCGGCACGTCGATCGCTGAGACGCTGACGGCGGCCACCGGCGCGCTCCCGGCCGACTTCACGCTCGTCTCGTCGCTGCTGACCACGATCGGGACCGAGCACGCGGGTGTGGTCACCGAGGTCAAGACCTACTCGGACAAGTGCGTCAGCGCCGTGCAGGCATGCCTCGCGGTCTACGAGAACTCCTCGGCCGAGATGGTCGCCGAGCAGAAGGCCGCCGAGTCGAAGGTGCTCTTCGAGCACGGGTCGGCGTTGACCCAGACCGAGAAGGCCGTCAACACCGGGCTCAACGAGCGAACCACCAAGGGCCTCAACGACAATCTCCCGAAGACCGAGGCGAACCGCAGCGTGAAGACGGAGTACTCCTACACCGGCAACGCCGCCGGCACCACGACGACGACGACCACCACCGCCAAGGCCGGCAACCTCAGCTACTCCGCGAGCACGGGCGACTACACGCGGTACGGGCCCGGCTACGTCGCGACCGGGTCGACGAGCTCGACCACGGTCGGGTACGGACCCCTCAGCACGACCACGAGCGCGAGCCGGGTCAGCGTCGTCACCGGGATGACCCGCACCGACGTCACCACCTCCGGCGTGAGGACGACGCCATGAGCACCGCGATGATCCAGCTGACCGACGTGCCCAAGGTCACCGGAGATCCGGCCGCGCTGGGGGAGGCCGCCGCCGACCTCAAGAAGGTCGCGACGAAGGTCACCACCAAGACCGGCGCGGTCACCGACGCCTGGAAGGGCTTCAACGAGGAGAACTACCACACGCCCGAGGCACCCGCCGTCCAGCAGTCGATCCCGATGATCACGAGCCCGATGACGTCGGTCTCGACGAACCTCACCTCCGTCTCGACCGCCCTCACCACGGCGTCCACCTCGTTGACCTCGCTCAAGTCGCGGTCGACGTCGCTGCGTGCCGACGTCGAGGACTTCATCGCACGCGCCCAGGCGGCGGACGCCGCCGTGAGCGGAACCGTCGAGGCCACCTCGGGCGACGACGGGCCGACGGGCTGGCGCGCCGACCCGGCCCTCGTCTCCGAGAACGACCGGCTGTGGACCCGCGCCGGCACCCTCGAGACCGACATCTCGCAGGCGCGCACCGACCTGTTCTCCGACATCATCGGGATCAGCGCTCCCGACCCGGTGCTCCCGGACCCCTCGTTCGAGGCGGGGGTGCCGTCGGGGAACCGTGCGAGCGCCGAGGGCCCGGGTGCCTCTGCCACCACCTACGCCGCCACCACCTACAAGGACGGCAACTGGTACGCGGGGGCCGGCGCCGAGGCGGACGCCCACCTGTTCGACCTCAACGCCAACGGCTCCGTCGCCACCGGGTACGGCACGTTCGCCGGGTCGGCCGGCCTCTACGGCGGTGCCAAGGCCGATGCCTCGGCCAAGGGCTCGATCGGCGTCGACGGCATCCACGGCCGTGCGGAGGCGAACGCGTTCGCCGGCGTCGAGGGCACGGCCAAGGGGAGCTACAACGCCGGCCCGCTCTCCGCCGAGGTCGGCGTGCGAGGCATGGCCGGAGCCGAGGCCAACGCCAACGCCGGGATCGACGTCGGGCTCGACGGCGTGTCGGCCAACGCCGGCGTCAAGGCCTTCGCGGGGGCGAAGGCAGAGGTCGACGGGTCGGTCGGCCTCTCCGGTGCCAAGGCCAACGTCGGTGCCGACGTGCGCGCCGGCATCGGCATCGAGGCCAACGCCGACATCGCGGTCACTTCGGACAAGGTCAAGGTCGAGCTAGACCTCGGCGCCTCGCTCGGCGTCGGCGCCGGCGTCAAGGTCGATCTCGAGATCAAACCCAAGGAGATCGTCAAGGACGTCGCCGGCTTCTTCGGCTTCTAGCCTGGCCGTCGAGGCCGCCACCGCCGTGTCATCACGACCCAGGCACGCACGGACCCCCTGCCCACCGTCGAACACCGATCAAGGAGCACCATGACTGACACCGTCACCTATCCGAGCGCCGAGTTCCCCGCGCCCGTCGGGGTCTCGATTCCGCGCCCGGAGGGATGGGAGACGTTGACGGTCGCGGAGGCGCTCGTCGCCGTCGGCAGGTCCGGGACGGCGGAGCAGGAGTTCCAGCCCAACGCCGTCGTCACGAGCCGGCGGTCCGTCGGCGTCACGCTCGAGGATGCTGCGGCCGCGACCGTCGAGGCGCTGCAGGCCGCCCCCGAGTGGGAGGAGACCGGCCAGGAGTACCGCGACGCGTTCGGCGGTCACCGGTCCTTCCGCATCGAGGGCGCCTTCGTGCACCCGCAGGCCGGGACGCTCTACCAGGCGGCGCTCATCACGGTCGTCGAGAACGGGCCGTACACCGACGTCGTCCAGGCTGTCGGCAGCTGCGCCGCGACCCAGACGTTCGACACGCTCCCGGACATCCGCGCCATCCTGCAGGGCGCGACGATCAGCCGGTAGGCGCCAGGTGGCTCAGCGGTCGACGCGTGCCGAGCCGCCGCCCGCGAGCTTGACGATCTCGGCCTTGGTCACCATCGTCGTGTCGCCCGGGGTGGTCATCGCCAGCGCGCCGTGCGCGGCACCGTACTCGACGGCGGTCTGCAGGCTCTCACCGGTCATCAGCCCGTAGATCAGGCCGGACGCGAAGGAGTCGCCGCCGCCGACGCGGTCGAGGATCTCCAGGTGCGGGCGATGCGTCGCCTCGGCGAAGCCGTCGTCCTTGCTCCAGGCGATCGCGCCCCAGTCGTTGTCCGACGCGCTGTGGACCGTGCGCAGCGTGTTGCCGATGACCTCGAAGTTCGGGTAGGCCGCGCTCGCGGTCGCGATCATCGCCTGGAACTTGGACACGTCGAGGTTCTCCAGGTGCTCACCAGTACCCTCGACCTCGAAACCCAGCGAGGCCGTGAAGTCCTCCTCGTTCCCGATCATCACGTCGATGTGCGGCGCGATCGCGGTGTTGACCTCCTGCGCCTTGCTCTGCCCGCCGATCGCCTTCCACAGGCTGGGGCGGTAGTTGAGGTCGTAGGACACCACGGTGCCGTGCTTCTTGGCCGCCGTCACGGCCTCGACCACGACCTCCGCCGTCGTCTCGGACAGGGCGGCGAAGATGCCGCCGGTGTGGAGCCACCGCACGCCGAGCGTGCCGAACAGGTGGTCCCAGTCGATGTCGCCCGGGGCGAGCTGGCTGATCGCGGTGTTGCCGCGGTCGGACACACCGACCGCGCCTCGCACGCCGAAACCGCGCTCGGTGAAGTTGAGACCGTTGCGGACCGTGCGTCCGATGCCGTCGTAGGCCACCCATCGGATGTGGTCGACGGAGACACCGCCCTGGAGGATGAAGTCCTCGACGAGCCGCCCCACCTCGTTGTCGGCGAGCGCGGTGACGACGGCGGCACGCAGCCCGAAGGCGCGGCGCAGCCCTCGGGCGACGTTGTACTCGCCGCCGCCCTCCCACGCCCGGAACTGCCGGGACGTGCGGATGCGGCCCTCACCCGGGTCGAGCCGCAGCATCACCTCCCCGAGCGAGACGACGTCGTAGCGGCACTCGTCGGCGGGACGAACGGTCAGACTCATGGTGAACGGGCTCCTTCGGCCGGTCAGGCGGTGGTGAGGGCGACGGCGGCTGCCGTGAGGGACTGGACCTTGGCGAAGTCCCCGGCGGCGATGTCGGCGCGGGGCACCATCCACGATCCGCCGACGGCGAGGACGGCGGGGATGCTCAGGTAGTCGGCGAGGTTGTCCGGGCCGATGCCGCCGGTCGGGACGAACCGCAGATCCCCGAACGGGGCGGACAGCGCCTTGATCGCGGGGGCGCCGCCCGAGGTCGAGGCCGGGAAGAACTTCACGGCGCGCAGGCCTTCGGCGAGCGCGGCCTGGACCTCAGTCGCGGTGACCGCGCCGGGGAGCGCGAGCACGCCACGCTCGGCGCAACGCCGTACCACCGCCGGCGACAGGCCGGGGGAGACGACGTAGGAGGCCCCGGCGTCGACGGCGGCGTCCACCTGGTCGGGGGTGAGCACGGTGCCTGCGCCGACGAGCATGTCGGGGTCGGCGGACATCGCCTTGATCGCCTCGACGGCGGCCGCCGTGCGGAACGTGACCTCGGCGACCGGCAGGCCACCGGCCGTCAGGGCCTCGGCCAGCGGGGCCGCGGACGCTGCGTCGTCGAGCACGACGACGGGCACGAGCCGCGCCGCTCCGATCCTGTCCAGAATCTCGGTCACAGGTGGTCCTCTCACCTCGTCGTGCGGGCAAGCGTGGGGTGCAAGCGCTTGCACTGATTCGTTGGCGGGAACGATATCAGCGGCGTCGGAACCGAGACAACGCCGTTGCAAGCGATTGCAGCGCGGTCCTAGGATCCGGCCATGACCTCCGATCCGACGCTCGCCGACGTCGCGGCGCGCGCCGGCGTCTCGACGTCGACCGCCTCGCGAGCGCGGGCGGGGGTGTCGGTGGTCGCGGCGTGCACACGCGACCGGGTGCGTGCCGCCGCCGCCGAGCTCGGGTACGAGCCCAACCTCGCCGCCCGTCAGCTCGCGACCGGACGGGGGCAGGCCGTCGCGCTGGTCGTCCCCGATCTCGCCAACCCCTTCTACGCCGGCGTCGCGCAGGGAGTACAGCGACGTGTGCGTGCGGACGGTCTCGTGGCCGTCGTCGCGGACACCGAGGAGGACCCGGAGAACGAGGCCGATCTCGTCGCGCGGCTGGCGCCCGTCGCGGCCCGCCTCGTGCTGGCGTCGCCGCGCATGGACGACGCCGGTGTGCTCGCGATCGCGGAGCGCACGCGCGTGGTGCTCGTCAACCGCGCCGTCGACGGCGTAGCCGCGGTGACCGGCGACAACCTCGACGGCGTGCGGCAGGCGCTGCGGCATCTCCACGCGCTCGGCCACCGCCGTGTCGGCTACGCGGGCGGGCCGGCCACCTCCTGGTCCGACGCCGCGCGCCGCCGGGGACTGGCGCAGGCGCACGACGTCGCCGCAGGGCTGGACGTGGTCGACCTGGGCGCGTTCCGCCCGGGCCCGGCCGGGGGGCTCGCTGCCGCCGACCTCGCTCTCGCCGCCGAGGTGACCGCCGTGCTCGCCTTCAACGACCAGCTCGCGCTGGGGATGCTGGGCCGGTTCGCCGATCGAGGTGTCGCCGTGCCGGGCAGGATCTCGGTCGTCGGTTTCGACGACATCCCCGTCGCGCGACTGCTGGCGCCCTCGCTCACCACCGTCGCCGTACCCGCCTCCGACCTCGGGCGGGCCGCCGTCGACATGCTGCTCGGGTCCGAGCCGCACGAACCGCGTCTGCGTACCCTCCCGGTCGAGCTCGAGGTGCGTCGCTCGACCGCCGAGGTGAGATCGTCGCTGTCGGTAGGGTGAGCGCGTGACGAGCGACATCACGGTCATGGTGATCGATGACCATGAGGTGGTCCGTCGGGGTGTCGCCGAGGTCATCGACCGCGCCGACGGGCTGACCGTCGTCGCCGAGGCGGCGAGCGTCGCGGAGGCGCTGCGCCGACTGCCCCTGGCCAAGCCCGCCGTGCTGCTCGTCGATCTGCAGCTGCCCGACGGCACCGGCCTGGACGTCATCGCGGCCAGCCGCGACATCGACGGGTGCCAGGCCGTCGTGCTCACCTCGTTCGAGGACCCGGACGCTCTCCGCGCGGCCGCCGAGTCGGGCGCCCGAGCCTTCCTGCTCAAGACGGTCCGCGGCGACGACATCGTCGATGCCGTCCGCGCCGTCGGACAGGGGCGCAGCCTCATCGGCCGGGCGACTGTCGGCCCCACCGAGGACGATCCGCGCGCCCACCTGACGCCCAGCGAGCGACGGGTGCTCGAGCTCATCGGAGACGGCCTGTCCAACCGGGAGATCGCCGAGCAGCTCGGCGTGGCCGAGAAGACCGTGAAGAACCACGTGACGGGGATGCTCGCGAAGATGGGGCTGCAGCGGCGGACGCAAGCAGCGGCCTGGGTCGCGGGTCACCGCGGCGGGTGGCGACCGACCACGACAGCACCGTGAGAGGACCGACGTGACGGCGACGAGCCCGACGCATGACGATCTGGAGGCACTGCGGCCGCGGGTGGCCGAGCTGATGCCTCGGGCCCTGACCGAGCTCGGGACGCTCGTGGCGTTCCGGTCGGTCGCCGACCCGGAGGTCGAGGACCCGGAGCAGTGCCGGCTGGCGGCGGCCTGGGTTCGCGACGCCTTCGCCGCCGAGGGTCTCGACGCCGAGCTGGTGACCACCCCCGACGGCAGCGAGGCCGTGTTCGCGCGCCACGACGGCCCCGAGGGCGCTCCGCGGGTGCTCCTCTACGCCCACTACGACGTGCAGCCCGCGCCGGCGCACGAGTGGACCTCGCCGCCGTTCGAGCTCACCGAGCGCGACGGCCGCCTCTACGGCCGCGGCGCGGCGGACTGCAAGGGCAGCATCCTGGCGCACCTGACGGCGATCCGTGCGCTCAGGGCGAGCTCACCGACAGGTGAGCTCCCGATGTCGGTGACGGTCGTCGTCGAGGGCTCGGAGGAGCAGGGCACCAGCGGTCTCGAGCGCTACGTCGAGGAGCACCCGGAGTCGGTCGCGGCCGACGTCGTCATCATCGGTGACGTGGGGAACGTCGCCGTCGGCGTCCCGACCCTGACGACCGCGCTGCGCGGGATGGTCATGGTGACGGTGCGGATCCAGGCGCTCGACGGCAACCGTCACTCGGGTGCCTTCGGCGGCGCTGCTCCCGACGCCCTCGCCGCGCTGATCCAGGTGCTCGCGTCGCTGCGCGACCCCGACGGCGACACGACGATCGACGGTCTCGACGGCACCGGCACCTGGTCCGGCGCCCCGTACCCCGCCGATCAGTTCGCCGTCGACGCCGGGCTCGTCGACGGCGCCCGTGTGGTCGGGTCGGGGACGGTGGCCGACCAGCTGTGGGCGCGGCCGTCGGCGACCGTGGTCGGGATCGACGCCCCGCCCGTCGTCGGGGCGCTTCCCGCGATCCAGGGCCGGGCGGCGGCCACCGTCAGCCTGCGTGTGCCGCCCGGCGTGGACGCCGCCGACGCCGAGGCGGCGCTGATCGCGCACCTGCGGGCCGCGGCGCCGTGGGGTGTGCACGTCGAGATCGAGCGTGAGGGGATCGGGCAGCCGTTCGCGGCGCGCGACGACACACGCGGCTACGCCGTCCTCAGCGAGGCGATGGCCGACGCGTTCGGCGCGCCCACACAGACCACGGGTCAGGGAGGCTCGATCCCGCTCACCGCGACGATCGCGGCCGCACAACCCGACGCCTCGATCGTCCTCATCGGCGTGGCCGAGCCCGCCAGCCGGATGCACGCCTCGGACGAGAGCGTCGACCCGGGCGAGATCGAGCGCATGGCCCTCGCCGAAGCCCTTTTCATGACCCGTTACGCCCACCCCGCCTGACCCCCCTCCCCGATTTCGTTGACGAAGTGCCCCCCACAGCGATTTCGTTGACGAATTGGCGCCACCGAGAATTGGTTGACGAATTGGCGGACGCGACCGCCGATTCGTCAACGAAACCTGGCGGCCGCGTCGGTGAGCCTCAGCGAGAGGTCCCAGATCTTCGTTGCGTCCCCGAGGCTGCGGAGGCGGCTGTAGAGCTTCTGCTCCGCCGGGGGACCGCCGACCCTGCCCGGCCAGCTCGGGCCGTAGAAGTGGCCGCGCTCGGACTGCGGTGAGACGGCGGCGTAGACGGCGGACAGGCCGGCCGACTCGACCGTGCCCAGCAGGATCCCGCGGTCGGACAGGAACTGGATCGCCTTGCGCGAGAAGGGGACCTCGTCGCGACCGATCTCCGGTTGCGCCTGCAAGAGGTTCGTCGGGGCCACGCCGGGGTGGGAGACGTTGCTCGTGATGCCCCAACCGTTGGCCTCGCTGCGGCGGTCGAGCTCCAGCCCGAAGAGCCCCATCGCGATCTTGGAGTGGCTGTACGCGGCCATCGGGTCGTAGCTGCGCTCGGAGTTCGGGTCGTCCCACAGCACACGGCCCTGGTTCGCCGCGATGCTGATCTGCGACGTGACGCGGGCGCCGCCCTCGCGCAGCAGCGGCAGCAGGTGCCCCACGAGCGCGACGTGGCCCAGGTGGTTCGTGCCCCACTGGAGCTCGAAGCCGTCGACCGTCTCCTTCCGCGTGGGCGGCGTCATGACACCGGCGTTGTTGATGAGCACGTGAATCGGTCGACCCTCGTCTCGCAGCGTCTCGCCGAGCGCGCGGACCGAGTCGAGCGAGGAGAGGTCGAGCTCGCGGGTCGAGACGCGAGCGCCGTCGACGGCGGCCCTGATCCTGGCGAGTGCGGCCTCCCCCTTGGCGGGGTTGCGGACGGGCAGCACGACCTCGGCGCCCGCACGTGCCAGCCGGGTCGCGATGGGCAGGCCCACCCCGTCGCTGGCGCCCGTGACGACGGCGAGGCGTCCGGTGAGGTCGGGCAGGGTGATGTCGATCGGGCGTGGCACGGGAGGCTCCTCGGAGGTCGGTGGTGGAGCCAGCATCTCCCGGGCTCGGCGGCTGATCCAGGGACTGCCGATCCGTGGATCACAGGGCACGGCGCACCGACAATGGGTCGATGATCGACCGAGCCGGACTCGCCGGCTTCCTCCGGACCCGCCGCGAGGCGCTGCAACCCGAGGACGTCGGACTGCCGCGCGGACGCCGTCGACGGACGTCCGGGCTGCGCCGCGAGGAGGTCTCCGCGCTCTGCCACATGTCGACCGACTACTACTCGCGTCTTGAGCAGCAGCGCGGTCCGAACCCGACGCCGCAGATGGTGGCGTCGATCGCGCAGGGTCTCCACCTGTCGCTGGCCGAGCGCGACCACCTGTTCCTGCTCGCGGGCCAGCAGCCACCGGCGCGGGGCGCGGGCGGCGACCACGTCGGCCCGGGGCTGCTCCGGATCCTCGACCGGTTGCAGGACACTCCCGCCGAGATCGTCACGGAACTCGGCGAGACGCTCCGTCAGACCCCGCTCGGCGTGGCGCTCTGCGGTGATCTCACGTCCTTCACCGGACCGATGCGCAGCATCGGCTACCGCTGGTTCACCGATCCCGCCTCGCGCGAGAGATACCTCCCGCGGGAGCACGAGCGTCTGTCACGCACGTTCGCCTCGGGGCTGCGGCAGCTGGTGGCGCTGCGAGGCCCGGACTCGCGTGCGGCGGAGCTCGCCGACCTCCTGAGCATGCGCAGCCAGGAGTTCCGCGACCTGTGGGAGCGCCACGACGTCGGCGTCGTGCCCGAGGCGGGAAAGACCTTCGTGCACCCCGAGGTCGGGACGATCGAGCTGCAGTGCCAGACCCTGCTCGACCCCGACCAGTCGCACCGGCTCCTCGTGTACACCGCCACACCCGGGAGCGAGAGCCACTCGCGACTGCAGCTCCTCGCCGTCATCGGCGCGACCGCCTGATCCGTTTTCGTTGACGAATCCGCCCCACCAGCGGTTTCGTTGACGAATCGCCACGTTCACCGGTGTCGTCGACGAGTTGCCGCCCACCTGATCTGGCAGTTCGTCAACGAAATCGCGATTCCGCCGATTCGTCAACGAATTCGGGGGGTGCGCCAGCGGAGGAGGGTGCCGGTGCCACCGCCGGTCACGGGGGTGGCGTCGGCATCGCCGCCCCACCGCTCGGCGCGGCGGGCGAGGTTGGCCAGGCCCGAGGACCGGGTGCGGTCAGCGGGGATCCCGACGCCGTTGTCGGTCACCGACACCAACAGCCCGTCCGTGACGTCGATCGCGACCGTGACGCTGGTCGCCCGCGAGTGCTTCGCGGCGTTGGACAGACCCTCCCGGACGACGGCGACCACGTCGTCGACGAGGTCGCTGTCGGCCGACTCGGCCCAGGTCTCGACGTCGATCGGGGAGGGCAGCAGGTCGAGGTCGGCGGCGAACCCCAGGCTCGACCGCGCCAGCGCGAGCTCCCGCTCGATCCGCTCCATCGGCAGCGACGGGACCGCGTCCCGGTGCAGGGCGTGGACGATCTCGCGGATCTGGGCGACCGCCTCGTCGAGCCGGGCGAGCGCCTCGTCGAGGCGAACCGCCTGCTCGGCGGGCAGCTCGTCGCGGGCGCGGGCGATCGACAGCCCGGTCGCGAACAGGTGCTGGATCGCCAGGTCGTGGAGGTCGCGCGCGATGCGGGCGCGCTCGTCGAGCAGCGCGGCCCGGTCCTGGGCGTCGCGGGCCTCGCCCAGCTCCAGCGCCAGCGCCGCCTGCCGGGCGAAGGACTCCGCGATCTGCAGCTCCTCGGGCGTGAACTCGTCAGCGCCCCGGGCTCGCATGAGGATGATGACGCCGGTGCTCACCGAGCCGACCACGAGCGGCGCGTACAGAGCCGGGCCGTAACGCCCGAACTGGGGGACGCGCAGGCTCGCGGACCGCTCCAGCGAGGGCACGAGCGTCCCGGCCCGCGAGGCCAGCACGCGGTGCGCCCTGCCCTCGGGCGGCATGACGATCCCGACGAGGTCGGCGGCGCCGTCGCCGTCGGCGATCTCGATCACCCAGTCGGTCCCGACCCCCGGGAGCACGAGGCACGCCGCGTCGGCGCGGGCGACGTCGCGCAGCCGCGCCGCGATGAGCGACAGCGCATCCTCGACGTCAGCGCCCTCGAGCATGGCGGTCGTGACCTCCTGCCCGAGCGCGAGCCACTCGCCGCGGGTGACCGCGGTGCGCAACGGACGCGCGGTGTCGGCGAGGTCGATCGCTGCAGCCAGCGAACGGATCGATCGCGCGGCGCGTGATCCGGCCCGGCGTCCGGTATCGGTGAGCCAGCGCAGCGGTCGCATCATGCCTCCACCCTCTCAGCAGCGGCGCCGTGGTCGGCGCGGTCCAGCCGGATCACCCGGTCGGCCGTGCGCAGCACGTCGGTGTCGCGATGACTGACGACGGCGATCCCGCGCCCGTGCGCGCGCAGCGCCAGCACGTCCTCCAGCAGCCGGTTCGCGGTCGCCGGATCGAGGTGCTCATCGGGTTCGTCCAGCAGCAGCATCGGCGCGCGACTGACGAGCGCCCGCGCGATCAGCAGCCGCCGTCGCTCGCCGCCCGAGATCGCCGCACCGGCGGCGCCGACGTGCGTGTCGAGGCCGTCCGGGAGCGCGTCGATCAGCCCGCTCAGCCCGGCGAGCTTCAGCGCCGCACGCGCCTCGTCCTCGGTGACGTCGCCGCGAGCGACCCGCAGGTTCTCGAGGATGGTCGTGTCGAAGAGGTGGGCGTCCTCGGTGACGAGAACGACGGCGTCCGCGGCGGCGCCGTCGGCCAGCTCCGCTGAGGGGTGCCCGGCGATGGAGATCGAGCCGCCCGCCGGATCGAGCATCCCGGCCATGGTGGCGAGCAGCGTGGTCTTGCCCGATCCGTTCGACCCGACGATCGCGATCGCGGACCCCGGCTCGAGCTCGAGGTCGATGCCGTGCAGCAGGGGCTCGCGTCCCGGCCACCCGACCGCGAGATCCGTGGCGACGACACGCGCCGGTCCGTCGGCGCTCGCCGTGCCCGCACCGCGGTGCTGCTCGGCCCGCGTGAGCAGGTCGTCGAGACGTCGTGCGGCGTCGGCCGCCCGGACGGTGTGGACCGCCGCGGTCGCGAGCATCCCGACACCTTCGAAGGCCGCGAGCGGCGTGAGGACGACGACGGCCAGCTCGACCGCCTCCAGCTGGCCCGCGGCGAGCTCGGCGGCCCCGAGGACGAGAGCCGCGACGACGCTGACGCCCATCGCCGCGAGGGTGATCGCCTGCGCGGCTGCCGCGGGCCAGGCCGCGCGGTCGCGGGTGCGCCGGACCGCGTCCTCGGCGACGCGCAGCCGTCGCACCGCACCCTCGAGGCGTCCACCGACGCTGAGCTCGGCGGCCCCGTCGATCACCGTCATCGCCGCCGCGCTGACGTCGCCGCGCGCCCGGCCGCCGTCGATCTCGCTGTCGCGCACCGCACGGGCGGCCAGCATCGGCGCCGCGATCCCCGCAGCCAGCAGACACAGGGCCAGCACGGCCGCGACGGCGGGGGAGAAGGCCGCCACGAGCGCCACCGACACCACCGACACGACCGTCGCGACCGCCGTCGGGAGCACCGCGCGGACGACGAGATCCCCGACGTCGTCGACGTCGGCTCCCCAGCGGCGCAGCACCTCGCCGCGTCGCAGGGTCGCCACGGCATCGGGCCGCCCGACCGCGAGCACGGCGTACAGCCGCTCGCGCAGCGTCGCCGCCCCGCGCAGCGCCACGTCGTGCGAGCCGAGACGCTCGAGATAGCGGAAGACGCCCCGCCCGATGCCGAGCGCGCGCACGGCCACGACGGCCACGGTGAGGTCGAGCACGCTCGGCATCTGGCTCGCGCGGGCGATCAGCCACGCCGACACCGCGGCGAGGCCGACCGCGCACACGAGCGTGAGCGCAC
Organism: Pseudactinotalea sp.; assembly: GCA_048594485.1. Taxonomy (GTDB): domain Bacteria; phylum Actinomycetota; class Actinomycetes; order Actinomycetales; family Beutenbergiaceae; genus Pseudactinotalea. The sequence goes on along the minus strand of JBMDXU010000177.1, from coordinate 6,830 downwards.
CCCACGCGGTCGACGCGAGCAGTCGCGGCGCGGAGATCCCGAGCAGCGGCCAGACGCGACGCAGTGCCTCGAGGTCGGATCGCGGACCGGTGGTCATCGTGTCGCTCCCACGGCGGCGTCCAGCCTGATCACCCGGTCGGCCGCCGCGACCAGAGCGGGGGCATGGGTGAGCACCAGCACGGCGCACCCGCTCGCGGCGAGCGAGCGCAGCGTCCCGACGAGCAGCTGCGTGCTCGCCGCGTCCAGGTGCGCGGTCGGCTCGTCGAGGACGAGGTAGGGCAGCCCGTCCAGCAGCGCCCGCGTCAGCGCGAGCCGCTGCCGCTGTCCCGCTGAGAGCCCGCGTGCCTGACCGCCGACGCGGGTCCGCCAGCCGTCGGGAAGGGTCGCGACGACGGCATCGAAGCCGGACGCCCGCGCGGCTCGCTCCAGATCCGCCGGCGTCGGCGACCCCAGCACGTCGAGCAGCGTGCCCGGCTCCAGCACGGGTCGTTGCGGCACCCATGCCACCTGCGCACGCCAGCTCGCGACGTCGACGTCGGCGAGGTCGTGCCAGCGCTCGCCCGCGCGCAGGCGCACCCGACCCGTGGTCGGTGGCAGCAGCCCGAGCAGCGTGAGGATCGCCGTCGTCTTCCCGCTGCCGGACGGCCCGGCGAGGACGGTGATCTCCCCGGGTCGGACCGACCCGGACAACCCCGACGGCGTCGGGACCGACCTCCCCGGGGCGATCACGCTCACGTCGTCCCACACGATCTCGTCGACGGCGCCGATCGCGCCTCTGCCCGCCGCCGCGGGCTCCTCGTCGAGGATGGCGAGGCACCGCTCGACGGCCGCGACACCGTCGGCCGAGGCGTGGAAGTGCGTCCCGACGTGCCGCAGCGGCGCGAGGACCTCGGGCGCGAGGATGAGGGCGGTGAGCCCGACGACGAGGTGCAGGTCACCGGTGACGAGCCGCAGCCCCACCTCGACGGCGATCACGGCGACCGAGAGGGTCGCCAGCATCTCCAGCACCGCTCCCGACAGGAACGCGATCCGGAGCGTGCTCATGGTGCCGCGACGCTCGGCGTCGGCGAGCTCCCGGACCCGTGCCACGGTGCCTCCGGCGCGGCCGAACGCACGCAGCGTGGGCAGCCCGGCGACCAGATCGAGGACACGGGCGTTGAGGCGCTGCTGCGCGGCCAGCCGGCGACGTGCGGTGCGCTGGGTCGCCAGCCCGATGAGCCACATGAACAGCGGGATCAGCGGGAGCAGCAGCGCGAGCGTGACGGCGGCGAGGACGTCCTGGGTCGCCATCACGACCAGTAGCGCGGGGGTGAGGATGGCGGTCTGCAGGAGCTGCGGCAGGTAGCGGACGAGATACGGCTCGAGCGCGTCGAGCCCGCGCGTGACCAGTGTGGTCACCTCGGTCCGGTTCGCCTCCACCCAGCGCGGCCCGAGCGCGACGGCGTGGGCGAGCACGCGTTCGCGCAGGTCGGCGATCACGCGTGTCGCACCGCGGTGCGCCCGCCGCTCGGTGAGCCCGGCGAGCAGGGCCCGCACGAGCGCGGCCACGCCGAACCCGACCACCTGCCCGACGACGTCGGACCAGCCCGCATCGCCCGTGACCAGCCGGTCGAGCGCGTCGGCGAGCAGCAACGCACCGATCACGACCGCGGCGGTCTGCGCGACGACGCCCACCGCCGTCGTCACGACCGCCGACCGGGCGGAGGAGACGGCGCGGAGCAGCCGGGGGTCGAGGGGACGGGCCATGGCGGGCGCTCAGGTGGTGGCGTCGTCGGTCAGCTTGAGGCCGTGCGGGGCGGGGATCCGCTCGGCGGTCAGCCGCTTGCGGAACACCCAGTACGTCCACGACTGGTAGGCGATGACGAGCGGGGTGAGGAACGCGGCCACCCACGTCATGATCGTCAGGGTCTTCGGTGTCGCCGAGGCGTTGGCGATCGTCAACGAGTGGGCGGGGTCGTTGATCGCCGGCATCACCTCGGGGAAGAGCGATCCGAAAATCAGGACCACGGCGGCCAGGATCGCCGCGGCGGAGGAGATGAAGGCCCAGCCCTCGCGGTCGGCCCGGACCGCCAGCAGCGCCCCGACCACGCCGACGGCGGCCAGCAGCACCGCCGCCCACGTCCAGGTCTTGCCCGCGTAGGCGAGCTGGGTCCAGACGACGAACACCGCGCCGGCGGCGGCGCTGGCCCACGCGAGCCGCTGGGCGAGCGTGCGTGCCCGGACACGGAAGTCGCCGTCGGTCTTCAGCGCGAGGAAGATCGCGCCGTGCGTGAGGAAGAGCAGCGCCGTGGTGGCGCCGCCGAGCAGCGCGTAGGGGTTGAGCAGGTCGACGAACGACGACGTCATCTGCTTGTCGGCGTCGATCTCCACGCCGCGCACCAGGTTCGCGAACGCGACGCCCCAGAGCACGGCCGGGATCCAGGAGCCGAACGTGATCGCCCAGTCCCACCGTGAGCGCCAGGTCGGGTCGTCGATCTTGCCGCGGTACTCGAAGGCGACCCCGCGCGCGATGAGGGCCGCCAGGATCAGCAGCAGCGGGAGGTAGAACCCGGAGAACATCGTGGCGTACCACTCCGGGAAGGCCGCGAAGGTGGCACCGCCCGCGACGATCAGCCAGACCTCGTTGCCGTCCCAGACCGGGCCGATGGTGTTGATGACGAGGCGCCGCTCGGTCTCGTCACGGGAGAGCGGCTTGAGCAGCATGCCGACGCCGAAGTCGAATCCCTCGAGCACGAGGTAGCCGACCCAGAGGACGGCGATCAGGACGAACCAGACGATGGCCAGGGTGGTGGGTTCGGTGGTCATGTCGTGCTCCTCAGTACGCGAACGACAGGGGCTTGCTGTCGTCGTCCAGCTCGGAGTCCTCGGGCGGAGGCGCGACCTCGACGGCGCCGTGTCTCGCGTACCGCTTCATGAGCGTGAACCAGACGACGGCGAGCACGCTGTACAGGCCGGTGAAGACGACGAGCGAGGCGATGACCTCCCCGACGCCGACCGACGTGGAGACGCCGTCGGCCGTGAGTATCCGGACCAGGTCCACGCCGGTCGGGTTCGGGACCACCACCCAGGGCTGGCGACCGGTCTCGGTGAAGATCCAGCCGAACGACGCGGCGATGAAGGGCATCGGGATCGCGAGGAGCGAGAGCCGTCCGAACCAGCGCTTGCCGGTGACGGATCCGCGTGCGCGCAGCAGGAGCAGCGCGGCGGCGGCCAGCAGCCCGGAGAAGACGGCGAACCCGATCATCAGGCGGAAGGACCAGTAGGTGAGAGCGAGGTTCGGGCTGTAGTCCACACCCTCGCCGTACCGCTCGCTCATGGCCTGCTGCAGCTCGGGCACACCCTGGACCTCGCCATTGAAGTCGCCGGTGGCGAGATAGCTGGTGAGGCCGGGGATCTCGATGAGATGGATGACGCCCTCGCAGGAGTTGGACAGGTCGCCCACGGTGAGGATGGAGAAGTCGGCGCCGACCTGGGTCTCGCACAACCCCTCCGCGGCCGCCATCTTCATCGGCTGCTGCTCGAACATCAGCTTGGCCTGCCAGTCGCCGGAGACGGCGACGCCGGCGCCGGAGACGAGCATGGCGACCAGCCCGACCAGGATCGCCGGGCGGTACACGGTCCGCGCGAGGTCGATGTTGCCGGCGCGGACCTCGCGCACCATGAGCCAGCCGGCGACGCCGGTGACGAACGTGCCGGCCACCAGGAGTGCGGTCGCGACCGTGTGCGAGAACGCGGCCCACAGGGTGTTGTTGAGGAGGACGGCGCCGAAGTCGTCGAGCTCGGCGCGACCGGTGTCGGGGTTGTAGATCGCGCCGACCGGGTGCTGCATCCACGAGTTCGCCGCGAGGATGAAGAACGCCGACATGGTGGTCGAGACGGCGACCAGCCAGATGCAGGCGAGGTGGATCTTGCGGGGGAGCCGGTCCCAGCCGAAGATCCAGAGGCCGAGGAACGTGGACTCGATGAAGAACGCGGCCAGGCCCTCGATGGCCAGCGGCGCCCCGAAGACGTCGCCGACGAAACGGGAGTACTCGCTCCAGTTCATGCCGAACTGGAACTCCTGGACGATGCCCGTGACGACACCGATCGCGAAGTTGACCAGGAGGAGCTTGCCGAAGAACTTGGTGAGCCTGAGCCAGTGGTCCTTGCCGGTGAGCAGCCACGCCGTCTGCATCACCGCGACCAGCGGGGCCAGCCCGATCGTCAGCGGCACGAAGATGAAGTGGTAGACGGTGGTGATCGCGAACTGCCACCGTGCGACGTCGACAGTGTCCATCCCGGACCTTCCTCTGGGGCTCGGTGCCAGCGTAGGAAGCGGCAGGTCCCGGATCCCGGGACCTTGGTCACGCTCTGACATCTCGTCCGACGGCGACGCGCGGCCGGCGCGGTCGGGGCGTCTTCGGGGGTGGAACGGCCTCGCTGTGCCATACTGACCGAGGCCGGACGGCGCGCCCGTGACCAGCTCGCAGACCCTCCTCGGAGGGCATCGGAGCAGGCGCGAGCACGTACCCGTCGTCCAGCCCGGTACCGCCAGCACGGTCGTTGGGGTCACGGGACTTGCGCCGCCGAACCCGGCAGGCGCGAGGAGCGGGCCACACCTGTGCACGAGCCCCACATGGGCCCGATGACGGAGCCGGCGGATCCTCGGCGCGAGAGCTCGCGAGGGGATCGGCACCCTTCATCAGACTTCGACGGATTCCCGGTCCACGGACCGACCGAGCAGACCGAGTGACCCCGGTGGTACGCCGAGCGAACCCGGTGGAGCCCACGTGAGCGACGCCGACGACACCCAGAGCACCGACCGGACCAGCCAGATCGGCGCCGACGCCGAGCAGGCGCCGCGCAAGGCGCCCCGGCGCTCGCGCCGGGCGACCCGCCCCGCCGGCACCCCGGAGGAGCGGCCCGCTCTCGACGTGCTCGCCGAGCTCGGCCTCGACGGCGTCGAGGCGCCGGTGGCCGAGCGAGCCCCCGACACCCCGGTGATCGAGATCGACCTTCCCGAGCGTGGGGAGACCGCCGTGACCCCCGACGAGCCCGCCGCGGAAGACGCGGGTGTGGACGAGGTCGCGGACGAGCCCGTCGAGACCGTCGAGACCGACGAGGCCGTCGAGCCCGTCGAGGCGTCCGATCAGGAGGCGCCCGCGGACAGCGACGACGACTCGCCGCGTCTGCCCGCCACGGCGCTGCTGTTCCAGGCACCCGACCTGACTCCGCGGCGCCGCCGCCGGGCGTCCGCACCCGCGGGGCCGCCGGTGGCCGACGACGAGACCCCGGCCGAGACCGCCGACGACGCTGTGCCCGAGCCTGCCGAGATCACGCCGCAGGCCCACGAGCAGGGTGGCGACGACGCGACCGACGAGGGGACCGACCAGGCGACCGACAACGCCACCGACGACAACGATGACGACGAGAGCGGTGCGCCGCGCCGCCGTCGTCGACGTGGCGGCCGTGGCCGTCGCAAGGCGAAGCAGGGCAACGACGGCGAGCCCGACTCCGCCGACGAGACGCCCGCCGCCGAGGGCGAGGGTGACGAGCCCGCTGACGACACGCCCGCGGTCGAGGCGAACGAGACCGAGGACTCAGGGTCCGACGACGGTGCCGACGGCGGGGGGTCGCGGCGTCGCCGTCGTCGCCGCTCGCGGTCGAACCGCGACGAGGGCACCCGCGCACGCGACGAGGTCACCGCGCTCAAGGGCTCGACGCGTCTGGAGGCCAAGCGCCAGCGCCGCCGCGAGGGGCGCGACGCCAACCGCCGCCGATCGATCATCACAGAGGCCGAGTTCCTCGCCCGCCGTGAGGCGGTCGACCGCGCGATGGTGGTGCGCGAGCGCGATGGCCGCACCCAGATCGCGGTGCTCGAGGACGACGTGCTCGTCGAGCACTTCGTGGCCCGCAAGACGCAGACCTCGATGGTCGGGAACGTCTACCTCGGCCGCGTCCAGAACGTGCTGCCCTCGATGGAGGCCGCGTTCGTCGACCTCGGTCGCGGACGCAACGCCGTGCTGTACGCCGGTGAGGTCAACTGGGACGCCGCCGGGCTCGAGGGGCAGCCGCGCCGCATCGAGCAGGCGCTGTCCTCGGGCGACTCCGTGCTCGTGCAGGTGACGAAGGACCCGATCGGGCACAAGGGTGCGCGGCTGACGTCGCAGATCACGCTCGCGGGGCGGTACCTCGTGCTCGTGCCGTCGGGGGCGATGACCGGGATCTCGCGCAAGCTCCCCGACACCGAGCGCAACCGCCTCAAGAAGCTGCTCAAGGAGATCGTCCCCGAGGGCTCGGGCGTCATCGTGCGCACCGCCGCGGAGGGAGCGTCCGAGGAGGAGCTGCGCCGCGACGTCGAGCGTCTGACCAAGGCGTGGGAGGACATCGACAAGAAGGTCAAGAAGTCCTCGACCAGCGCCCCGGTGCTGCTCAAGGGCGAGCCTGAGCTCTCGACGCGCGTGGTGCGCGACGTCTTCAACGAGGACTTCCGTTCGCTCACCGTGCAGGGCGACGACGCGTGGAAGACGATCTCGGAGTACGTCTCCTCGGTCGCCCCCGACCTCGCCGAGCGGCTGCACCACTGGACCGACGCCAAGGACGTGTTCTCGGCGCACCGGATCGACGAGCAGCTGGCCAAGGGCATGGACCGCAAGGTGTGGCTGCCCTCCGGCGGGTCGCTCGTCATCGACCGCACCGAGGCGATGACGGTCATCGACGTCAACACCGGCAAGTTCACCGGCTCGGGCGGCACGCTCGAGGAGACCGTCACGCGGAACAACCTGGAGGCGGCGGAGGAGATCGTCCGTCAGCTCCGGCTGCGCGACATCGGCGGCATCATCGTCGTCGAC
>JBMDXU010000176.1:0-10435 GCA_048594485.1 Pseudactinotalea sp. | reverse complement strand
TCCGTCCGCTCGGGCGCGCCATCGCTCACGAGAGCGCCGGGAGCAGGTGGCGGGCGAGGAACTCCTCGACCTCCTCCCGCGCGGCCAGCGGCAGCACGTGCGCGACGTACTGGTCGGGGCGCACGACGACCACCGCTCCGTCGTCGGCGATGCCGCGCTCGACCATGATGTCGACGTCGGTCCACGCGTTCGGGCCGCGGGCGTAGACCTTCTCCCAGTCCATCAGCCCGAGCGGACCGGTGCGGGGGCGGAACACCTCGGGCGCCGTGTGGATGTCGACGTCGGCGTAGTCGCGCCGGTAGATCACCTTCGTGTCGACGACGGCGTCGCCGTCGCCGTCCGACGGGGTCGCCCGAGCGAGCGGACCGTCGGGGGCGCCCCACCAGCGCGCCCACTCCGCCACGGCGTCCTGCTCGAGCCCCTCGAAGACGTAGACGCGCCAGCGGCCGTCGGCGCGAGCGTGGTGCCCGAGGTGGACGGCGTTGCCGTCGGCCACCCGCACGACCTGGGCGGACTTGAACCGGCGGCCGATGGGGAACCCGGTGGCGAGGTGCTGGTGCGTGGGCTCCCCGACGATCATCGACGCCGGGTACTCGGTCCGGAACCCGGACGGGAACTCGGCGGTCGCGAGGTAGTGGGTGGCGAGGTCGTCGGGGTCGGTGATCTCCCCCGGCTTGCGCGCCATGAGCGCGGACCACTCCCGGTCGAAGTCGATCAGCTGCTGCGCGACCGGCTGCCGCTCCGCCGAGTAGGTCGCCAGCAGCGACCGCGGGCTGCGACCGGAGATCACCAGGCCCAGCTTCCACCCGAGGTTGAAGCCGTCCTGCATCGAGACGTTCATCCCCTGCCCGGCCTTGGCGCTGTGGGTGTGGCACGCGTCGCCGGCGAGGAAGACCCGGGGCGTGAGGTCCGGTCCGTCGGCGTCGTCGAACCGGTCGGTGACCCGGTGCCCGACCTCGTAGACGCTGTGCCACGCGACCTGCTGCACGTCGATCGAGTAGGGCCGCAGGATCTGGTTCGCGCGCTCGATGATCGTCTCGATGGGGGTCTGCCGGACCCGATGGGCGTCGTCGGCCGCGACCTCGCCGAGGTCGATGTACATGCGGCACAGGTAGCCACCCTCGCGCGGGATGTGCAGGATGCTGCCGGCCGCCGACGTGATCGCGCACTTGATGCGCCAGTCGGGGAAGTCGGTGTTGACGAGCACGTCTATGACGCCCCACGCGTGCCGCGCGGCCTCACCGACGTGCCGGCGGCCGATCGCGGTGCGGACCACGCTGCGGGCGCCGTCGCAGCCGACGACGTACCGGGCACGGACCACACGTTCGACGCCCGCGTGCTCCCCCGCCACCGACCGCACGGTCACCTCGACAGGCGCGTCGGGGTCCCCGGGCACGCGCAGACCGCTCACCTCGACGCCGTAGTCCGGGACCACCCGCGCCGGTCCCATGGCCGCCGCCTCGGCGAGGTAGTCGAGCACCCGGGCCTGGTTGACGATGAGGTGCGGGAACTCGCTCATCTTCAGCGCGTAGTCCTCGGTCCGCGCGGTGCGCACGATGTGCTCGGGGCGCTCGGGGTCCGGGGCCCAGAAGTTCATCCAGCCGATGTTGTAGGCCTCGGCGACGATGCGCTCGGCGAAGCCGAACGCCTGGAACGTCTCGACGCTCCGGGGCTGGATGCCATCCGCCTGACCGAGCGGGAGTCTCCCGTCACGGCGCTCGACGATCCGTGTCGTCACCTCGGGGAACTGCGACAGCTGCGCCGCGAGCAGCATCCCTGCGGGCCCGGAGCCGACGACGAGCACGTCCACCTCGTCGGGCAGCTCGGCCGGCCGGTCGACGCCGGTCCCCCGGGCGGGCAGCACCCGCGGGTCGGCCGAGACGTACCCGTGGTGGTGGAACTGCATGTCGTCTCCCGACCTCGATGTCGTGGTGCACGTCGCCCTCGACGGCCGCCGTCGTCGATCCTCGCGATCGTACGACGGCGGCCCTCGGCGCTCGTCTGTCCGGCGGCGTCGCCGTCAGGCCTTGCTGAGGAAGCGCACGGGACTGACCGACTGCTCGGCCTCGTGGTCGGGACCGAGGGGGATGCCCTGCCGGTCGCGCAGGGCCAGCGTGCCGACCAGACCGACAGCGGTCATCACCAGCAGATAGATCGTGACGGCGGTGGTGCCGCCGGTGCGCTCCAGCAGGGCCTGGGCGATGGCGCTCGCGAACGCGCCGCCGAGGATCGCCCCGATCGCGTACGAGATCGAGACCCCCGAGAACCGGATGGAGGCCGGGAACAGCTCGGTGTAGAAGGCGGAGATCGGGCCGTAGGTGAAGCCGAGCCCGATCGAGAGGAACGCGAACCCGGCGAGCACGTGCCCGAAGCCACCGCCGTGCAGCAGCGGGAACAACGCCAGCACCCCGACAGCCTGCATGCCCCAGCCGATGAGAAAGGTGGTGCGCCGTCCGATCCTGTCGGCGACCAGCCCGGACACCCAGGTCGAGACCAGCCACACGACGGCGCCCCCGCAGACGGCGAGCAGCACGCTGCCGCGCGGCAGGGCGATCGGGCCGTCGGGGTTGCTCGCGTAGTTCTGCAGGAACGGACCCGTGGTCATGTAGCCCACCGCGTTGTTGCCCGCGAACACCAGCGCGGCCAGGAGCACGAGCACGGTGTGCGACCGGAACAGCCGCACGACCGGCATGCGCGTCTGCTCGGCACGCTCGGCGATCTCGGTGAAGACCGGGCTCTCCTCGACACGACGGCGCACGTAGTACCCGACGCCGATGAGCACGATCGAGAACAGGAACGGCACGCGCCAGCCCCACGACTCGAACTGCTCTCCCGGGGCGACACGGGTCATGACGGCCATCGCGCCGGCCGCGAACAGCAGTCCCAGCGGCACCCCGATCTGCGGTGCGACGCCGTAGATGCCGCGCTTGCGATCGGGCGCGTGCTCGACCGCCATCAGCGCGGCACCTCCCCACTCGCCCCCGGCCGAGATCCCCTGCAGGATCCGCAGCACCAGCAGCAGGACGGGCGCGGCGATGCCGATGGCGCCGTAGGTCGGGAGCACACCGACCAGCGCGGTGGCGACCCCCATGAGCACGAGCGTGGCGACGAGCACCATACGACGCCCGTACCGGTCGCCCAGGTGGCCGGCGAGGAACGCCCCGAGGGGCCGGAACAGGAAGCTGATGCCGACGGTGAGGAACGCGATGATCCTGCCCGCCGAGTCGCCGAAGCCGTCGAAGAACAGCGCCGGCAGCACGAGCGCCGCGGCGGAGGAGTAGATGAAGAAGTCGTACCACTCGACCGTGGTGCCGACGATGGTGGCGCCGATGACGCGGCGCGGCTCGCGCTCGCTGATCGGCTGGCGAGGGGACGCCGGTGCGTCGGTCGTGCCAGGCTGTGCCATGCGCTCGGGTGAGGTGCTCATCGATCCACTTCCTCGTGTGTCGTGATCGGCGTGACGTCGATGTCGGTCGTGCTCTGCCTCGTCGCCTCCGCGACGTTGCCCGCGCCGCCGTCATCGTATACGATTTCGAATATGATGCAAGAGCGAGGGAGCTCATGAGCACCGACGACCCCGCGAGCAGCCCGCTCGCCACGCGGCCCGGCACCATCGTCGCCGTCCACCTAGCCTACGCCTCGCGCGCCGATCAGCGCGGGCGCCGCCCGGCCCACCTGTCCTACTTCCTCAAGCCGGTGAGCTCGCTCGGGGTCTCCGGGGGCACCGTCGAGCGCCCGGCGGGCACCGAGCTGCTCGCGTTCGAGGGCGAGATCGCCCTCGTGATCGGGACGACGGCCCGACGGGTGTCGTTGTCGCAGGCGTGGTCCCACGTCGCCGCGGTCACCGCCTCGAACGACCTCGGCCTGTACGACCTGCGCGCCAACGACCGTGGCTCCAACGTCCGCTCCAAGGGCGGCCCCGGCTTCACCCCGCTGGGCCCGCGGCTCATCGACGCCACCGCGGTCGATCCCGAGGCCCTCCGGATCCGGACCTGGGTGAACGGCACCCTCGCGCAGGACGACACCACCGCCGGGCTGCTGTTCCCGCTGGCGCAGATGGTCGCCGACCTCTCGCAGCACCTCACCCTCGAGCCCGGCGACGTCATCCTCACCGGCACCCCCGCCGGGTCGTCGGTGATCGTCCCCGGCGACGTCGTCGAGGTCGAGGTCGACGCCCCGACGGCGCCCGGCTCACCCAGCAGCGGGCGCCTCGTCACCACGGTGGTCCAGGGCGAGATCGCGTTCGACCCCGAGCTCGGCTCCCTGCCGGCTGTCGACGACACCCAGCGCGCCGAGGCATGGGGATCCCGCGAGGCCGCGGGGCTCCCCGCACCGGAACCGACGCTGACGCCGGCCCTGCGCACGGTGCTCGCCTCGACCCCCACCGCGGGGCTCTCCGCGCAGCTGCGCAAGCGCGGCCTGGACAACGTCACGATCGACGGCGTCCGGCCGCTCCGCCCCGGCACCAGGATCGTCGGCACCGCGCGCACGCTGCGATTCGTGCCGAACCGCGAGGACCTGTTCGCCAGCCACGGCGGCGGCTACAACGCGCAGAAGCGGGCGTTCGACGCCGTCGGCGAGGGCGAGGTGATCGTCATCGAGGCACGCGGCGAGACCGGCTCCGGCACCCTCGGCGACGTGCTGGCGATCCGCGCCCGCGCGCGCGGCGCCGCCGGCATCGTGACCGACGGCGGGGTGCGCGACGCCGTCGCGGTCGCGGACGTCGGGATCGGGGTCTTCGCCGCGGGTCACCACCCGGCCGTGCTCGGACGGCGGCACGTGCCCTGGGACATCGACGTCACCATCGCCTGCGGCGGGACGACCGTGCAGCCGGGCGACGTCGTGGTCGGCGACGACGACGGCGTCGTCGTGATCCCGCCCGCTCTCGTCGCGGAGGTGGCCGAGGCCGCCCTCGCCCAGGAGGCGGAGGACGCCTGGATCGCCGCCCGCGTGGCCGAGGGGCACGCGGTCGACGGCCTGTTCCCGATGAACGCGACGTGGCGCGAGCGGTACGAGGCCGAGCGGGGCACGCCGTGAGCGAGACCATCGCACCGCCGGCCTCCAAGTCCCGACGCGCCTACCAGTGGATCAAGGAGCGCATCCAGGCGCACGAGTTCACACCGGGCTACCGGCTGGTGCTGGGATCGATCGCGGGCGAGCTCGACATGAGCGTGGTCCCGGTGCGCGAGGCGATCCGGCAGCTCGAGGCCGAGGGTCTGGTGACCTTCGAGCGGAACGTCGGAGCGCACGTGGCGATGATCGACGAGGCGCGGTACAGCGCCGGCATGCAGGCCCTCAGCCTCGTCGAGGCGGCCGCGACGGCGCTCGCCGCGAGCGTGCTCACGCCGCAGGACCTGCGCGACGCACGCGAGATCAACCAGCGCATGACCGACCGGCTGGACGACTTCGACCCGCACGCCTTCACCGCGCTCAACCAGGAGTTCCACGCGACCCTCTACCGGCGCTGCCCGAACCCACGGCTGCTGGAGATCGTCGAGGCGGAGTGGGCCCGGCTCGGAAACATGCGTGACTCGATCTTCACGTTCGTGCCCGAGCGGGCGCGGGAGTCGGTCGCCGAGCACACCGAGATCGTCGCGCTCATCGAGCGCGGGGCGCCCCTCACCGAGATCGAGCAGCTCGTGCGGCGCCACCGCGCCGGCACGCTGCGCGCGTTCCTCGACCACACCGGCCACACGACCGAGCTGCCGGCCCTGTAGCCCCGGCGTCGACCAAGGAGACCCATGACCACCTCCCGCATCCCCGAGGACCTGCCCGCACGCATCCAGCACTACATCGACGGCGCCCTCGTCGACTCGGTCGGCGGCGGCACCTTCGACGTCCTCGACCCCGTGACCAACGAGGTGTACGTGCAGGCCGCCGCCGGCACGAAGGCCGACATCGACCTCGCCGTGGCCGCGGCACGCCGCGCCTTCACCGAGGGGCCGTGGCCGCGGATGCTGCCCCGCGAGCGGTCGCGCGTGCTGCACCGCATCGCCGACATCGTCGAGTCGCGCGACACCCTCCTCGCCGCTTGGGAGTCGTTCGACTCGGGACTGCCGATCTCGCAGGCGCTGGGCCAGGCACGTCGCGCCGCCGAGAACTTCCGGTTCTTCGCCGATCTCGTCGTGGCGCAGAGCGACGACACCTTCAAGGTGCCCGGTCGCCAGATCAACTACGTCAACCGCAAGCCGATCGGCGTCGCCGGGCTGATCACACCGTGGAACACCCCGTTCATGCTGGAGTCGTGGAAGCTCGGCCCCGCGCTGGCGACGGGCAACACCGTGGTGCTCAAGCCCGCCGAGTTCACACCGCTGTCGGCGTCGCTGTGGGCGGGCATCTTCGCCGAGTCCGGCCTGCCCGACGGCGTCTTCAACCTCGTCAACGGGCTCGGTGAGGAGGCGGGCGACGCGCTCGTCAAGCACCCCGACGTGCCGCTCATCTCCTTCACCGGGGAGAGCCGCACCGGGCAGCTCATCTTCGCCAACGCCGCCCCGCACCTGAAGGGGTTGTCGATGGAGCTCGGCGGCAAGAGCCCGGCGATCGTGTTCGACGACGCCGATCTCGCCGCCGCCGTCGACGCCACCATCTTCGGTGTGTTCTCCCTCAACGGCGAACGGTGCACCGCAGGCTCGCGGATCCTCGTGCAGCGCGGCATCTACGACGAGTTCGTCGAGCGGTACGCGGCGCAGGCGCGCCGCGTCGTCGTCGGCTACCCGCACGAGCGGGAGACCGAGGTGGGCGCCCTCGTGCACCCCGAGCACTACGCGAAGGTGATGGAGTACGTCGAGATCGGCAAGACCGAGGGCAGGCTCGTCGCCGGCGGCGGGCGGCCCCGGGGCTTCCCCGACGGCAACTTCGTCGCCCCGACCGTGTTCGCGGACGTGCCGCCGACGGCGCGCATCTTCCAGGAGGAGATCTTCGGGCCGGTCGTCGCGATCACCCCGTTCGACGACGACGCCGAGGCGCTGCGGCTCGCGAACGACACCGCGTACGGCCTCGCCGCCTACGTGTGGACGAACGACCTCAGGCGCGCGCACAACGTCTCGCACGCGATCGAGGCGGGGATGGTGTGGCTCAACAGCAACAACGTCCGCGACCTGCGCACCCCGTTCGGCGGCGTCAAGGCCTCCGGGCTCGGGCACGAGGGCGGCTACCGCTCGATCGACTTCTACACCGATCAGCAGGCCGTGCACATCACGCTCGGCGAGGTCCACAACCCCACGTTCGGCAGGGGTGAGCACGAGACCGAGGTCGATCTCGACGACCCCGACCCGCGCTGAACCGCGCCCGCTCCCGCCGCCGACCCGACCAGCAAGGACGCTGACATGACCCACGACAAGACGCTCACCTCCTCGGGGTTCTCCGTCTCGCAGGAGGCACCGATCACGTGCGACGACCCGGTCCCGACGCCGACGTCGCCACCGCCGGACATCCTGCGCTGCGCCTACATGGAGCTGGTCGTCACCGACCTCGCCGCCTCGCGCGCGTTCTACGTCGACGTGCTCGACCTCGTGGTGACGGAGGAGGACGCCGACACCGTCTACCTCCGCTCGATGGAGGAGTTCATCCATCACAACCTGGTGCTGCGTCAGGGGCCGGTGGCGGCCGTGGCGGCGTTCTCCTACCGGGTACGGGCGCCCGAGGACCTCGACCGGGCGGTGGCGTTCTTCACCGAGCTGGGCTGCCGCGTCGAGCGACGCACCGAGGGCTTCACGAGGGGCATCGGCGACTCGGTGCGGGTGATCGACCCGCTCGGCTTCCCGCAGGAGTTCTTCCACGACGTCGAGCACGTCGAGCGGCTGGCCTGGCGCTACGACCTCTACACCCCGGGCGCGCTCGTCCGGCTGGACCACTTCAACCAGGTCACGCCGGACGTGCCGCGCGCCGTCGGCTTCATGCAGGATCTCGGCTTCCGCGTCACCGAGGACATCCAGGACGACGAGGGCACGGTCTACGCCGCATGGATGCGTCGCAAGCCCACGGTGCACGACACGGCGATGACCGGCGGCGACGGTCCCCGGATGCACCACGTCGCCTTCTCCACGCACGAGAAGCACAACATCCTGGCGATCTGCGACAAGCTCGGCGCCCTCCGACGCTCCGACTGCATCGAGCGCGGCCCCGGCCGTCACGGCGTCTCCAACGCCTTCTACCTCTACCTTCGCGACCCCGACGGGCATCGGGTCGAGATCTACACGCAGGACTACTACACCGGCGACCCCGACAACCCGGTCGTCACCTGGGACGTCCACGACAACCAGCGCCGCGACTGGTGGGGCAACCCCGTGGTGCCGAGCTGGTACACCGAGGCCTCCCTCGTGCTCGACCTCGACGGCAACCCCCAGCCCGTGCTCGCCCGCACCGACAGCTCGGAGATGGCCGTGACCATCGGCGCCGACGGCTTCTCCTACACGCGCAACCCCGACGCTCCGCCGTCGACCCCCACCGACGAGTACAAGCTGGGCCACCAGCTCTGAATTCGTTGACGAGTTGCCATGCCGATTCGTCAACGAAAACGAAGGGACGAGAACGTCATGCTCGACGAGACCACGCTCGCGGAGATCGCCGACGAGCTGGCTGCGGCCGCCCGGGACTCCACGACGATGCCGCGGATCACCACGCGCCACCCGGACGCCACGGTCGAGGACGCGTACGCGATCCAGCGGCGCTGGCGCGAGACGCAGACGGCGGACGGACGGCGGATGGTCGGCCGGAAGATCGGGCTCACCTCCCGGGCCATGCAGCAGGCGACCGGGATCAGCGAGCCCGACTACGGGGTCATGTTCGACGACACGGTCCACGACACCGGTGCCGAGATCCCGTTCGACGACTTCTCGAACGTGCGGATCGAGGTCGAGCTGGCGTTCCTGCTCAAGGATCCGCTGCGCGGGCCGCACTGCACGCTGACCGACGTGCTGCGCGCGACCGAGTACGTCATGCCCGCGCTGGAGGTGCTCAACTCCCACATCGAGCTCGAGGGCCGCACGATCGTCGACACGATCGCCGACAACGCGGCCTACGGTGGGACGGTGCTCGGCGGCAACCCGATCCGACCCGACGCCGTCGACCTGCGGTGGGTCTCGGCGCTGCTCTACCGCAACGCCACCATCGAGGAGACGGGTGTGGCCGCGGGCGTGCTCGGCCACCCGGCGACCGGTGTGGCGTGGCTGGCGAACAAGCTCGCCCAGCACGGCGACCGACTGGAGCCCGGCGAGCTCGTCCTCGCGGGATCATTCACCCGACCCCTGTGGGTCGAGCGCGGCGACACCGTGCTCGCCGACTACGGACCGATGGGAACCCTCACGTGCCGCTTCCTGTGACCTTCCGCGAGACGCTCGCTGCCGCCGACCGCGCTCTCATCGGCCTGTGGTGCTCCACCGGCAGCCCGCTGGTGGCGGAGATCTGCGCCGGCAGCGGCGTCGACTGGCTGCTCATCGACGGCGAGCACGGTCCCAACGACCTCACCACCATTCTCACGCAGCTGCAGGTCATCGCCGCTTACCCGGTCCCGGCGGTGGTGCGGGTGCCGTTCAACGACCCGATGGTCATCAAGCAGGTGCTCGACCTCGGCGCGCAGAACCTCATCGTCCCGATGGTGGGCTCGGCGGAGCAGGCACGGGCGGCGGTCGCCGCCATGCGCTACCCGCCGGGAGGGATCCGCGGTGTCGGCTCGGCCCTCGCCCGGTCGGGGCGGTGGAACCGCGTCGAGGGCTATCTCGCCGACGGCGACGCCCACGTGAGCCTGCTCGTCCAGATCGAGAGCGCGGAGGCGGTCGCGAACGCGGCGGAGATCGCGGCGGTCGACGGCGTCGACGGCGTCTTCGTCGGACCCGCCGACCTCTCGGCGTCGATGGGTCTGCTCGGGCAGCAGTCGCACCCGGACGTCGTAGCCGCCGTGCACGAGGTGTTCGAGGCCGTGAGCGCGCAGGGCAAGGCGGTCGGCGTCAACTGCTTCGAACCGGAGGCGGCCGACGCCTACCGTCGGGCGGGGGCGTCGTTCGTCGTCGTCGGGGCCGATGTCACGGTGCTCGCGCGCGGCACGGAGGCGCTGGCCTCACGATTCCTCGGCGACGGCCCCCGGCCGGACGCCGGTTACTGAGCTTCGAGACGAGACGGGACCGAGGAGACGACGATGGTCGACAACCACGAGGCGCAGGTGCTCGCGAGGGTGCCGGACGGCCTGTTCATCGACGGCCGCTGGCGCCCCGCCGAGGGCGGCCGCACCCTCGCCGTCCACGACCCCGCCACCGGCGAGGTCATCAAGGAGATCGCGGACGGGTCGGTCGCCGACGGTGCCGCCGCTCTCGACGCCGCCTGCGCGGCCTTCCCGGCGTGGTCGCGGACACCGGCTCGCGAGCGCGCCGAGCTGCTCCGCCGCGCGTTCGACCTGCTCACCGAGCGCACGGACGACCTCGCGCTCCTCATGACCATGGAG
>JBMDXU010000175.1:0-7100 GCA_048594485.1 Pseudactinotalea sp. | reverse complement strand
CGTCGGGCAGCAGCCACCCGGTACCCACGCGGTCCAGGCCGACCGGGACCGCACCGAGGTCCGCGAGCGCGGTCCGGACGGAGCCCTTGGTCCCGCCGAGCCACCACACCAGGTCGGCCACGGTGCCGGGTCCGAAGGTGCGCAACCAGCTGCCGACGAGCTCGGCGTAGCCGGCGCGCGCCTCCAGCGGCTCCGGGACCTCCCCCAGCCAGGACTGCGTCGCGGCCCACCGCGGCCTGGAGAGCCGCCAGTGACCGCCGTTGCGCGAGCGCGCCAGGCGACCTTGAGCGAACAGCACCCAGAGCAGCGGCGGGGCCACCGGCACCGGGGCGCCCCACTTGCCCGCTCCGCGGCTGACCTTCGCATCGAGCGCGGGCACCAGGTCGCGCACCTCGCTGCTGCTCGCGTCGCGATCGACGAGTGCCTCGACGACGGCGTCCCCCACCTCGCGCACCCAGCGGTCGCCGTCGTCGGTGAGGCCGGCGGCGACGACGTCCTTCGCGAGTCGGGCTGCCAGCGGCCCGGCGAGCCGGCCGCTCGCGCTGCCGAGGACGCCCGGCACCTGCTCGCGCGTGAAGCCGAACAACGTCTGCCGCATCGCGCCGAGCTTGACGATCGACCGGTCCTCGTAGAGGGCGCGCTCGACGTCGTCGACGCCGACGCCGTCCACCCGCGCACGCAGCCCGAGGTGGACAGTCGCGGGCTCGGTCGCGTGCAGCGCCGTCATCCCCCGCGTCGCCGCCAGCAGGTCCGGGAAGCGGTGATCGGGGTGCAGCCCCTGACGGACACCGATCCTGGCCCGTCGTTCGTCGTCGTCGACGTGCCGGACCGGCTCCGGGCGCGCCGCCGTCATCGACCCACCGGCCGGCGCTGGCACCGCGGGCAGCGGAACGAGGAGCGGTTCGCGAACGCCTCCCGTCGGATCGGGGTGCCGCACCGATCGCACGGCTCGCCCTCGCGGCCGTACACGTGGAGCGAGCGGTCGTAGTAGCCGCTCGCACCGTTGACGTTGACGTAGAGGGAGTCGAAGCTCGTACCGCCGGCGGCCAGCGACGCGCGCATCACGTCGGTGGCGGCGTCGAGGAGCAGGCGCACCTGCGCGGCGGGGATGCGCGAGCCGGGCCGGTCGTAGTGCAGCCGCGCGTGCCAGAGCGCCTCGTCGGCGTAGATGTTGCCGACCCCGGAGACCAGCTCCTGGTCGAGCAGCGCGCGCTTGACACCTCGGCCCGAGGCGCGGATGCGGCGCAGGAGCGCGGCGCGCCCTCGTCCGCCCTCGGCCATCAGCGGGTCGAGCAAGTCGCGGCCGATGTGCTGCGCCTCGGTCGGGATCAGTGGTGCCGATCCCGCCCCGCCGGCGTCGCCGCCCGGTCCGCCGTCGAGGGTCGGGACCAGGGTGGTGACCACGACGTGCCCGAACGTGCGCTGGTCGTGGAAGTCGAGCACCCCGCCGTCGACGAAGCTCACCCGGACACGCCGATGGGGGTGCCGCGGCGCGGCGGGGTCGTCCGGGAGGAGGAACTGGCCGCTCATCCCGAGGTGCGCGAGCAGCGCCTCTTCCGGCTCGTCGTCGCCCTCTTGCAGCGGGAGCCAGAGGAACTTGCCCCGGCGGACGGCGGCGGCGAAGCTGCGCCCCACGAGTCGAGCACGGAGCTCGTCCGCACCGCCGAGCTGTCGTCGGATCACGCGGGCGCCGAGCGTGCCCTCGACGTCGACGGCGGCGATCTCACGGTCGAGCACGTGCCGCGCGAGCCCGGCGCGCACGGTCTCGACCTCAGGGAGCTCCGGCACCGCCGTCGCCGGACGACGGGGCGGCGGCATCCGCCGCGGCCTGCAGCGCCTCGTAGGCGCGAGACGCCGCCTCCTGCTCGGCGATCTTCTTGCTGGGACCCTCGCCCACGCCCCACGCGACCTCGCCGAGCACGAGCTCGGCCGTGAAGTAGCGCTCGTGATCGGGGCCGGTGCCCACGACGCGATAGCTCGGGACGCCGAGGCTCCGCTCGGCGGCGAGCTCCTGCACGCTCGTCTTCCAGTCCAGTCCCGCGCCGAGCGTCGCGGCTGCCTCCAGCGTCGGCCCGACGAGGCGCTCGACGACGGCACGGGTCGCCTCGAGACCGTGGCCCAGGTAGATCGCCCCGATCACGGCCTCGATCGTGTCGCACAGGATCGAGTCCTTGTCGCGGCCACCCGTGGCCAGCTCGCCCTTGCCCAGCAGCACGTACCGCCCGAGGTCGAGGGTGCGCGCGGTCTGCGCCAGTGCCCGCTGGGACACCGACGCCGCACGCATCTTGGCCAGCTCGCCCTCGGGGCGGTCCGGGAGCCGACGGTAGAGATACTCGGTGACGACGATGCCGACGACGGCGTCGCCCAGGAACTCCAGCCGCTCGTTCGTGGGGATGCCACCGGCTTCGTGGGCGAAGCTCCGGTGGGTCAGCGCCAGGACGAGCAGCTCGGGGTCGACGGCGATGCCGAGCGCATCCGTCAGCTCGGCGACGGCGGCGACCGGGCTGCTCGCGTGACTCATCGCGACCCGCCCTCCGGCTCCTCGCTCTCGGTCGACGCGAGTCCCGCCAGTGCCGCCCACCGAGGGTCCAGCTGTTCGTGCGCGTGGCCGGGCTCGGCGTCGTCGAGACGGACGCCGCAGACCGAGCACAACCCGGCGCAGTCGGGTGTGCACAGCGGCTGGAAGGGCAGCGCCGGCACCAACGCGTCGGTGACGGTCGCCTCGAGATCGAGCAGGTCGCCGTCGAGGACGGGGAGCGGGTCCTCGTCGCTGTCCGGGTCCTCCGCCTGGCTGCGCTCGGTGCGGCTGCCGGGGTAGGCGAACAGCTCGGTGAGGTCGACGCTGACGTCCTCGGTGACCTCGCGCAGGCACCGCACGCACTCGCCGACGGCGGTGGCGCTCGCGGTCCCCGTGACGAGCACGCCCTCGCTGACCGCCTCCAGCCGGAGGTCGAGCTCGATCGGAGCGCCCGCGGGGATCGCGATGACGTCGGAACCGAGCGGCTCGTCGGCCGTGACGGTCAGCGCGAGCTCGCGCATCGCCCCGGCACGGCGACCGAGGTCGTGGGTGTTGATGACGAACTGGCCGGGCATCAGGCCTCACCCTCGCCGTCGGAGCCGTCGCCGCGGAACCGGTCGATCCTGCTCACCCGCTGGGGGCTGGTCGCCCCGGCGTCGGTGCCGGTGCCGGTGACGGTGCCGGCGGTTTTCTCGGCGCGCCCACGGGCGCGCTCGAGCAGGCGGGCCCGGCCCGCGGCGACCTGGTTGTTGATGGCGCCGAGGTCGATCTCGAACTGGGCGAGCTGGCGGTCGCAGTAGTCGTCGGCCTCGCGCGCGAGCCGGTCGCCCTCGGCGTGCGCCGCCGCGACGATCTCGGCCGCCTTCGCCTCCGCCGCCGCGACCACGGCCTCCTCGGAGACCAGGTGATCGGCGCGTGCACGGGCCTTCTCGAGGATCGCCGCAGCCTCGCGGCGGGCACGGTCGAGAACGGCGTCGGCATCGGCGATGAGCCTGTCCGCCTGCGAGATCTGCCCCGGCAGGACGTCCTTGGCGGAGTCGATGAGGTCGAGCACCTCGGCCCGGTTGACGATCGCCGAGGCCGACATCGGCATCGACCGTGCTGACGCGACGAGATCGGTGAGCTCGTCGAGGATCGCGACGAGCGACTCCCCGCTGGTCGGTTCACTCATGGTTTCCTCCTGCCCCCGCGGGGGCGCTGCTGCGAAGGGCGTGCCGGACGGCGTCGGCCACCCCGGCCGGGACGAGGTCGTCGATCGGTCCGCCGTGCCGGGCGACGTCGCGCACCATCGAGGACGCGATGTGGGCCAGCGTCGGATCGCCGACGACGAACACGGTGTCGACGCCGGACAGGTGCCGGTTCATCAATGCCATCGGCTGCTCGGCGTCGAAGTCGGCACCGCCGCGCAATCCCTTGACGATCGCGCTCGCCCCGACCTCGCGCACGAGGTCCGCGAGCAGACCCGCCATCGAGACCACACGCACCCGCGGCTCCTCGGCGACGGCCTCGGCAAACAGCGCCACACGCTGCTCGGCGGTCAGCAACGGCGTCTTGCCGGCGTTCACACCGACGGCGACCACGACCTCGTCGAACATGCGCGCGGCACGTGCGACGACGTCGAGGTGGCCGAGGGTCACCGGGTCGAAGGACCCGGGACACACCGCGACACGCGCCATGCGGCCAACCTACCGCGTGTCCTCCCGCGTGTCGCAGCCGGGCAAGCCTCGACAACACCCCCGCGACCGGCCAGCCGCGGGCCTACCCTGAATCGTTCCGATCCTCGGCCGCCAGGACACTCATGCCGACCACACCCGCGCTCCAGCTGAGCGACGTCGCCCTGCTGCTGCGACCCGATGACGACGTCGCGATCGTGACCACCGATCTCGCCGCCGGCACCGACCTGATCACCGACGCCGGGCCGCTCACGGTCGGCTCGGACGTCCCGCGCGGCCACAAGCTCGCCGTCCGGGCACGCGCGGTCGGCGACCAGGTCCACAAGTACGGGCAGTCGATCGGCCTCGCGACCGCGCCGATCGCGCCCGGTGACCACGTCCACTCGCACAACCTCGGCATGGACACCGCCGACCGCGACCACGAGTTCGGCACGGCCCGCGTCACGCCGTCCTTCCCCGACGGCCTCCCGCGCACGTTCCTCGGCTACCACCGCAGCGACGGTCGTGTCGGCACCCGCAACTACATCGGCGTCATCACGTCGGTCAACTGCTCGGCGAGCACGGCGAAGCTGATCGCCGACCAGTTCCGCGGGATCGGCACCCTCGACGCCTACGAGAACGTCGACGGCGTCATGGCCCTCGCGCACACCTCCGGCTGCGGGCTCGTCTCCGGCTCCGACGGCGCCGAGCTGCTGTTGCGCACCCTGCGCGGCTACGCCCGTCACCCCAACATCGGCGGGCTGCTCGTGCTCGGGCTCGGGTGCGAGATGCTCCCGGTGACGGCGCTCGCCGAGGGGCTCGACCTCCCCGAGGGTGTCCACATGGAGACGATGACGATCCAGGACATCGGGGGCGTCCGCGCCACCGTGCGGGCCGGCGTCGAGAAGATCCAGCAGATGCTGCCCGTGGTGAACGAGGCCCGTCGCGAGCCGGCCGATGTCAGCGAGCTGGTGCTGGCCACCAACTGCGGCGGATCGGACGGCTACTCGGGTATCACGGCGAACCCTGCCCTCGGGCTGGCGGGCGACTGGCTGGTCGCCGCCGGTGGCACCTCCGTCCTCGCCGAGACGCCCGAGGTCTACGGCGCCGAGCACCTGCTGACCCGTCGCGCCGTCAGCCCCGAGGTCGGACGCAAGCTGCTCGACCGGCTCGAGTGGTGGAAGGACTACACCGCCGCGGGTGGCGGGACCATGGACAACAACCCGTCGCCGGGCAACAAGGCCGGCGGGCTCACGACGATCCTCGAGAAGTCCCTCGGCGCCGTCGCCAAGGGCGGCTCCGCCGAGCTCGCCGCCGTCTACGAGTACGCCGAGCCGATCACCACCCGCGGGTTCTGCTTCATGGACACTCCCGGGTACGACCCGGTCTCCGTGACGGGCCTCGTCGCCGGCGGCGCCACCGTCGTCGTCTTCACGACCGGCCGGGGGTCCGTCTTCGGGTGCAAGCCCACGCCGTCGATCAAGGTCGCGACCAACACCCCCATGTACGAGCGCATGAGCGAGGACATGGACATCAACGCCGGCCGCATCGTCGACGGAACGGCCACTCTCGAGGCCGTCGCCCGCGAGATCTACGAACGCATGGTCGCCGTCGCCTCCGGTGAGCAGACCGTGAGCGAGGAGATGGACATCGGGCAGGAGGAGTTCATCCCCTGGCAGCTCGGGGCTGTCACCTGAGCGTGCGCTCTACTCGCTGAGGAGCCAGTCGACCTCGCGGCGGAGCAGATCGGCCCGGGTGTCGTCGTAGGCGTCGACGTCGTGGCCGAGGGTGTCGAGGACGACGCTGACCCCGCCACCGGTGTGCGCCCAGACGATCGGGTGGACGACGTCGTCGTGGACGTGGGTGAGCAGCGGCAGGGCGGTGGGGTGGACCTCGAGGTAGGAGTACCGCTCGTCGACGATGTCGAGCTCGGGCGGGAGGCCGTCGGTGATCGGGTGCTCCACGTCGGTGACCTGGACCGTCGCGGGACCGCGCGGCGGGTGCATGGACGTGCCGGGGACCCAGCGGCCGCCGAGCACGTTCGCCCACCGCCCGTCGTCGTAGAAGGTGTTGCTGGCGGCGTGCAGCGCGAGCACCGGCCGACCCTCGCGAGCGTGCGCCAGCACCGCCTCGTGCCAGGCTCCCTCGGCGTCGCCGTCGACGGGGTCGACGGCGTCCGCGCCACCCCCGGCGTTGACGACGAGCAGCTCCGCCTCCTCGGGCTCGCTGCTCGCGACCCCACGCACGACGGCGTCGTGCCCGGCCTCGCGCAGAAGCGTGGCGACCCGCTCCGACGTCCCGGCGAAGTCGTGCCAGGGATCGCCGTACCTGCCCTCGCCGGACAGCACCGCGATGTGACTCATGGCAACAGCCTAGGCGGGTAAGCGGTTACCCGTAGACTCGTCCGAGCCCCTGCCGACCGAGACACCTCGAGGACGCGTGACCCACGACCCGGCCACCCTGGCCCTGGACGGCCGCACGATCGCGCGGTACCACGACAGGTCGGACATGCACCCCGACCTCTCGCCCCGGCCCTACCTGCACCCGGTGCTCTCACCCGCCGGCGTGGTCGTCACCGAGATCTGGCCCGAGGACCACCGTCACCACTACGGCGTCTCGGCCGCCGTCGTCGACATCGACGGCGTCACCTACTGGGGCGGCAAGTCCTACGTCGACGGCCAGGGCTACGTGATGCTGCCCAACCAGGGGACGCAGGTGGGTGGACCCGTCACGGTCGGCACCGACGACGATGGGGTCACCGTTCTCCGTCAGGAGCTCTCGTGGCACGGGCCGGACGGCACGGAGCAGCTCACCGAGGAGCGCGACATCCGGGTGGGCACCACCAACGCGGGTGCCAACCTGCTCAGCTGGCGCAGCACCCTTCGGGCGGGCGACGCCGACCTCACGATCGGATCCCCGGCCACACGCGG
>JBMDXU010000174.1:0-31815 GCA_048594485.1 Pseudactinotalea sp. | reverse complement strand
GGCGGCGCCGGGAGCCCGAGCACCTCGGCCCAGATGCCCGCGACGAGCTGCTCGACATCGGTGGTCGCGCCCTCGCCCTCGACGTCGGCGATCTCGATCTCCGGGAGCGCAGCGCGGTCGACCTTGCCGTTCGGCGTCAGCGGCATCGCCGGCAGCACGCCGATCGCCGTCGGCACCATGTACGGCGGCAGCCGGTCGGCGCACCGACGTCGCAGGTCGCCGACGAGCGTCTCGGCGTCGTCGCCCGTGGCGACCGACTCGACGAAGGCGACCAGCGACGCCGCGCCGAGCGGGTCGGGTCGCACGACGACGCAGGCGAGGGTGACGTCCGGATGACGCACCAGCGTCGCCTCGATCTCGCCCAGCTCGACCCGGAAGCCACGCACCTTGACCTGGTGGTCGGTGCGTCCGCGGTAGCGGAGCTCACCGTCGGCGAGGCGCTCGACCAGGTCCCCGGTCCGGTACATCCGCTCGCCCGGGTGCTCGGGGTCGGGCAGGAAGCGCTCGTCGGTGAGGTCGGGGCGGCCGAGGTAGCCGCGCGCGACCTTGGGGCCGGCGAGGTAGAGCTCGCCGATCTCGCCCTCGGCCACCTGTCGGCGGGCGTCGTCGAGCACGTAGGCGCGGGTGCCCGGGAGGGGCACGCCGATGGTCGGCTCGTCGTCGCGGCCCCGCGGCACGAGGGTCCACGTGGAGTAGGTGGTGTCCTCGCTCGGGCCGTACAGGTTGTAGACGCGCTCGACGCCGGCGGCGTGGACGAGATCGGTGACGGCGCGCGTGAGCGGCTCACCGGCGAGATTGACGGTGCGGACTGTCGGAGGGATCTCGCCCGCTCGGGCGAGCACGCCGATCGCCGACGGCACGGTGTTGACCAGTCGGACGTGGTCGACGTCGGGCAGCGTCGGGAGCGCCAGCGCGTTGTCGGCCAGGATCACCGTTCCCCCGTGCGCGAGCGTCGCGAAGAGCTCAAACACCGACAGGTCGAAACAGATCGAGGTGCTGAACAGCACACCCGACAGCTCGTCGTCGTCATACACGCCGCGCGCCCAGGTGACCAGTCCCGCAGCGTGCCGGTGCTCGATCGCGACGCCCTTGGGCAGACCGGTCGAGCCCGAGGTGTAGATGACGTAGGCGAGGTCGCTGGGGGAGTGCGCGGCAAGGTGGACGGGCTCCGGGTGCTCGTCGAGATCGTCGGCGAGGACACGATCCACCTCGCCGAGCACGCCGACGGTGGTGCGGTCGGCCATCACCACGCGCAGCCCGCTGTCGGAGGCGATGTGCGCGATGCGTGCGACCGGGTACTCGGGGTCGAGCGGCACGTACGCGGCGCCGAGCCGGTGGATGGCGAGGAGCGCGGCGACCAGCAGCGGTGTGCGTGGGAGGCAGACCCCGACGAGGTCGCCGGCGACGACACCGCGTGCGGAGAGCGCCGCCGCCCAGGCCCCGCTCAGCGCCCACAGCTGTGCGTAGCTGGTGCTCTCACCCTCGTACCGCAGCGCCACGGCGTCGGGCCGCAGCTGCACGCTGCGCTGCACCAGGGCATCGAGCGTGAGGGTCTTGGCTGCCTCGGGGCTGTCCGTGCTCGGTCGTTCGGTCGTGGCGGTCATGGGTCGTCTCCCGGGTCGGGTCGGGACTGCTGAGCACACGCGGCGCGGTCGGCGCCGTCGCCGTGCTGCAGCCCGGCCGGAGGTCGACATGCGCCCAGCATGCGGACTGCCCGAGCGATCCTAGGCGCGCGCGACCTCCAGGACGAGGGCTCCGGACCCCTCGGCGGCGGCGCAGAACTGCCCATCGACAAGGTCGCCGAGCTCGTGGACGTGCCAGGGCTGCGGCGGCCGGGGGACCCCCACACCCACCTCGACGGACCGTGGATCGTCGAGGAATCCGGTACCGGCGGCCTTGAGGACGGCCTCCTTGGCGACCCACCAGCGCTGGAACAGCCGGGGCCGCTGCGCCGGGTCGGCTGCGGCGAGCGCCGCGACCTCCGCCGGGGTGCCGACCACGGCGGCGAGACCGAGGAGGTCCTCCGCCGGCTGCGGCGGCGCCTCGACATCGATGCCGAGCGGCCGCACGCCGGTCGCCAGCGCGATGACGACGTCGGTGTGGGCGATCGAGATCTCGACGCCGGTGCCGGGCAGGATCGGCCGACCGGCGGCCGCGGCGCGGAGCGGGACGTCGGCGGGCCGGGCATCGAGCATCTCGGCGAGTCTGCAGCGCACCCACCCACGGCCGGCGACCCAGCGCTCACGAACGCCTGGGACCATCCGCGCCGCACGCTCCCGGTCGCGCACGTCGAGGAGATCGGGACGCACGTCGAGCTCGGCCAGCACCGTCCAGACGACGCCGACGGCGTCGGGTCGGACGACGTCGACGGGCGTGCGCGAGCCGGTCACGTCGTCCCGGCCCTGCGGGAGCGGTCGACGAGGGTGTTGAGGAGTGCGGCGGCGCGGGCGACGTCGTCGACGGTGACCACGAGAGGGCGCCCGCCGGTGCGCTCGACCGCGAGCGCCTCGCCCTTGCGCCCGACGAACCCGACCGTGCCCGCTCGCCCGTATCGCACGCCCCAGCCGCCGAGCTGCGCGAGCGGGTCGACCGTCGTGGTGTCGGCGCGCACGATCTCCTCGGCCTCGGCCTCGGCCGCGGCCGCGCCCCGGGGCCGACGACGGGTCGACGACGATGAGCACACCACCAAGCCATTGTGATGGCGAACTGGTGCGATCGGCGTCGAGGTTGTGGCGCGGCTCTCTCCTGCGCGATGTGGGAAAACAGGGTTGGAGCGGCTATGCTCGTCCGGTTGCGGCGTTCGCGCTGCACTCAGGGCTGCGGTCGATTCGTCGGCTGAGGGTCCTCGACCCGGTGGCTGAACCGCCACCTCGGGAGCGGTGCCTCCATGTGCCGCCCCATCACGAACCTAGGAAGCGACGCCATGAAGAAGGACATCCACCCGGAGTACGCACCGGTCGTGTTCCGCGACATCTCCGCGGACTTCGCGATTCTCACGCGCTCCACGCTGACCTCGAGCCAGACGATGGAGTGGGAGGACGGCAACACCTACCCGGTGGTCGACGTCGACATCTCCTCCGCCTCGCACCCGTTCTACACGGGCAAGCAGAAGATCATGGACACCGCCGGTCGCGTGGAGAAGTTCCGCCGCCGCTACGCCCAGGGCGACGCGAAGGCCTGACGGCCCGACGCCCCACGAATCGACCAGAGGAGAGCTGACATGGCCGTTCCCAAGCGCAAGATGTCCCGCAGCAACACCCGCGCCCGCCGCTCGCAGTGGAAGGCGGAGGTCACCGCCCTCGTCCCCGTGCGCGTGGGTGGCCGCGAGGTGCGCATCCCCCGTCGTCTCGCGAAGGCCGTCGAGCGCGGCCTCGTCGTCGTCGACGACTGAGAACCACGCGCCGGCCGTGCCGGCGATCCGACAAGGCCGTCCCGGTACCACCGGGGCGGCCTTCGTCGACTCTCGGGTCGGCCGTCCACCTCGCCGCGCTGAGGCCGACCCGGCCGTGCCCTCTCGGCGAACAGGAGCGGCGGCGCAGACGTGACCCGTGCGGCCTGTCGCCGCCGTGCGCTGTCGCCCGCCGTCGATACTGGGGACGATGACGACCGATGTGCTGCCCGGACGGCTCGGGACCGACCGCGTCCGGCTGATCCTGTTCAGCCGCGAGGACGTCGGCGACATGCTGGCCGGGCGGCGCCAGGACCGCTGGCACCCCGAGTACCCGCAACCGGCCGACGTCGACGCCGCCGCCATGCGCAAGGCGTCAGGGGTGTGGGGCGCTCGTCACGTCGTCGTCGATCTCCGGGCGGTCGGCTCGATCGGGTGCGTGGGTGCGCCCGTCGACGGCGAGGTCGAGCTCGCGGTGAGCGTCGTCCCCTCACTGCGCCGCCGTGGCATCGCACGAGAGGCGCTCACGCTCGTGCTCCGCGAGCTCGACGGACTGGACCTGACGGCCCGGGCATCGGTGCGTCCCGAGAACGTCGCCGCGATGAGGCTGCTCGCCGGCCTCGGCTTCACTGAGCTCCGCGAGGCGACCGTCGACGGCCACCTCGTCCTCGCCCGCCCGCGGACCGCGACCTGACCCCGATCGGTCGAGATCGCACCGTTCGGTTCGAGATCGCACCGTTCGGTTAGATATCGCAGCGTCCACGGTGCGATCTCGAACCAGAGGTGCGATCTCGGCAGAGTCTGGGCCGGCCGGACCGGCCGGTCTGCGTTGGGCCGTGTGGAGCGGGTGACCGGGATCGAACCGGCACCATCTGCTTGGAAGGCAGAGGCTCTACCATTGAGCTACACCCGCGGGTCGTGCCCCACGAGAGTACAGGTACCAGCGGGTGGTTCTGCGCCCTGATATCGGCGCGCGCAGAGCACCGGGATGTGGCGCAGGTTGGTAGCGCGTCCGCTTTGGGAGCGGAAGGTCGCAGGTTCAAATCCTGTCATCCCGACGATGGTGATGTCTCCGGACGTCAGCGAGCCCCGCACCCGCCGATGGGGTGCGGGGCTCGTCGTCGTCCCGGGTGATCCCTCCGGCGAGGCGGGTGCTGACGGCGGTCGATCGGTGCCCGTCCCGCGCGATGACGGCCGTGCCGTAGGATTGAACGGCCTTCGCGGCGCCCACACTCGTGCGCGCGAAGTGCCGAGAGCCCGCTCGACGCCAGCGCTGTCGCGATCGTCCGCACCGCGTCGGGACCACCACAGAAACAACCGTTCAGGAGTGCATGCCGTGAAGAGCGCCGTCGAGACCGTCGACGAGACCCGGGTCAAGCTGACCGTCGAGGTCCCGATGGACGACCTGAAGCAGAACGTCGACCGCGCGTACGCGCAGATCGCGCAGCAGGTCTCGATCCCCGGCTTCCGCAAGGGCAAGGTGCCGCCGCGCATCATCGACCAGCGTGTGGGCAAGGCCGCCGTCCTGGAGCAGGCCATCAACGAGGCGCTGCCCGACCTGTACCGCCGGGCCGTCTCCGAGGCCGACGTCAAGCCGATCGGCCAGCCGACGATCGACGTCACCACGATCCCCGGCCTGTCGGACGCGGCCGACGACGGTGACAACCTCGTCTTCACCGCCGAGATCGACACCCGTCCCGAGATCACGCTGCCCGACCTCTCCGGCGTCACCCTCACCGTCGACGACCTCGACGTCACCGAGGACGAGGTCGAGGAGAGCCTGACCACGCTGCGCCAGCGGTTCGCGAGCCTCGTCGGCGTCGACCGCCCCGTGGCGGACGGCGACTTCGTCAGCATCGACCTGACCGCGACCATCGGCGACGAGGAGATCGACACCGCCTCCGGCGTCTCCTACCAGGTCGGCTCCGGCAACCTGCTGCCGGGCATCGACGACGCCCTCATCGGTCTGTCCGAGGGTGAGAGCGCCACCTTCACCGCCCCGCTCGCCGGCGGCGAGCACGCGGGCGAGGAGGCGACCGTCACGGTCACCGCCGTCTCGGTCAAGGAGCAGGAGCTGCCCGAGGCCGACGACGACTTCGCGCAGATGGCCTCCGAGGTCGACTCGATCGCCGAGCTCCGCGAGAACCTCAAGACGCAGGTCGGCGACGCGAAGAGCAACAACCGCGCCGTTCAGGCCCGCGACCTGCTCCTCGAGCACCTGCTCGCCCACACCGAGTTCCCGCTGCCGCAGGGCGTCATCGAGGAGGAGATCCACCGACACCTCGAGGGCGAGAACCGTCTCGAGGACGACGAGCACCGCGAGGAGGTGCGCGAGCAGGCCACCGACGCGCTGCGCCGTCAGCTGCTGCTCGACACGCTCGCCGAGAAGCTCGAGGTGCAGGTCGAGCAGGGCGAGCTCATCGAGTTCCTCATGCGGACCGCCCAGCAGTACCGCCAGGACCCGAACGAGTTCATGCAGGGTGTGGCCTCCAACAACCAGATCCCGCTCTACGTGGCCGAGCTCGCCCGCAACAAGTCGCTCGCGGTCGCGCTGCGCGAGGTGAGCGTCGTCGACGGCTCGGGCAACGCCGTCGACCTCACCGAGTACATCGGCTCCGAGGAGGAGGACGCGGCCGCCCGCGCCGCCGCCGAGGCCGCGGCCGCGGAGGCCGCCGGGTCCGAGACCGTCGAGGCGCCGCAGGTCGAGCTCGTCGACGTCGAGCTCGACGAGGCCGGCCAGCCCGTCTCCACCGAGGACGACGAGGCCGAGGCTCCGAAGGAGTGACGTCGAGCGTGGCCCACGGCCTTGTCCGTGGGCCGCGCAGGCGCGTCGGTGCGCTGGCAGCGAAACCGGCGCTGCCGGGGGCATGGGATCACCCGGCGCGGCGTTAGCCTCGTCGAACGCGCGACCGCTCCCCACGGGCACCGCCTGCGAGCAGCGGTCGCGGCAAGCCGGAACCGACCGATCAGAAATGGCGGCAGACGTGAGTCAGCACCTCGACCCGCAGGCGGCGGGTCCCGACACCCGGGGCCTGACCCTGGGTGACAGCATCTACAACCGGCTCCTGCAGGAGCGCATCATCTGGCTCGGGTCGGAGGTGCGCGACGACAACGCGAACCAGATCTGCGCCCAGATGCTGCTGCTGGCCGCGGAGGACAGCGAGAAGGACATCTGGCTGTACATCAACAGCCCCGGCGGCTCGGTGACGGCCGGCATGGCGATCTACGACACCATGCAGTACGTGCAGCCCGACGTCGCCACCGTCGGCATGGGCATGGCGGCCTCGATGGGCCAGTTCCTGCTCGCCTCGGGCGCGAAGGGCAAGCGTTACGCGACCCCGCACACCCGCGTGATGATGCACCAGCCCTCGGGCGGCATCGGCGGCACCACCACCGACATCAAGATCAACGCCGAGCTCATCCTCCACATGAAGCGTGTGATGGCCGAGCTCACCGCGGAGCAGACCGGCAAGAGCGTCGAGGAGATCAACCGCGACGCCGACCGGGACCGCTGGTTCACCGCCAACGAAGCACTCGAGTACGGCTTCATCGATCACGTCGTCACCCACTCCAGCGCCGTCTCCGGCGGCGGCGGGACGACGGACTGAGCGGGCTGGTCAGGACAGGAGACATGACGATGAACTACGGCCACCCCACCGCCGGCTTCGGAGGCACCGCCCCGCAGTCGCCCTCCTCGCGCTACATCCTCCCGCAGTTCGAGGAGCGCACCGCTTACGGCTTCAAGCGCCAGGACCCGTACACCAAGCTCTTCGAGGACCGCATCATCTTCCTCGGCGTGCAGGTCGACGACGCCTCGGCCGACGACATCATGGCCCAGCTGCTGGTTCTCGAGAGCCAGGACCCGGACGGCCTGATCACGCTGTACATCAACAGCCCCGGCGGCTCCTTCACCGCGATGACGGCGATCTACGACACGATGCAGTACATCAAGCCGCAGATCCAGACCGTCTGCCTCGGGCAGGCCGCGTCAGCCGCGGCCGTGCTGCTGGCGGCTGGCTCGCCCGGCAAGCGGCTCGCCCGGCCGAACGCACGCGTGCTGATCCACCAGCCCGCCATGGAGGGCGGCTACGCCCAGGCGTCCGACATCGAGATCCACGCCAACGAGATGATCCGGATGCGCGAGTGGCTCGAGACCACGCTGGCCGTGCACTCCGGCAAGCCGGTCGAGGAGGTCCGCACCGACATCGAGCGGGACAAGATCCTCTCGGCCGCGCAGGCGAAGGACTACGGGCTCGTCGACCAGGTGCTCGAGAGCCGCAAGGCGCCGGCCGCCATCGGAGCCTGATCGCGCCCGATCGCGCCCGCGTGACCACCGACGATGCCCGCCACGCTCCCTCGAGCGCGGCGGGCATCGCCGTCCACGAACGGGTGGTCTCGACACGCGGCGCGCATTCGTACGTGCGCGGGAGGGTGACCATAGTGTGCAATGGTCCTGACGGACCGGGCGCCCCGGGGCACCCGCCGCGTCGACAGCGACGCAGCAGTTCGAGCAGCACGGCAGTCGAGCAACACAGCAGGTCGAGAGCACCGAGCAGAATGAGAGGTTCGCGATGGTCCGCGTAGGAGAGGGGTCAGACCTGCTCAAGTGCTCGTTCTGCGGCAAGAGCCAGAAGCAGGTCAGGAAGCTGATCGCCGGCCCCGGCGTGTACATCTGCGAAGAGTGCATCGACCTGTGCAACGAGATCATCGAGGAGGAGCTCGCCGAGGCGAGCGAACTGGGGCTGGTCGAGCTGCCCAAGCCCCGCGAGATCTTCGACTTCCTCGAGACCTACATCGTCGGGCAGGAGAGCGCCAAGCGCTCGCTCGCGGTCGCCGTCTACAACCACTACAAGCGCGTCCAGGCGTCGGAGAAGGCGGCGAGCTCGCCGTCGACGTTCGGTGACGGCGACGACGTCGAGCTCGCGAAGTCGAACATCCTGCTCATCGGCCCGACCGGGTGCGGCAAGACGTACTTCGCCCAGACCCTCGCCAAGCTCCTCAACGTCCCGTTCGCGATCGCGGACGCCACGGCCCTCACCGAGGCGGGCTACGTGGGCGAGGACGTCGAGAACATCCTTCTCAAGCTGCTGCAGGCCGCCGACTTCGACGTCAAGAAGGCCGAGACCGGCATCATCTACATCGACGAGATCGACAAGATCGCTCGGAAGAGCGAGAACCCCTCCATCACGCGGGACGTCTCCGGCGAGGGTGTGCAGCAGGCGCTGCTCAAGATCCTCGAGGGCACGACGGCGTCGGTGCCGCCGCAGGGCGGCCGCAAGCACCCGCACCAGGAGTTCATCACGATCGACACCACCAAGGTGCTGTTCATCGTGGCGGGCGCGTTCGCCGGTCTCGAGGAGATCATCGCCGGCCGCCGCGGCCGCAAGGGCATCGGGTTCGGGGCGCCGCTGCACAGCGCGGAGGATGTCGACGTCATCGCCGACGTCATGCCCGAAGACCTGCTGAAGTTCGGTCTGATCCCGGAGTTCATCGGCCGGCTGCCCGTGCTGACCACGGTCGCCCCGCTGGACCGCGAGGCCCTCACACGCATCCTCACCGAGCCCAAGAACGCGCTGATCAAGCAGTACCAGCGGATGTTCGAGCTCGACAACGTCGAGCTGGAGTTCACCCAGGACGCGGTCGAGGCCGTCGCCGAGCAGGCGATCCTGCGTGGCACGGGTGCACGCGCGCTGCGCGCGATCCTCGAGGAGGTGCTGCAGTCGGTCATGTTCGACGTGCCCTCGCGCGACGACATCGCCCGCGTCGTCATCACCCGCGAGGTCGTGCTCGAGAACGTCAACCCGACCCTGGTGCCGCGCGAGACCGCCCGCAAGCGGCCGCCGCGGGAGAAGAGTGCCTGAGCCGCTGCCGCCCGAGCTCGCGCGGCTGCGGGGCAGCATCGACAACATCGACGCCGCCCTCGTGCACCTGCTCGCCGAGCGCTTCAAGTGCACCCAGCAGGTGGGGCGGCTCAAGGCCGACGTCGGTCTGCCGCCGTCGGACCCGGGTCGTGAGGCAGAGCAGATCGCGCGTCTGCGGGCGCTCGCCGAGGACGCCGGCCTCGACCCCGTGTTCGCCGAGAAGTTCCTCGCGTTCATCGTGGCCGAGGTGATCCGGCACCACGAGGACATCGCCGCCGAGAGCTGAGCGGCGCCCACCTCACAGTCCGCGACACCCTCCCGTGCGCACACGCTAACGGGGAGGTAACGCGCCCCGCCCATCCCCGAAACAGCCCGTTCCTAGCGTCATCGGCACTGCAGCCGAGAGCCCAGGAGCGCGCATGTCCACGACCGATGCCACCCTCGCCACCGCCATCGATGTCCGGCCCCGCCGGAGGTTCGGTGGACGGTGGATCGACGACTGGGATCCCGAGGACGAACGGTTCTGGAGCTCCGCCGGCCGACGCATCGCCCGGCGCAACCTCGCGGTCTCGATCGTCGCCGAGTTCCTGGGCTTCGCCGTGTGGGCGCTCTGGTCGATCGTGGTCCCGCAGCTCGCCGCGGCAGGTTTCGCGCTGACCGTCGATCAGCAGTTCTGGCTGATCGCGGTGCCCAGCCTCGTCGGCGCCACGCTCCGGATCCCCTACACGCTCGCCGTCCCGCTCGTGGGCGGCCGGAACTGGACGATCGTCTCGGCGCTGCTGTTGCTGCTCCCGACGACGGCGCTCGCCATCGTGGTGCAGGACCCGACCACGCCCTTCCCGGTCCTGCTGGGTGTTGCGGCCCTGGCCGGCGTCGGTGGCGGGAACTTCGCCTCCTCGATGGCCAACATCACGTTCTTCTTCCCTCAGCGAGAGAAGGGTCGTGCGCTCGGGCTGAACGCGGCCGGGGGCAACATCGGCACCGCCGCGGTCCAGTTCGCCGTGCCGCTGATCATCGTGACCGGCTCGGGCCTCGCCCTGCAGCGCGCCGGGCTGGTGTTCATCCCGCTCGCGATCCTGGCGGCAGCGCTCGCCTGGCGGCTCATGGACAACCTCGGGACGGCGCGCGCCGATCTGCGGACGTTCGTGGCCGCCACCAGGAACCGGCACACCTGGATCATCTCGTTCCTCTACATCGGGACGTTCGGCTCGTTCATCGGGTTCTCGGGCGCGTTCCCCACTCTGCTCGCCTCCACGTTCCCCCGGGTCACGCTGACGATCGCTTTCCTGGGTGCGCTCGTCGGCTCGGTGGCACGTCCGCTCGGCGGGATCCTGGCCGACCGGCTCGGAGGCGCGCGGGTGACCGTCGCGTCCTACCTGGTGATGGCGCTCGGCGCGGGCGGCGCCATCGTCGCACTGCAGCAGACCGCGTTCGCACTGTTCTTCGGATCGTTCCTGGTGCTGTTCGTCGCGACCGGCGTCGGCAACGGATCGGTGTACCGGATGATCCCCGCGGTCTTCGCCACTGTCGCGCACGAAGGCATGTCCGAGGTCGCGGGGGAGGGGGACGCCGACGAGCGTCGCGGCCGAGCCCAGCGCGCGGCCGCGGGCTGCATCGGGATCGCGGGCGCCATCGGCGCGTTCGGTGGGTTCCTGATCCCGCGCGGGTTCGCCGTCTCCAACCAGCTCACCGGCTCGCTCGTGGCCGCGCTCGGGATCTTCATCGGCTGCTACGCGGTCATGGCGGTCGTCACCTGGAGGGTCTATCTGCGACGCGGCAGTGCGCTCGCCGCTGCCCGCATCTGAGATGGAGCTTCCCCTCAAGGGTGCGAGCCACTGCCCGTACTGCGCGCTGCAGTGCGCGATGCGGATCACGGCACCGGTGAGCGGCCCGGTCGTGGTCGAGCCGAGGCAGTTCCCCACCAACCGCGGCGGTATGTGCCAGAAGGGCTGGACCAGCGCCGAGGTGCTCTCGGCGGGCGATCGGCTCACGACGCCGTTGCTGCGAGTCGAGGGCCGCCTCGTCCCGGCCTCCTGGGACGCCGCGCTCGACCACATCGCCGCGACGCTGACCGCGCTGCAGGCCGAGCACGGCCGCGACACGGTCGCGGTCTTCGGCGGCGGCGGGCTCACCAACGAGAAGGCGTACGCGCTGGGCAAGTTCGCCCGCGCCGTGCTGGGGACGTCGCGGATCGACTACAACGGCCGGTTCTGCATGTCGAGCGCAGCCGCCGCCGCGAACGCCGGTCTCGGGCTCGACCGCGGACTGCCGTTCCCGCTGGCGGATCTCGCCGGCGCCGACGTGGTGATGTTGCTGGGGTCGAACATCGCCGAGACGATGCCGCCCGCCGTCCAGCACCTGGCGCCGGTGCGCGAGCGAGGCGGACTGATCGTCGTGGACCCGCGTCGCAGCGCGACCGCGGCCCTCACCGGTGAACCCGTCGCGGGGGTCGACGGCGGCGGGCGAGGCAGCGGCGGCACGCACCTCCAGCCCGTCCCCGGCACCGACCTGGCGGTGCTGCTCGGGATCGCCCATGTGCTGCTGAT
The DNA here is from genome assembly GCA_048594485.1 of Pseudactinotalea sp. GTDB lineage: Bacteria > Actinomycetota > Actinomycetes > Actinomycetales > Beutenbergiaceae > Pseudactinotalea. The sequence continues at coordinate 20,020 of JBMDXU010000174.1, read as the reverse complement.
GGAGGGCCTCGTCGACAGCGAGTATCTCGATGCCCGTACCACCGGCCTGCCGGACCTGCAGCGTTCGGTGATCGGGTGGTGGCCGGAGCGGGTCGCTGCCATCAGCGGGGTGTCGGCCGCCTCGATCCGGCGGACGGCACGGCTGCTCGCCGACGCCTCACCCGCCCGCGGCGGCCGCGGCGCGTACGTGCTGACGGGCCGCGGCGTGGAGCAGTCGACGCAGGGCACGGCCACCGTCACCGCGGCGATCAACCTCGCGCTGCTCCTCGGTCTGGTCGGGCGGGTCGGCAGCGGCTACGGCGCGATCACGGGTCAGGGGAACGGTCAGGGCGGGCGCGAGCACGGCCAGAAGTCCGATCAGCTGCCGGGCTACCGGTCGATCACCGACCCGGCCGCCCGTGCGCATGTCGCGGCGGTGTGGGGCATCGCGCCGGATCAGCTCCCGGGACCTGGGCTGCCGGCGGTCCAGCTGCTGCGGTCGCTGGGTTCGCCGCAGGGTCCACGGGCCCCCCTCGTGCACGGCTCCAACCTGCTGGTGAGCGCCCCCGACGCCTCCGTCGTCCAGCAGCGGCTCCGCGACCTGGACCTGCTGGTCGTGTGCGACGTGGTGCCGTCGGAGACGGCCCAGATCGCCGATGTCGTGCTGCCGGTCACGCAGTGGGCCGAGGAGGAGGGCACGATGACCTCGCTGGAGGGCCGGGTGATCCGGCGCCGTCGAGCCGTCGACCCTCCCGACGGGGTTCGCTCCGAGCTGTGGATCCGGGCCGAGCTGGCGCGCCGGTGGGGCTCCCCGGTCCGGTTCGACACCGAGCCGGCACGGGTGTTCGACGAGCTCGCGCGGGCGTCCGCGGGCGGTCGCGCCGACTACGCGGGGCTGAGCCACGACCGGCTCGACGCCGATGAGCGCAAGAACGGTCCCGGCCTGTTCTGGCCGGTCCCCGACCCCGCGCACCCGGGTACGCCACGGACGTTCCTCGAGAGCTTCCCGACGGCGGATGGCCGTGCCAGGTTGATCGCCGTCGAGCACATCGGCCCGCAGGATCAGGTCCGCCCCGACGCCCCGATCCACCTCGTCACCGGTCGTGTGCTGCAGCACTACCAGTCCGGTGCGCAGACCCGCCGGGTCGCTGAGCTCACCGCCGCGGTTCCCGAGCCCTACGTCGAGATGCACCCGGTGCTCGGGCTCCGGCTCGGGGTGCGCGACGGCGACCGGGTCCGGCTGACGTCGGCCCGTGGATGGGTCGAGGCGGCCGCACGCTGGAGCGATCGGATCCGTCCCGACACGGTCTTCATGCCGTTCCACTTCGCTGGTCTCGGCAGCGTCAACCGGGTGACCAACGACGCCACCGACCCGACATCGGGCATGCCCGAGTTCAAGGTCTGCGCCGTGGACGTCGCTGCCGTCCACGAGGAGGCGTCGGCGTGAGGCGCCTCGTCGTCGTCGGCAACGGCATGGTGGGCGCCCGGTTCACCGAGGAGCTCCTCGCGCGTGACGTCGAGAGCCGGTTCGACGTGACGGTGCTCGGCGCCGAGGTGCACCACCCGTACAACCGGGTCATGCTCAGCGAGGTGGTCGCCGGTCGCGCCGAGCTGCTCGGTCTGGAGCTTCCTCGCGGCGGAGGTCGCGCCCGCGTGCACCTCGGCGATCCGGTGACGGCGATCGACCGTGAGCACCGCGAGGTCGAGACCACGGCGGGGAGGTTCGGCTACGACACGCTGGTGCTCGCGACCGGCGCCGCGGCGCGCATCCCCGACGTGCCGGGCCTGGACGGCGAGCTGCCGGCCGGGGTGCACACGCTGCGCACCCTGGACGACGCCCGCGAGATCGTGGCTGCGACAGCGAACGCGACCCGCGCCGTCGTCGTCGGCGGCGGCGTGCTCGGGTTGGAGGTCGCGTGCGGTCTCGCCGGACGCGGTCTGAGCGTGACGGTGGTGCACGGCGGTCGGGGCGTGATGGACCGGCAGCTCGCCTCCGCGGCCGGTCAGGTCGCGGAGGCCACGCTGACGCGGCTGGGTGTCGGCTGCTGGACCGGCGCACGGCTTGCCGCCGTGCGGTCGGTCGAGGGCCGGGTCGCGGCCGTCGCGGTCGAGGGCCACCCGGCCGGCGCCGGCGGCGGCACGGCGGACGACGCCCGCCGCTGGACGGACGCCGACCTGGTGGTCCTGGCGTGCGGCACGACGCCGCAGCACGCGGTCGCGGCCGCGGCGGGTCTGGCGACGGGACGGGGCATCCGCGTCGGAGCCGACCTGGCCTCGCTCTCCGACCCGGACGTCTACGCGATCGGCGACTGCGCCGAGCCGCCCGAGGGCGCCAGCGGTCTGATCGCCCAGGGGTGGGAGCAGGCGCGTCGGCTCGCGACCTCGCTGACCGAGTCGGCGTCGGTCGCGCTCCCGCGTCGGCCCGGCCGTCCGAGCATGGCGGTGCGTCTGGGCACCGTGATGGTGTCGCGGGAGATGCGCGGACCGCGCGAGGCGGCGCCGGCGGTCTCGGGTAGCGACGTCGTGACGCTGAAGGCCCGCGGGCTCGACGTCGTCGCGATGGGCATCTGCGGTTCGGCTCCGGTGCCGCCGACGCACCGTGTGCTCCGCCTCGACGACCCGGCCGCCGGCCGTCACGTCGAGGTCGTCGTCGACGAGGGCCGGCTCGTCGGCGCGACGTGCGTCGGCTCGCCCGACCTCGCGGCGGACCTGGTGGCCACGTACACGCGGAGGATCCCGGTCGCCACCGACCCGGCGATGCTGTTCCTGCGGCCTGCCGCACCCGCGACGACGACGGCGACCGGCCCGGAGCAGATGCCCGCGCGGGCGACGGTCTGTTCGTGCAACTCGGTGCCCAAGTCCGAGATCGTCGACTGCTATCACGCCGGCGCACGCAGCGTGGAGGACATCGCCCTCGCGACCCGGGCGACCACCGGTTGCGGCGGCTGCACCGCCGCCGTCTGCGGCCTCCTGGACTGGCTGGCCATGTCGGAGACCTCTCAGCCCGTGCCCGTCGGACGTGAGGACGTCGTTACCGAGACGCAATCACGCACACACCGAGGCGAAACGGCGCGTTCCTAGCGTCTCAGACACATCGTCAGGAGGACCGGAGTGCACACCGAGCAACGACATCTCGCCGTGATCGGCGGCGGTATGGTCGCGCAGCGGCTCGTCGAGGCCCTGCGCGCGCGCGACGTCGCCGGCGCGTGGCGTATCAGCGTGTTCGCCGAGGAACCGGTCAAGCCCTACGACAGGGTCGCGCTCACCTCCTACTTCTCCGTGCGTGACCCCGAGGAGCTGACGCTCGGCGACCCGGCGATGTGGGACGACGAGCTCGTCACGCTGTATCGCGACCGCGCGATCATCGGCATCGACCGCGACGCGAAGCGCATCACCGATCGGCTCGGGCAGGTGTGGGACTACGACGAGCTCGTGCTCGCCACCGGGTCGAGCGCCGCGATGCCGCCCATCCCGGGCAACGATCTGCCCGGCGTGTTCGTCTATCGCACGCTCGACGACGTCGCAGCCCTGCGAGGGTGGGTCGAGGCCAAGCGGCAGGAGGGCAAGGGGCAGCGCTCGGAACGTCCGGTACGCGGCGCCGTCATCGGCGGAGGACTGCTCGGCCTGGAGGCGGCCGGCGCGTTGAAGGCGCTGGACGCACAGGCGACCGTGATCGAGTTCGGCACCCACCTGATGGGTGTGCAGATCGACCTCGGCGGCGGCCAGGCGCTCAAGCGTCTGATCAACGACAAGGACATCGCCGTCCGTACCGAGACCGCGACGCAGCAGATGCGGCCGAACCGCCGCACGGGCCACGTCGGGCGTCTCGACTTCGCCGACGGCGGCCGACTCGACGTCGACGTCGTGGTGGTCGCCACCGGTGTCCGACCGCGCGACCAGCTCGCCCGGGACGCCGGGCTGGAGATCGGCGAGCGCGGGGGCGCCGTCGTCGACCTGAGCTGTCGTACCGCCGACCCGCACGTCTGGGCGGTGGGCGAGGTCGCGTGCATCGAGGGCCGCTGTCTCGGGCTGGTGGCCCCGGGCTACGCGATGGCCGAGGTCGTCGTGGACCGGCTGCTCGGCGGCGACGCGACCTTCCCCGGCGCCGACACCGCGACCAAGCTCAAGATGCAGGGCGTGGACGTCGCGAGCTTCGGGGACGCGTCCGGTCGGACACCGGGCGCGATGGAGGTCGTGTACGCCGACCCGGTGGCAGGCATCTACAAGAAGCTGGTCGTCTCCGACAACGGCAGGACGCTCCTCGGCGGTGTCTTCGTCGGCGACGCCGCCCCCTACGCCTCGTTGCGGCCGATGCTGGGCGCCGATCTCCCGGGCGACCCCTCCGCCTTCCTCGCACCCGCCGGCGCGGGCGACGGGCTCGCCAACCTCGAGCTGCCCGACGACGCCGGCGTCTGCTCCTGCAACAACGTCTCCGCTGGCGCGATCCGGGCCGCGGTCGTCTCCGGTGGCTGCACCGACCTCGCCGGCGTCAAGGCGTGCACGCGGGCAGGCACCAGCTGCGGGTCGTGCCTGCCGCTGGTGAAGAACCTCGCCACCACCGAGCTGGAGCGCGCCGGGTTGGAGGTCTCGACCGCGCTGTGCGAGCACTTCGAGCACTCCCGCGCTCAGCTCTTCGACGCGGTGCGGGTGGCCGACCTGCACAGCTTCAGCGAGATCATCGCGCGGTTCGGCACCGTCCCGGCGGGTGCGGCTGGTCCTGGTCGGGGCTGCGACATCTGCAAGCCGGTGATCGCCTCCATCCTCGCCTCGCTCGGCAACGGGCACATCCTCGACGGCGAGCAGGCCGCGCTGCAGGACACGAACGACCACGTGATGGCCAACATCCAGAAGGACGGCACCTACTCGGTGGTGCCGCGGATCCCGGGCGGCGAGATCACGCCCCAGGGTCTGGTGGTGATCGGACAGGTGGCGCAGGAGTTCGGGCTCTACACCAAGATCACCGGCGGCCAGCGCATCGACATGTTCGGCGCGCGGATCGAGCAGCTACCGAACATCTGGCGACGGCTCGTGGACGCCGGCTTCGAGTCCGGGCATGCCTACGGCAAGTCGCTGCGGACCGTGAAGTCGTGCGTCGGGTCGGCCTGGTGCCGGTATGGGGTGCAGGACTCGGTCGGGATGGCCGTCGCGCTGGAGCTGCGCTACCGCGGGCTCCGCTCGCCGCACAAGCTCAAGCTCGGCGTCTCCGGGTGCGCGCGAGAGTGCGCCGAGGCACGCGGCAAGGACGTCGGCGTGATCGCGACGGACAAGGGCTGGAACCTGTACGTCGGCGGCAACGGAGGTTTCACCCCGCGGCACGCGCAGCTTCTCGCGGAGGATCTGGACGACGACACGCTCGTCCGGACGATCGATCGATTCCTCATGTACTACATCCGCACGGCGGACCGGTTGCAACGGACCGCTCCGTGGATGGATGACGTCGAGGGTGGGGTCGGGGGTGTCCGAGAGGTCATCATGGAGGACAGCCTGGGCATCTGCGCGGACCTCGACGCGGCGATGGCCACCCACGTCGGCAACTATCAGGATGAATGGAGAGCCGTGCTCGACGACCCGGAGAAGCTTCGCCGCTTCGGCTCGTTCGTCAACGCGCCGGAGGTCGCCGACCCCGACCTCGCGTACGTGGCGGAGCGTGGACAGCGGCGGCCGGCCACCGGCACCGAGCGGGCGGAGGGCGCCACGATGATCGCCGGACCCACGCTGGCGGTCCGCTCGTGAGCGCGGTGAGGGTGTGCGCGCTGGCCGACCTGGTGCCCGAGCGCGGTGCCGCCGCGCTGGTCGACGGCGAGCAGGTCGCCCTCTTCCGGCTCCTGGACGACACCGTGCGCGCGGTCTCGCAGCGGGACCCGTTCAGCGGAGCCAACGTGATGTCGCGCGGCATCGTCGGCACCCGGCAGGGCGAGCCCACCGTCGCGGCACCGATGTACAAGCAGGTCTTCTCGCTCGACACCGGGGCCTGCCTGGACCGTGTCGGGTACGAGCCGGTGGACGAGCACGGCAACCTGCGCGTGTGGCAGGTCGAGGTGATCGACGGCGGCGTCTGGGTCGAGCTGGTCACCGCTGGAGCAGGGGTCTGACATGGAGCTGTTCGGACTCGATCTGCGCGGTCGCCGGGTGCTGGTCGCCGGCGGCGGGCCACGCGTCGTGGAGCCGGCGCGCCGGCTCCTCGGTGCGGGGGCCCAGGTCCACGTGGTCGCGCTCCACGTCTGCGAGGACGTCGTGGAGCTGGCCCTGTCGGCCGACGCCCTGCTCATCGAGCCGCGCGACGTGCAGGAGGCCGACCTCGACGGGGCCTGGCTCGTCGTCGCCGGCGGGGACGGGACGGCCGAGCGGTCGCGCGTGCGCGACTGGGCCGAGGCGCGGCGGATCTGGTGCCTCGACGCCGAGGCCCGGGCGAGCGCGAGCATGACGGAGGGGTTCGACGTCAGCGGGCTGCGGGTGGGCGTCCTCGCCGAGGGCGTCGACGGGGCGCGTCGTGCGGCCGCGGTGCGCGCAGGCATCGAGGACGTGCTCGACGCCGGGCACCTCGACCTGCGCGGCGCCCCGGGCTCGGCGGGCCGGGTGACGTTGGTCGGTGGCGGGCCGGGCGACCCCGACCTCATCACGGTGCAGGGCCGGCGAGCGCTCGCGGAGGCCGACGTGGTCGTCGCGGACCGGCTGGGGCCGGCGAGCGTGCTGCGCTTCGCGCGCCCGGGCGTCGAGGTGATCGACGTCGGGAAGTCGCCGGGGCACCACCCAGTCCCGCAGCACGAGATCAACGCGATCCTGGTCGAGCACGCCCTGCGGGGTCGGGCCGTCGTCCGGCTCAAGGGTGGCGACTCGTTCGTCTTCGGCCGTGGCGGCGAGGAGGTCCAGGCCTGCCGCGCCGCGGGCGTGCCGGTGACCGTCGTCCCCGGCGTCAGCAGCGCGATCGCCGTACCCGAGCTGGCGGGGATCCCGCTCACCCAGCGCGGCGTCGTCGCCGCGTTCCACGTGACCAGCGGCCACGCCGGCCTGGAGCCGGCGGCGCAGCTCTGCATCCGGGACGGTTCCGCGACCGTCGTCGTGCTGATGGGGGTGTCCAACCTCGGCCACATCGTCGAGCAGGCGCTCGCAGCTGGTGGCGACCCCGAGCTGCCGGTCGCGATCGTGGAGCGCGGGTCGACCCCGGAGCAGCGCCTCACGCGGGCGCCGCTCGCCCAGATCGTCGCCGCCTCCGCGCTCGCCCGAGTCCGAGCGCCGGCGACCGTCGTCATCGGCGCCGTGGCGGCACCGGATCTGCTGGAGGGGTCTGGGTGAGCTCCGCGCGAGGTGGCGAGCTGGCTCAGCTGCTGACCGGCTGCACGATCCTCGTCACGGCGGACCGGCGGGCGCAGGAGCTGGCGACAGCGCTCGCCCGGCGCGGCGCCGTCGTCAGGCACGCGCCGTCGCTCTCGATCCGCGGTCACGTCGACGACGCCGAGCTGTTGGCGGCGACGCGAGCGGTGATCGCGCAGCCGCCCGACGTCGTCGTCGTCACCACGGGCATTGGCTTCCGCGGATGGGTGGAGGCCGCGGATGCGCACGGGCTGGCCGAGGACCTCCACGCCACGCTGGAACGGGCGCGCATCGTCGCCCGGGGGCCGAAGGCGCGCGGGGCGATCCAGGCGGCAGGCCTCACGGCGGACTGGGTCGCGGAGTCGGAGACCTCCGCCGAGATCGCCGAGGTGCTGCTCGACGAGGGCGTCACCGGCCAGCGTCTCGTGATCCAGCACCACGGCGCCGGTACCGACGGGCTCGACACGCTCTTCGCGGCGGCGGGCGCAGACGTGCTCAGCCTGGTCGTCTACCGCTGGGGTCCGCCGCCGGACCCGGAGGTGTTGCGGCAGTCGGTGGTCTCGGCGGCGAACGGTGAGTACGACGCCGTCGTCTTCACCTCGGCACCCGGCGCCGAGGCGTGGCTGACCGATGCCGAACGCGCCGGCGTCTCGACCTCGCTGATCGACCGGTTCCGCGCCGGCGGCGTCGTGGCGGCCGCCGTGGGCCCGGTGACGGCGAGGCCGCTGGAGCGACGAGGAATCACTCCGCTGCAGCCGGCACGTGGCCGGCTCGGCGCGCTGGTGCGGACGTTGGTCGAGCACTTCGGGAGTGCGCAGCACCTGGAGCGCGACACCGTGCGAGGGAGGTTGTGCGTGCGCTCGAAGGTGGCGCTGCTGGATGGGGAGGTGCTGCCGGTGTCACCGAGCGGTCTGGAGGTGCTGCGTCTGCTCGCGTCGGCCGATGGTGCGGTGGTCTCGCGCAGCGACGTGCTCGCGATCCTTCCCGGTGACTCGCAGAACCCGCACGCGGCGGAGGTCGCGGTGGGCCGGCTTCGTGAGGCGATCGGTCACGACCTCGTCCGCACCGTGGTCAAGCGCGGCTATCGGTTGGAGATCCGCCGATGAGCGCTCCTGCTGTGCTCGCCTGCTCCCATGGGACGTCGTCACCCGAGGGCCAGCGCGCCGTCGCGACCCTCGTCGACGCGCTCGCCGCGTCGCTGCCCGATCGCCGGGTGGAGGGTGCCTACGTCGACGTCCAGGAGCCCGACGTCCCGACCGCGCTGGCCGCGCTCGCCGACGGCGGTCCGGTCCGGGTGGTCCCGTTGCTGCTGTCCGCGGGGTTCCACGTCTACGTCGATCTCGCCGAGGCCGTCGCGCGTGTGCCCGCCGCCGAGGTGGGACCCGCGCTCGGACCCGACCCGAGGCTGGTGACGCTGCTCGCGCGTCGACTGACGGAGGCGGGGCTGAGGGACGGCGACACCGTCGTGATGGCGGCGGCCGGGTCCTCCGACGCACGCGCCGTCGCCGACTGCCGCACCACCGCGGCCCTGCTCGCCGACCAGCTCGGCCGCGACGTCGAGGTCGGGTTCCTCTCCGCCGCCGTCCCCACCCTGGCCGAGGCGGTCGCCGCCGCGAGGTCCGACGGCGGCCGGGTCGCCGTGGCGACCTATCTGCTGGCCCCCGGCTACTTCCTCGACCTCGCGCGGGCGTGCGGCGCCGACCTCGTCAGCGAGCCGCTGCTCACCGCGGGCGGCGAGCCGCCGGTCGAGCTGCTCGACGTGCTGCGTGACAGAGCCGACACAATCGGCGGCTAACCTCCGCAGATGGTCGCGGATCGGGGAGCCAGCAGCGACGTCGTGATCGACGGCAGGCTGGAGTTCTGGCTGCCCGATCCCGAGCACCGGTACGGCAGGGTGCGGCTCGACGCCGGCCTCGGCACCGCGTCGCCGCGCCCGGACCTGGTCTGGCAGAACGGGATCTGGTCGGTCGTGGTCGATCTGCCGCCGCTGCACCGGATCGAGTACGGGTTCGAGGTCACGCACACCATCACCGACCCCGCGGGCACCGACGAGATCGAGTCGGGTTTCGGGGCACGGTCCGTGATCGAGCTCCCCTCGTACGCGCCGCCCGCCTGGACGACGGCGCAGGTCGAGGAGGGCACCACCGTCGAGATCGACACGGGGATGTCGGGTGTGCAGGCGTGGCTGTGGTCCGCGCCGGGGCTGGGCGAGCAGGACGAGGCGCCGCTCGTCGTCGTGCACGACGGCCCCGACTACGCCGAGCGCGGGGAGCTGACGCGGTACCTCGCCGTGCTGGCGGACTCCGGCGACGCCCCACGGTCGCGCGCCCTGCTCCTGCGCGCGCACCCGCGCGAGGTGCTCTACGCGGCGTCGGAGGACTACGCGAGCGCGCTGGTGCAGCGGCTGCTGCCGTCCGTGACGGGGCTCTGGCCGACGACGCGCACGGTCGCCGTCGGTGCGAGCCTCGGGGCGCTCGCGGCGCTGCACGTGCAGTGGCGTCACCCCGGCACCTTCGACGGTCTGCTGCTGCAGTCGGGGTCGTTCTTCACCCCCGACACCGACGGTCAGGAGGCCGGCTTCTCGGGATGGTCCGCCGTCACCCGCTTCGTCGCCGTCGTCCACGCCGACGACAAGACGGCGGCGCTGCCGCCGACGGCGATCACCTGCGGGCTGCACGAGGAGAACGCGGCGAACAACACCCTTCTCGCGATGCGGTTGCGCGAGGTCGGTGTGCCCGTGACCCACACCGAGATCGCCGACCTGCACAACTTCACGTGCTGGCGCGACACGCTCGACCCCGCGCTGCGCCACCTGCTCAACAGCACCGCGCTCGCCTGATCGGCGGCCCTGCGAGCCGCGCGGTCTGGGATGCTCACGGGATGCATCGCGAGTACCTCGAGGTCGACGCCCCGGGGCTTCCCCACGCCGGTGCGCTGATCCGGTTCGGGCACGCCGGGCGCCCGGTGCTCGCGTTCCCGACCGAACTCGGGCGCGCCTGGGAGTGGGAGGACAACGGCATGGTCGCGGCGGTGGCCCACCTGATCGACGACGGCTGCCTCACGCTCTACTGCGTCGACGCGTTCGACGCGTACACCTGGTCCGATCGCGGCGTCGAGGTGGAGGAGCGAGCATCCCGCTACCGCCGCTACGAGGACTGGCTGGTGCAGGGAGTGGTCCCGCAGATCGCCTGGCGCACGCCGGGAGACCTGGTCGTGACGGGTGCGAGCCTCGGGGCCTACCACGCACTCCAGCTGGCGTTCACGCGCGCCGACATCGCGCCGACGGTGCTGGCGATGTCGGGCAACTACGACCCGTCGACCTGGCACGCGTGGGGCTATCACGGCGAGCACCTGCACTGGACCAACCCCACCCGCTACCTCGAGTCCTTCGACGACGGCCACCTCGCCTGGCTGCGGTCGCGCCTGTTCGTCCAGCTCGTCGTCGGGCAGGGGGCGTGGGAGACGTGGCCGAGCGGCGCGCTGCCGAGCACCCGGGACATGGCGGCCCGCCTGGCCGCCCACGGCATCCCGTCGGACCTCGACCTCTGGGGCCACGACGTCGCGCACCACTGGGACTGGTGGCGCCGTCAGCTCGCCCACCACCTCCCGCGCTGGTCCTGAATTCGTTGACGTCCTGCCCCCAACCCCGATTTCGTTGACGTTCTGCCGTGGCAGAACGTCAACGAAATCGGGGGAGGCGATAGCCTCGCGACATGCCTCTGTCGCGTCACCTCGTCGGTCTGCTGCTCGGGGCGGAGCAGGACTGGCCGCAGGCGTTCGAGGAGATCCTGCGTCGTGTCGGACCGGTCACGACCGCCGACGGCGTCGCGCACGAGTTCACCAGCGAGCGCCTGCACATCGCGCCGTTCGACCTGCTCGACCCCGTGCGGCCGGGGCTCGTCATCGACCGGCTGGCCTACTGGTACTACCACCCGCGGGAGTGGCTGAAGAAGGCGGCCCTCGTCGACGGCACCTATCTGCTCAACTCCCCGTTCACGTTCCAGTCGATGGAGAAGCACAGCGCCTACTGCGCGATGCTGCGGCTCGGGCTCAACGTGCCGCGCACCGTGCTGGTGCCGTACAAGAACCCGATCGACAACGCGCGGTGGGCCTTCACGTCCTCCACGTACAACGACCCGTTCGATCTCGACGCCATCGCCGACGACCTCGGGTACCCGCTCTACATGAAGCCGTTCGACGGCGGAGGGTGGCGTGGGGTATCGCGGATCGAGAACCCCGAGGAGCTGCACCGCGCGTACGACGACTCGGGTCAGATGCTCATGCACCTGCAGGCCACCGTCGACTACGACGTCTTCGCCCGCGCGCTGTCGATCGGGCCGGAGACCATGGTGATGGACTTCCGCCCCGAGCTGCCGATGCACGAGCGGTACCAGGTCAACCACGGGTTCCTGTCGCCGTCGGCCGGCGCCGAGGCGGTGACCGTGAGCCGGCTGGTCAACGCGTTCTTCGGCTGGGAGTTCAACTCCGCCGAGATGCTCGTCGCGGGTGATCAGGTGTACCCGATCGACTACGCCAACGCCTGCCCGGACGTCGCGCTCACGTCGCTGCACTACTACTTCCCCTGGGCGATGACGGCGCTGGTCCGCTGGAGCGTCTACTGCCTCGCGACGGAGCGCCGCGCCACCGTCGATCTCGACACACGCTCGTACTTCGCCGTCGCCGACGACGCCTCGCTCACCTACGACGAGAAGCTCGAGCGGTACCGCCGTCTCGCCGACGACTACTTCGAGACCGACCGGTACTGGGCGTGGTGCGCCGAGCATCTGCCGGACATCGAGTCCCGCGTGCTCGACTGGGTGGCGTCGCCGGCGTTCGACACCCTCCTCGTCGAGACGGTCGAGTCGACCTACCCCGCGCACGAGCGCGACCGCTTCGTCGCCCATTTCCGGGGTCTCGTGGGGCAGTGGGTCGCCGAGCGCTCCGTGTGAGCCGACGGCGCTCCGGTGACGTCCGAGGTCGGCAGAGAGGTCGAGCGTGAGACTGGCGGTGCTGGGAGCCGGACGGATCGGGGCGGCGCACACGCGGACCCTCGCGACGCTGGCGATCGACGAGCTGCTCGTGGCCGATGTCGACGTCCAGCGGGCGGAGCTCGTCGCCGCGCAGCACGACGCGACGCCGATGGCGCTCGACGCGGCCTTCGACGCGCGCCCGGACGCGCTCGTCATCACGGCGCCGACGACGACCCATCCCGAGCTGATCCGTCGCGCGGCCGAGGCCGGGATCCCCGCCTTCTGCGAGAAGCCCGTCGCGCCGGACCTCCGGCAGACCATCGCGGTCGTGCGCGATCTCGCCGGCTCCGAGGTGCCGATCCAGATCGGCTTCCAGCGGCGGTTCGACCCGGGCTACCGTCGGGCTCGGCAGGACCTCGCCGACGGCGCGATCGGTGAGCTGCGCCGCGCGCACCTGACGACGTGCGATCCGGCACCTCCGCCGGAGTCGTTCATCGCCACCAGCGGTGGCATCTACCGCGACTGCCACGTGCACGACTTCGACATCCTGCGCTGGGTGACCGGCCGTGAGGTCGTCTCGGTGACGACGTTCGGCGCCAACCGCGGCGCTGCCTACTTCGGTGAGCTCGGGGACGTCGACGAGTCGGTGGGTGTCGTCGCGCTCGACGACGGCACCCTGGCGACGTTCCAGGGCTCGCGCTACAACGGGCAGGGCTACGACGTGCGCATGGAGCTCGCCGGCACCCTGGGTCAGCGCACCGTCGGGCTGGACGAGCGTGTCCCGCTCGTCAGCGCCGAGCAGGGCGCGACCTTCCCCGACGGCGACCCGTGGAGGGGCTTCGCCGAGCGGTTCGCGCAGGCCTACCGCGCCGAGCTGACGGCGTTCGTCGAGGTCGCGGCGGGCCGTCTGGCCAACCCGTGCACCCCTGCCGACGTCCTCGAGTCGCTCTACGTCTCCGAGGCGGCGGACCTCTCGTTCCGCGAGGGCAGGACCGTCACGATCGCCGAGGCCAGGGACCGGTAGCCGACCCTGATGTCGTCCGATCGGGCTCAGGCGGCCAGGGTGCGCCAGTCCCGCTGGGTGATGTTCCTCGGATGGCTCGGGGCGAAACCGAGTTCGGCACGGTCGACGTCGATCGTGAAGGTCGCCTTGGTCTCGGGCCGGTCCCAGGGTGGGCGGGCAGGGTCAGGGTCGCAGTTGATCGACCCGGGCTCGTCGGACGCGAGCGCCTGCACGCGGGCGAACGCGTCGAGGGTCTCGACGGCGGAGCGGTGGTTCTCGAGGAAGGCGATGCGTCGGTGGGTGGTGCTGCGCGCGCTGACGACACCCCCGGCAGCGAGCTCGGGGTCGAGGAAGTGGTTGGTGTGGACCAGCGTGGTGCCCGGGGTCGCGGGCAGCGCCGCCCATCCGGCGGGGCTCAGCTCGACGCACGCCGCGCCGTCGTGCGTGATCACGGTGAGGACCGTGGAGGCAGCGAGCGGGACGGCGTCGACGATCGCGAGGGCGTCGTCGAGGCTGGAGGCGCGATCGAGGATCATGCGGGTGACCACGTGCACGGGGACACCGGGCGCGCTGCCGTCGGTGACGTGCTCGAGGATGTTGAAGTGCACACCCACGCCGCGGGTGCTCACCCCGATCTTGGCCACCTGGCCGAACTCGCCGAACGTCACCAGGCGGGCGTCGCCGGCGGCCGGGATCGACCGGACGAGGGTCTCGTGCGCCATCTGCGTGTACCAGTCCCAGGTCTGCAGGGTGCGCGGCGTGGAGCCGTCGGTGGGGACGAACACCGCCGTCGAGCACTCGCCGGGCGGGTCCGCGGGTGCCTGCGTCATGATCTCTGTGCGGGCGTTGAGCACCATCGACTGCCACGGCTCGATGCCCGCCCCGGCCGCGACGCCGTCGATCTCCGCGAGGATCTCCGGAGCGTGCTCGGCCACGAGCGATCGTGAGCTCTCGCTGATCTCGCGCACCGCGCCCGGCGGCACCGCGATCCGCTCGAACATCTCGGTGTACTCGGTGAGGGTGGCGTGCACGGAGGACGCCCAGGTGCTGCCGAGGTCACGCCCGCGGGCGAACGGATCGGTCTCGGTCGACCGCCACGTGTGGATCACCGCACCAGGGTATGCGGCCGAGCCCGGCGATCTCGCGACGGCCGTGGTGCGCCGTAGGCTGGGGGAGTGAACCAGGAGCGGATGTCGCGATCGATCGGTGCCACCGCGTTCTGGTTCGCCTTGTCGGTGCTCGTGCTCGGCGTCAACCTGATGTCCGCCGTCCGTGGCGGCGGGTTCCGCTGGCTGGCGCTGCTGCTCGCCGGTCTCGCCGCCTGGATGGTGTGGACCAACGGGCGCGTGCTGCTCGCCTGGTACCGCGAACGGCAGGCGCGCAGCACACGCTGAGGTCAGGCCTCCTCGAGGACCAGCTCGCCCTGCGCGTGCCGGGTGTCGGCGACCGCGAACGTCAGCTCGCCGTCGACGCCGCCGACGGCGCGCAGGTCGTTCAGCACCGCCGGCAGCAGCGCCACCTCGGCCTCCGGCGCGTGCACGACGGCGGAGCGCAGCCGGGTCTTCTGGCTCACCTTCGCCTCGCTCTTGATCTTGCGGAGCGAGGCCACGGCGGCCCCGGCCGCCGACAGCAGCGCCGGGTCGCCGTCCGCGGCAGCGTCACGCAGCGGGCCGGAGACCGGCCAGGAGGCCCGGTGCACCGAGCCCTCGCGCCACCACGACCAGACCTCCTCGGTCGCGAACGGCAGGAACGGCGCGAACAGACGCAGCAGCGTGTCGAGGGTGATCGCCAGCGCCGCGCGAGCGCTCGCGCTCGCGGCCGGGTCCGCACCGCTGTAGGCGCGGTCCTTGACCAGCTCGAGGTAGTCGTCGCAGAACGTCCAGAAGAAGGACTCGGTCGCCTCGAGCGCGCGGGCGTGGTCGTACGCCTCGAATCCCGCCGTGGCCACGTCCACCACACCGGCGAGCCGCGCCAGCAGGGCCCGGTCGACCGGCAGGGTGACCGACGCCGGGTCGAGCGAGGCGGGCTCGTCGCCACCGAAGGACAGCGCGAACTTGCTCGCGTTCAGGAGCTTGATCGCGAGCCGGCGCCCGATCTTCATCTGCTGCTCGTCGAACGCGGTGTCGGACCCGAGCCGCGCGGACGCCGCCCAGTAGCGGACCGCGTCGGAGCCGTGCTGCTCGAGCAGCCCGAGCGGGGTCACCACGTTCCCCTTGGACTTGCTCATCTTCTTGCGGTCCGGGTCGAGGATCCACCCGGAGATCGCCGCGTGCGTCCAGGGAAGGGAGTCGAACTCGGCGTTCGCGCGCACCACCGTCGAGAACAACCAGGTGCGGATGATGTCGTGCCCCTGGGGCCGCACGTCGTAGGGGAAGACCTTGCCGAAGAACTCGGGATCCCGCTCCCAGCGGCCCGCGAGCTGCGGCGTCAGGGACGACGTCGCCCAGGTGTCGAGCACGTCCGGGTCACCCACGAAGCCGCCGGGCACCCCGCGCTGATCCGCCGTGTAGCCGTCGGGCACGTCGGTCGAGGGGTCGATCGGGAGGCGGTCCTCAGCGGGCACGAGCGGCTCGTCGTACACGACCTCGCCCGCGTCGTCGAGCCGGTACCACAGCGGGAACGGCACACCGAAGAAGCGCTGCCGGGACAGCAGCCAGTCGCCCGCGAGCCCGTCGACCCAGTTCTCGTACCGGGACTCCATGAAGCCCGGGTGCCAGATCAGCTCCTTGCCGCGCTTGACGAGCTTCTCGCGCAGGTCGGCGTCACGGCCGCCGTTGCGGGCGTACCACTGCCGTGAGCTGACGATCTCGAGCGGCTTGTCGCCCTTCTCGTAGAACTTGACGGGGTGGCTGATCGGCTTGGGCTCGCCCTCCAGGTCGCCGGACTCCCGCAGCAGCTCGACCATCGTCTTCTGGGCGGTGAACACCGTCAGGCCGACCAGGCGCTCGTACGCGGCCAGGCCCTCCGCCGTCGTGATGGCCGACGGCGGCTCGGCGAGGATGCGCCCGTCGCGGCCGATGATCGTGCGGGTCGGCAGGTCGAGCTCGCGCCACCACGTGACGTCGGTCGTGTCGCCGAAGGTGCAGATCATCGCGATGCCCGCGCCCTTGTCGGGCTGGGCGAGCGGGTGCGCGAGCACCGGGACCTCGACGCCGAACACGGGTGAGGTCACCGTGGTGCCGAACAGCGGCTGATACCGCTCGTCGTCGGGGTGCGCCACCAGCGCCACGCAGGCCGCGAGCAGCTCCGGCCGGGTGGTCTCGATGAACACGGGCTCGCCGCCCGGCCGGTGGAAGGAGATCCGGTGGTAGGCGCCGGGGCGCTCGCGGTCCTCGAGCTCGGCCTGTGCGACCGCCGTCTGGAACGTCACGTCCCACAGCGTGGGCGCCTCGATCTGGTAGGCCTCGCCGCGGGCGAGCTGACGCAGGAACGCACGCTGGGAGGTCTGCTGGGCGACCGGCCCGATCGTCTGGTACGTCTGCGCCCAGTCCACCGAGAGACCGAGGTAGCGGAAGACGTTCTCGAAGCTTTTCTCGTCCTCCGCGGCGAGCTGGAGGCAGAGCTCGACGAAGTTCTGCCGTGAGATCGGCGTCGGCCGGTGGTTCTTCGGGACGTCGCCGGCGAACTCCGGCTCGTAGCCCGGCACGTAGCCCAGCGAGGTGTCGACCTGCACCCCGTAGTAGTTCTGCACCCGGCGCTCGGTCGGCAGCCCGTTGTCGTCCCAGCCCATCGGGTAGAACACGGCCTTGCCGCGCATCCGCTGGTAGCGGGCGAGGCAGTCGGTGTGCGTGTAGGAGAACACGTGGCCGATGTGCAGCGAGCCGGACGCCGTCGGCGGCGGGGTGTCGATCGAGAACACCTGCTCGCGCGAGGCGGTCTCGTCGAACGTGTAGACGCCCTGCTCGGACCAGGCGGCGTCCCAGCGGGTCTCCAGACCGTCCGTCGACACCTTGTCCGGGACCTGCGCGACGCGGGTGGGCGCAGCGGCGGTGACGTGGGCTTCGGCAGTCATGGTGTCTCTCTCGATCGGCGCGCGTCGGAGCGCAGGGGTGCGGGTGGTCGCGAGCGTGGGCGAGTGCCCGCTCAGCGGTGGCGTACGGGTACGCGTACGGCTACCTCGACGCGCACCGACGAGCGCGGGCGGGAGGTCAGGACCGTGTGCACCGGGCCAGGGTACCGAGGCGCCGCGCGCTCCGGCTACCGGTCAGGGCGTCGCGCCGGTGGCCGTGGTCCGTACCCGGTACAGCCCCGACGTCGCGGTGATCGCGAGGGTGCTGCGGTCCGGGCCGCCGAACGCGAGGTTGGCGACCGTCTCCGGGAGGTGGACGGCGCCGAGCAGGGTCGCGGGCTCCTGGCCGTTCGCTCGGTAGACCCGGACCTGCGACCCCCACGACGTCCAGATGCGCCCGTCGGTGTCGACACGGAGCCCGTCGGGGTGGCCGTCGTCGTCGGGCGGGACGATCTCTCGTGCGTCCTCGAGGCCGCCGTCCGTCACGTCGAGCGCGAGGATCTGGCCGACCTGGGAATCCGCGACGTACAGGATCTCCTCGTCGGCGGAGAACGCGAGCCCGTTGGGCGCGGGCATGACGGGGGTGACGGGGGAGACGGCGCCGCTCGGGTCGAGCCGGTACACGCGGCAGCCGGGCATCTCGACCGTCCCGCCGTACCCCTCCTCGGGCTTGTCGATCCCGTATCGCGGGTCCGTGAACCAGATGCTGCCGTCGCGGCGGACGACGACGTCGTTCGGCGAGTTGTACCGCAGCCCGTCGCACCGGTCGGTCAGCATCTCCCAGTGGCCGGTCGTGTCGCGGCGGACCACCGCGCGCTCGCCGTGGCTCGCGGCGACGAGGCGGCCGTCGCCGTCGACCGCATGGCCGTTCTGGTGGTGCGAGGGCTCGAGCGCGATCGCGGCACCACCCTCCGGCGTCCAGACGAGGAGTCTGTTGCCGACGACGTCGCTCCAGACGATCTCCTCCGGCCCCGTCCATGCCGGACCCTCGAACCAGGTGCCACCGTCGGCCAGCAGGTCGAGCGCGGCCCCGGGTGGGAAGAGGGGGAGGAACTCGTCCTCGTGCCCGGGTGCGGCCGCCACCGGCAGCGACGTGCGACGACGCAGATTCGAGGTGCTCACCAGCTCAGGGTAGGCGCGCGCCGATCCGTCCGCCGATCAGTCCACCACCGCGGCGTCGAGCAGCGGCAGCGCGCGCTCCACGAACGCGGCGACGTCCTCGCCGGTGGTGTACGCGTGCGGCGCGACGCGCCACATCAGGCGGCCTCCGGGCGCCGTCAGCTGGATCTCGAACCCTGCGTCGCGCAGGCGGGCGCGGAGCGCGTCGGCGTCGGCGCTCAGGTGCGGTGGCAGGGCGAGCAGCCGGATCGGGCCGATCGGCATCCCGACGTCGACGGCGGGGTCGTAGCCGTACCGGTCCGCGAGCGCGCGACCGACGGTGGCGACGGCGTCGGCCGCCGTGGCGGTCGCGTGCGCGCGGATCCTGTCCCACCCGATCTCGGCCTCGAGGTGGTCGAGGGCGACGGGGGCGGCGAGCCAGGCGGTGTAGTCGTCGCTGCCCTGCCAGTCGAACCGGCGCGGGAAGTCCTCGGGCGCGCCCCAGGAGTCGATGAGGGGACGCAGCCGGTCCGCGATCTCCGCCCGTGCCACGAGGGCGGCGGTTCCGCGTGGCGCGCAGCCGAACTTGTGGAGGTTGCCGACCCAGACGTCGACGCCCGCGTCGGCGACGGGGTCGGGGAGGAGCAGTGCGGCGTGGGCGCCGTCGACCACGGTCAGGATGCCGCGCTCCCGGGCACGGAGGGCGACAGCGCGAACCGGCATCAGGCGCGCGGAGCCGGACGTGATGTGGTCGAGCACGATCATGGTGGTGCGATCGGACACCTCCGACCAGATCGCCTCGGTGGCCGTCGTTGCGTCGGCATCCAGCGGCACGGTCGCGATACGCACGACGGCGCCGACCTCGCGCGCTGCTCGCTCGATGCCCATCCGCACCGCGCCGTACGCGTGGTCGGTGATGAGCACCTCCGCACCCGGGGCAGGCGGCAACGAGCGCAGCACCGTGCTGATGCCGGCGCTGGCGTTGGGGACGAGCGCGAACCGATCGGGCTCGACCTGCAGGTACGGGGCAATCGCCGCCCGCGCGGCCGCGATCGCCTCCGGGCCTCGCGCCATGAACGCCATCGGTGCCGACTCCATCCGGTCCTGCAGGTCGCGCTGGTGGGCGCTCGCCGCCAGCGGCACCCGCCCGTAGGAGCCGTGGTTGAGGTGCACGAGTCCCGATGGCGGCCACAGCTCGGCAGCGGCGCGTCCGTCGCGGGTCAGCAGGACGTCGTCCGGCATGGTGGGGTCCTCTCGGGTCAGGGCAGCAGGTCGGGTCAGGGCAGCAGGGCGATCACACCGGCGAACCGGCCCGTGACGCCGTCGCGGCGGTAGGAGAAGTAGCGGTCGTCCTCGAACGTGCAGGCCTCGACACGGTCGACCTGCCCGACGCCGGCGTCGTTCAGCTGGGCCAGCACCCCCGCGGCGATGTCGATCGACGGCGTGCCCCAGCTCGTCGTGCCCGCCGTCCCGGGCACCGCGGCCTCGACGGCGTCGCGCATCTCGGCGGGGACCTCGTAGCAGCGTCCGCAGATGCTCGGGCCGAGGGCGGCCCGGACGCGCGAGGCGCGCGCGCCGCGCTGGACCATCGCCGCCACCGCGTTCGGCACGACCCCGGCGACGAGCCCGGGCCGCCCCGCGTGCGCCGTC
>JBMDXU010000173.1:0-5038 GCA_048594485.1 Pseudactinotalea sp. | reverse complement strand
TCCCGAGCCCGTCGAGCGTGACCCCGCGCTGCACGGGCACGTCGAGCGGCGGGACGTCCGCGATTCTGATCGTGTTGTTCTCGCTCGCGACGATCGCCTCGGACAGGTCGAAGCCCACCTTCTTCGCGTCGACGTCGAACGCCGCCACGAACTCGATGTCGCGCACGTGGTACGGCCCGAACTCGACGTGCATGAGACCGGGCACGGTCGAGCGCGGGTCGGCCTCGGCGTAGAAGTGGACGCCCTGCACGAGCGAGGCGGCGCAGTTGCCGACGCCCGCGATGGCGACGCGGATGGATCCCATGGCTGATTACTCCTCGATGGTCGACGGCGGCCGGTCGGGTTCGGCCGCTGCGGGGGTGGTGCGGTGGGGGTCGCGTTCGGAGGTGATGAGGTCCTCGAGCCAGCCGACCTCGCGGTCGATCTGCTCCAGACCGTGACGCTGCAGCTCGAGCGTCCAGGCGTCGCGGCGCTCGCGGTCGGCACGGATCTGCCGCCGCATCGCGTCCCGCTTCTCGAGCATGCGTGTCCGCCGGCCCTCGAGGATCCGCAGCCGGACCTCCGGCTCGACATCGGCGAACAGCGAGAACCGCACGCCGAAACCCTCGTCGTCCCAGGCGTCCGGGCCGGCGCTGCCGAGGGTGCTCGCGAGCCGCTCCTTGCCCTCGGCGGTGAGCTGGTAGACGATCCGGGTCCGCTTGCTCGACAGCGCGTGCGGGAGGTCGGCGGTGTCGACGGCCTCGATCATCCCCGCGGCCGTCAGTGCCTTGAGCGCCGGGTACAGGGAGCCGTACGAGAGCGCCCGCACGGTGCCGAGCGTGGCGTTGAGCCGCTTCCGCAGCTCGTACCCGTGCAAGGGCGCGTCGTGCAGCTGACCGAGAATGGCCAGCTCGAGGACGTCGGATCGGGAACGCATCATCACCTTTCGATGTATCGCATTGATACATCGAGACGACGACGCCCGTCAAGAGACGCCGACCGCCGTCGTGCTCCGCCGAGGTCGCGGCTCGTCCGGTGCGCGGGTATCGATGGAACCGGTGGACCCCCGGGTGCCCGGACGTCAGGACAGACGCGAGGCGACGTCGGGGACGTAGGAGGACGACGAGATCGACGGGCGTCGGTAGCCCGTGCTCGCGGGGCGCTTCGGGAGGCTCGTGACGGCACCGCTGTCGGCGTCGTCGGAGTAGGGCAGCGAGGCGAGCAGGTGGCTGATCATGTTGATCCGCGCGTGCTTCTTGGAGTCGGAGGCGACGTGGTGCCACGGGGCGACGGCGGTGTCGGTGTGGACGAGCATCTCGTCCTTCGCGCGGCTGTAGTCCTCCCAGCGCGTGATCGACTCGGTGTCCATCGGCGACAGCTTCCACTGCCGCAACGGGTCGTGGAGCCGCTTCGTGAAGCGCTTGAGCTGGACGTCGTCGGACACCGAGAACCAGTACTTGCGCAGGTGGATGCCGTCCTCGACCAGCATCTGCTCGACCTGCGGGCACTGCCGCATGAAGAGCCGGTACTCGTCGTCGGTGCAGAAGCCCATCACCCGCTCCACGCCGGCCCGGTTGTACCAGGACCGGTCGAACAGCACCATCTCGCCCGCGGCGGGCAGCTGGGCCAGGTAGCGCTGGAAGTACCACTGGCTCCGTTCGCGCTCGGTGGGCGCCGGGAGCGCTGCGATCCGCGCGACCCGGGGCGACAGGTACTCGGTGACCCGCTTGATGGTGCCGCCCTTGCCCGCGGCATCACGTCCCTCGAAGATCACCGCGACGCGGGCACCGGTCTCCTTGATCCAGCTCTGCACCTTCACGAGCTCGCCCTGCAGCCGTTCCAGCTCGGCGAGATAGGCCTTCTCGTCGAGCTTGCCGACGTGCTGCGTTGAGCTCTCGTCGACCCCGTCTGCCATGGCCGCAACCTATGCCCGACCACGGGTCGACGTGACCCAGATCGCCGGGCGGACGGGGATCGTGTGAAGGTTGCGAGCGCCTCCGGTGACCGCTCGGGTTGAGTGCGCATACTTGACGCGGCCCGTGTGTGGCCGCCTCACGACGTCGAACGAGAGCGAGACCCGCGTGCCGTCCGAGCGCAAGCCGACCGGCCCCACCCGTCGCAGCGTCAAGAAGACGCCCCCGACGACGCCATCGAAGCGGACCCCGTCAGGCAGCCGCTCCGGCGGTGCGTCCCGGCGTGGCGCGACGTCGTCCCGTCCCGCGGGTCGGGGCTCCCGCTCGACGGCCTCCGGCAAGAAGCGGTTCTGGAACTACCCGCGGCGCGGCAAGGGTCCCGTCCGCCGCTGGTTGCCGAGCTGGCGCTTCCTGCTCGCCAGCGCTCTGGGTGTCTTCGTCCTCGGCGCCGGCACCTTCTTCTACTTCTACGCCACGACCGACGTGCCGGAGGCGCAGGACGTCGCGCTCGCGCAGTCGAGCACCGTCTACTTCGCCGACGGCGAGACCGAGATGGGCAGGTTCGCCGAGGTCGACCGCACCATCATCGACGCCTCGACGCTCCCCGACTGGGTGGGGGACGCCGTCGTCGCCTCCGAGGACCGACGTTTCTACTCGAACTCCGGCGTCGACCCGATCGCCCTCCTCCGTGCGCTCTGGAACAACCTGCGCGGCAACCCCACGCAGGGAGGGTCGACGCTGACGCAGCAGTACGTCGAGCGCTACTACACGGGGCAGACCTCCGGCTACGGCGACAAGATCCGCGAGGTGATCCTCGCGCTCAAGATCGACCGGGAGCAGTCGAAGGAGGAGATCCTCGGCAACTACCTCAACACGATCTACTTCGGTCGCGGCGCCTACGGCATCGAGGCCGCGTCGCAGGCCTACTTCGACAAGCCCGCGTCCGAGCTCACCGTGAGCGAGGCGGCGCTGCTCGCGGGTGTGATCCCGTCGCCGTCGCGGTGGGACCCGGCCGTCGACCCCGAGCAGGCCGAGTCGCGCTGGAACCGCACGCTCGACTTCATGGTCTCGGGCGGCAGCCTCACCCAGGACGAGCGGGACGACCTCACGGTCCCCGAGACGATCACGCCCGACGACGGCAACGCCCTCGGCGGCACCAACGGCTACCTGCTCGACATGGTCCGCACCGAGCTCACCGACGACGGCGGCCTGTCGGACGCCGAGATCGACGGCGGTGGTCTGCGCATCGTCACCACGATCGACCCGCGTCTGCAGGAGCTCGCCGTCGCGGCCGCGGAGGACCTCCCCGACGACGCACCCGAGCGTCTCAAGGTGGCGCTCGTCTCGATGGACCCGACGACCGGGGCGATCGTGGCGCTCTACGGCGGGCCGGACTTCGTGACCGAACCCCGCAACCGTGTGACCCAGGACGTGGCGCAGGGCGGGTCGACGTTCAAGCCGTTCACGCTGATCGCCGCGCTCCAGGACGGCGTCTCGCTGCGCACCCGGTTCCCCTCCTTCACACCGATGGACCTCGAGGGCGGCCCGGTCAACAACTTCGACAGCCTCAACCGCGGCAACATCGACCTCGTCGCGGCGACCGAGGACTCGGTCAACACCGTGTACGTCCAGCTCAACGAGGCGATCGGCCCGGAGAAGACGGTGGACACGGCGGTCCAGCTGGGGCTGCCCGAGGACACCACCGGGCTGGAGGCGAACGCTCGCAACGTGCTCGGGTCGGCGTCGCCGCACCCGTTGGACATGGTGACGGCGTACTCGACGATCGCCGACGGCGGGGAGCGTCACGACAGCTTCATCGTGGAGTCGGCGACCGACGGCGCGGGGAACGTCGTGTACTCGGGTCAGCAGGACGGTGAGCAGGTCGTCGACCCGGACGTCATCGCCGACGCGACGTACGCGATGCAGCAGGTCGTCAACAGCGGCACCGGGATCACGGCGAGCGAGCTGGGCCGGCCGGTGGCCGGCAAGACAGGCTCGTCGCAGGACTACCGGTCGGCCTGGTTCGTCGGGTTCGTGCCGCAGCTGACGACAGCGGTGGCGCTCTACCAGCCGGGCGAGGACGGCACCGAGGAGACCATCACACCCTTCGGCGGGGCCAACCCGGTGGCCGGCGGCACCTGGCCGACGACGATCTGGACCAGCTACATGTCCGGTGCCGTCGAGGGCATGGACGTGCAGGACTTCCCGGAGCCGGTCTACGGCGGGACGACGTCGCTGGGCCTGGCGCCCACGACCCCGCCCGCGACGGAGGAGCCCACCACGGAGTAGCCGACGACGGAGGAGCCCACGACGGAGGAGCCCACGACGGAGGAGCCCACGACCGAGGAGCCCACGACCGAGGAGCCCACGACCGAGGAGCCGACGACGGACCCGACTACCGACCCGACTGATCCTCCGACCACGGAGGAGCCGACGGATCCCGGCGACGGTGACGGCGGTGACGGCGACGGCGACGGGGACGGCGGCGGGGACGGCGGCGGGGACGGCGGCTGATCTGGAAGGAAGGTGACGCGGAACGCGTCCACGGACGCGTCCGAGGCTGCGCAACGCGCTCCAGCGTCAGATTCCTTCCAGCACCGGCGGCCGACCGGGCATGATCGGCCGATGCGCTTGGGGAGCAGGACCTGGGACACCGGCTCGCCCGGACCACGGCTGCTCGTGCTGGGCGGCGTCCACGGTGACGAGCCGTGCGGGACCGAGGCGCTCACGCGGCTGTGGAACCGGATCGACGACCACCAGGTGGGTCTTCGCCGCGGTGCGCTGACGCTGGTGCCGCGCGCGAACCCGCTCGCGTGCGCTCGCGGGACGCGCGAGGGTGAACGGAACCTCAACCGATCGTTCGTGCCGCTCCCGCGGGAGCGCTGGAGCACCGCCGAGGACGAGACCACGGTCGAGCTGGCGGCACTCATCGCCGACCACGACGTGCTCCTCGACCTGCACTCGGCATCCACGCCGACGGACCCGTTCGCGATGATCGGGCTCCCGGTGACCGAGGACCTCGCCGGAGTCCTCCCCGACGCGCCACCGGCGGGCGAGCCGTTCGGTCCCGCTCCGCTCGAGGCGGCGCTCGCCGGCGCACTCGGTGTCGACGTCGTCGTCGAGGGGTGGCTCGACGCCTACGCCGC
>JBMDXU010000172.1:0-17216 GCA_048594485.1 Pseudactinotalea sp. | reverse complement strand
CTACGACCTCGCGGCGCTGCACGCGCCGATCGTCGTGCGACGCGCCCGCCCGGGCGAGCGGCTGACGACGCTCGACGACGTCGAGCGCACGCTGCACGTCGAGGACCTGCTCATCACCGACTCGCCCGACGGCGACCGGGGGGCCCGGCCGATCGGGATCGCCGGCGTCATGGGCGGCGCCGACACCGAGGTGAGCGATGCCACCACCGACGTGCTCGTCGAGGCAGCGCACTTCGAGGAGATCTCGATCGCGCGCACCGCGCGACGGCACAAGCTGCCCAGCGAGGCGTCCAAGCGGTTCGAGCGCGGCGTGGACACGGCCCTGCAGGCCGCCGCCGCGCAGCGGGTCGTCGACTACCTCGTCGAGCTCGGCGGCGGTGTCGCGGACGAGGCGGTCACCGATGTCGACGTCACCACGCCGCCGGCACCGATCGCGCTCGACCCGCAGCTGGCGAGTCGTCTGGTGGGCGTCGAGTACTCCGACGAGGAGGTGGCCGAGACCCTGCGTGCGCTCGGCGCGGGCGTCGAGGTGGGGTCGACCCTGGCGGTCACGCCTCCGACCTGGCGCCCCGACCTGGCCGAGCCGGCCGACCTGGTCGAGGAGGTCGTGCGTCTGCGCGGCTACGACGCCGTCCCGTCGGTGCTCCCGAGCGCTCCCGCGGGTCGCGGTCTCACGCCGTCGCAGCGCCGCCGCCGCCGGGTCGCGGACCTGCTGGCGGACTCCGGGCTGGTGCAGGTGCTCACCTACCCGTTCGTCAGCGAGGCCAGGAACGACCAGCTGGGCCTGGACGCCGACGACCCGCGCCGGCGCGCGGTGCGACTGGTGAACCCGCTGGCGCAGGACGCGCCGCTGATGCGGACGTCGCTGCTCCACACGCTGCTCGACGCGGCGACCCGCAACCTCGGTCGCGGCGCCACCGACGTCGCGATCTACGAGATCGGCACGGTCGCACGACCCGGCGGACCGCTCGTCGGCTCGCCGCTCCCGCCGCCGGGTGCGCTGCCCGACCCGGCCACGCTCGACGCCGTCCGGGCGGCCGTCCCGCCGCAACCGCTGCGGCTCGCCGCCGTGATGGTGGGCGAGGCGGTGCCCGCGGGCCCGGGAAGCGAGGCCCGCAGCTACGACGCCGCCGACGCCGTGGCACTGGTGCGTGAGGTGGCACGGGCGGTGGGTGCCGAGGTGCACGTCGCCAACGACCCCGACCACGCACCGTGGCACCCGGGACGCTGCGCGCGGTTCACCACGGCCGACGGCACGTCGGTGGGTCACGCGGGTGAGCTCGCCCCGCGGGTGGTCGCCGATCTCGGTCTGCCGCCGCGCACCGTCGCGCTCGAGATCGACCTCGACGCACTGTTCACCGCTGCTCCTCCCGAGCCGCGGCAGGTGCCCGGGCTGTCGACGTACCCGGCCGCGAAGGAGGACATCGCGCTGGTGGTGCCCGCCGATGTCGCGGCGGGCGACGTGCTCGACGTCGTGACCGCGACGGCCGGGCCGCTCGCCGAGGAGGTCCGGCTGTTCGACGTCTACACGGGCGCCAACCTGCCGGAGGGCACCGTCTCGCTGGCGTTCGCTCTGAGGCTGCGGGGGTCGCGCACGCTCACCGGTGAGGACACCGCCGCGGTGCGCGACGCCGTCGTGCGGGCCGCGGGGGAGAGGTTCGGCGCGACGCTGCGGCGCTGAGGCCCCGATGTCGGACCAGTGCCCTACGGTCGCCGCATGAACCGACTCGACGTGATCGACCGTGAGGCGTCGCGCTTCGCGGACGTGCTGGCCGCAGCTGACAGCGCGGCCCGGGTGCCGACCTGCCCGGAATGGGATGCCGCCGACCTGATGTGGCATCTCACCTACGTCCACCTGTTCTGGGCGGCCGTGCTCGCGCGCAACCCGCAGGACGACGAGATCGAGGCGATCGAGGAGGGAGCCCCGGCTCGCCCGGACACGATCGCGCAGATGCTGCCGATCCGTGAGCGCGCGACCGCGGATCTGCTCGCGCAGCTGCGCGCCCTCGACGACCGCGAGCCCCGCTGGAGCTGGTTCGACCCGGATCGGACGGTGGGCTTCACCAGGCGGATGCAGACGTACGAGGCGACCATGCACCGCGTCGACGCCGAGCTGACGGCGGGCCTGACCCCCTCATCGATCGCGCCCGAGCTCGCAGCCGGTGCCGTCGAGCATTGCGTCGACGTGATGTGGGCAGGCTGGCTTCCCGCGTGGGCGACCTACGAGCCGATCACCCACGTCGAGATCAGGTCCACCGACACCGCGCAGAGCTGGCTCGTCGAGATCGGCCACTGGACGGGCACCGGCCCCGAGTCGGGCACGTCCTTCGACGAGCCGCGGGCGCTGCGCGGCTCGCCGGGCGCCACGCCCACGGCCGTCGTCAGCGGCACCGCCGAGCAGCTCGCGCGCTGGGCGTGGAGCCGTCAGCCCGACGAGGACGCGATCTCGGTCGAGGGCACCGACGACGGGCGAGCGGCGGTCGCGCGACTGATCGCGGCCGGCATCCAGTAGCTCGCCCTCCGAACGGCCCGCCACCCGGGACCTGAGTCCCAGGAATCCGGCCTCCGGTGGGCGCAGGGTGGAGGCATGCGAGTCCTCGTCCTCACCGCGTCCCGTCACGGCTCCACCACCGAGATCGGTACGACGGTCGCCGCCCAGCTCCGGCTCGCCGGGCTGTCGGTGCTGTGCCGGGGTGTGGAGGCGGTGGGCGACGCCGACCTCGTGCTCGCCGACGCCGTCGTCCTCGGCAGCCCGGCCTACGGGTCCCGGCTGCTCGCCTCCGGTTCCGCGATGGCCGACCGGTTGCACCACGAGTTCCCCGGGCCGGTCTGGCTGTTCGCGGTCGGGCTCGAGGACCTCACCCGTGACGTCGTCTCGCCAGCCGTCACGCGGCCGACCACCGGCGGCTACCGGAGCGGCCGCTACCCGGTCTTCGGCGGTGTGGTCCGCACCGACCGCCTCAGCCCGTCCGAACGCGCCATGTTCGGGGTGATGGGCGGCGAGGCGCGCGACCTGCGTGACGACGACGTCGTCGCTGCCTGGGCGTACGAGGTCGCCCGTCGGCTCGTCGCCTCGGGTCAGGGCAGCAGCAGCACCTTGCC
Source organism: Pseudactinotalea sp. (assembly GCA_048594485.1). Classification (GTDB taxonomy): domain Bacteria; phylum Actinomycetota; class Actinomycetes; order Actinomycetales; family Beutenbergiaceae; genus Pseudactinotalea. The sequence continues at coordinate 14,114 of JBMDXU010000172.1, read as the reverse complement.
GGTCGTCTGACGTCCCTCCAGCGCACGGTGCGCCGTGCCCGCCTCGGCGAGCGGGAACGTGGCGCCGATGCTGAGATCGAGGACGCCGTCGGTCACCCAGGAGCAGACCTCCTCCCAGCGGGTCCGGAGCTCGGAGGGGTCGGAGGTGTAGTGCACCATCGTCGGCCGGGTGAGGAACAGGGACCCACCACGATTGAGGCGCTGCGGGTCGAACGGCGGCACGGGGCCGCTGGCGCCGCCGAACAGCACGAGGGTTCCGCGGGGTCGCAGCGACGCCAGGCTGCCGTCGAACGTGTCCTTGCCGACGCCGTCGTAGACGACGTGGACGCCGGCGCCGCCCGTGAGGTCCGCCACGGCGGCCGGCAGCTCGGCGGCCATGTCGGAGAACCGGTCGTACCGGATGACGTCGGCGGCACCGGCGGCGCGCGAGAGCTCCTCCTTGTGCTCGGTCGAGGTCGTCGTGATCACGCGGGCGCCGAGATGCGCCGCGACCTGCGTGAGGATCAGGCCGACGCCACCGGCTCCCGCCGTCAGCAGCACGTCCTGGCCGGGCTGGATGTGGAACGCGCCGTCGACGAGCATGCTCACGGTCAGCCCCTGCAGCGGCAGGGCGGCCGCGGTGCGGACATCGAGACCGGCCGGGATCGGCAGCGCTGCCGCGGCGTCGAGCAGGACGAGCTCGGCGTAGGAGCCGGTCAGCGACGACGTCCACGCGACCTGGTCACCGACCGCCGGTGTCGTGACCCCGTCGCCGACCGCCACGACCTCACCGGCACCCTCACCGCCGGGTCGGAACGGCAGCTCGACGGGGTAGACCCCGCTGCGCTGATAGGTCTCGATGAAGTTGAGGCCGGTCGCGGCGGGACGCACCAGCACCTGCCCGGGTCCGGGCTGCGGGTCCGGCACGTCGACCAGCCGCAGCACCTCGGGTCCACCCGTCGTCGTCATCTCGATCGCTCGCATGGTGAAAGAATCCCAGATATGGCGCTGACCGACCTCGACCCCGCCGCCCTCGCCGCCTTCCGTCGCGAGCAGCAGGCCGCTTACGACCAGCTCGCCGCGCAAGGGCTCTCGCTCGATCTCACGCGTGGCAAGCCCTCGAGCGAGCAGCTGGACCTGTCGAACGCGCTGCTCGGCCTGCCGACCGGCTTCACCTCCGCCGACGGCACCGACGTCCGCAACTACGGCGGCCTGTCCGGGCTGCCCGAGCTGCGGGCGATCGCCGCCGAGCTCCTGGGCACCGGCGTGGAGAACGTCGTCGCGGGCGGCAGCAGCAGCCTCACCCTCATGCACGACGTGCTGGTCCAGGCGCTGCTCGACGGCCGGCCGGGTGGCACCGGTCCGTGGGTCGAGCAGGGCCGCCGCAAGCTGATCTGCCCGGTCCCCGGGTACGACCGCCACTTCTCGCTCGCCGACAGCCTGGGGTTCGAGCTGGTCGCCGTTCCGTTGAACGACGACGGCCCCGACGTGGACGCGATCGCGGAGCTCGTCGCGGACGACCCCACGATCAAGGGCATGTGGCTCGTCCCGACCTACGCGAACCCCAGCGGTGCGGTCTGCTCGGAGGAGGTCGCCCGCCGGCTCGCCGAGCTGCCCGCCGCTGCCCCGGACTTCACGATCCTCTGGGACAACGCCTACGCCGTCCACCACCTCACCGACGTCGAGACCGCGACGCCGGACATCATCGACCTGTGCGCGCAGGCGGGCCACCCGAACCGGGTGGTGATGTTCGCGTCGACCTCGAAGATCACCTTCGCCGGAGCCGGTGTCGCGTTCCTGGCCGGGTCCACCGAGACGGTCGCCGCGTACCTCAAGGCGCTCTCGTTCGCGTCGATCGGTCCCGACAAGGTCAACCAGCTCCGGCACGTCGAGCTCTTCGGCGACGCCGACGGCGTCCGCGCGCACATGCGCCGCCACCGCGAGCTGATCGCACCCAAGTTCGCCGAGGTGCAGCGTGTGCTGCGCGAGCGCCTCGCCGAGCACGGCGTCGCCGAGTGGACCGACCCGGCAGGCGGCTACTTCGTCAGCCTCGACGTCCTCGACGGCACCGCCCGCCGCGTGGTCGAGCTGGCCAAGGCCGCCGGGGTCGCCCTCACGCCCGCCGGGTCGTCCTTCCCGTACGGCGACGACCCGCGCGACCGCAACATCCGACTCGCGCCGACCCTCCCGCCGCTCGCCGAGGTCAGCGCGGCAATGGACGCCGTCGCGACCTGCGTGCTGCTCGCCGCGGCCGAGAAGCTCACGACCGACTGAGGCGACGACGTGCTCGAGGACGTCGTCGTCGCCGTCGACATCGGCACCACCGCGACCAAGGTCGGTGCCTACGGCGCCGAGGGCCGTGTGGTCTTCGAGGCCGAGCGCGGGTACCCGCTGCACACGCCCCTCCCCGGGCACGTGGAGCAGGACCCCGACCAGATCGTCGCCGTCGCTTGCGGGCTGATCCGCGAGGTCGTCGCCGCGATCGGCCCCGAGCGGGTCGCCGGGCTGTCCCTCAGCTCCGCGATGCACACGCTGATGGCGCTCGACGGCGCCGGGAGGCCGCTCACACCGCTCACCTCGTGGGCCGACACCCGGGCCGAACCCCAGGCCGACCGCCTCCGCACCGACGTCACAGGACTGCGGCTGCACCGCCGTACGGGAACGCCCGTGCACCCGATGTCGCCGATGGTGCGACTGGCCTGGTTCGCGGAGAACGAGCCGCGGCTGCACCGCTCGGCCGTGCGATGGTCCGGCATCAAGGAGTACCTGCTGCTGCGGCTCACGGGCGAGCTCGTGGTCGACCACTCGATCGCGTCGGCGTCGGGTCTGATGGACCTCGAACGGCTCGCCTGGGACGACGAGGCGCTGGCGGTCGCGCAGGTCCGCGCCGACCAGCTGCCGCGGCTCGTCGCGACCACCGCTGTCGTTCCGCTGACTCCCGTCGCGGCTCGGGATCTCGGTCTGGCACCGGGTACCCCGGTGGTGGTGGGCGGCGGCGACGGCCCGCTCGCGAACCTCGGCGTCGGCGCCGTGCGGGCCGGGATGGCTGCGTGCTCGCTCGGCACCTCGGGCGCGCTGCGTGTGGTCGTGGACCGGCCGGTCGTGGACCCCCAGGGGCGGCTGTTCTGCTACGCGCTGGCCCCGGGGCTGTGGGCGGTCGGCGGGGCGATCACCAACGGTGGTCTCGTGATGCGCTGGGCCCTGGACGCGCTGGCGCCGGATCTCGGGCCCGGGGCGGAGACCGCGCTGCTGGCGATCGCGGAGCAGGCTCCGCCCGGCAGCGGCGGGCTGCTCATGATGCCGTCACTGCTCAGCGAGCGCGCCCCGCGCTGGACCTCGCTCGTGCGTGGCGCCTACGTCGGGCTGACACGCGAGCACGGTCGCGAGCACCTCGTGCGCGCGGCGCTCGAAGGGGTCGGTCTCCAGCTCTCGCTGGTGCTCGCGTCGATGCGGTCCTCCGGTCTGGCCGTGACGTCGGTGCGTGCCACCGGCGGTGTGATGCGCAGCCCGTTCTGGGCGCAGCTGCTGGCGGACGTCTTCGGGATGCCGGTCGACCTGACCGACGGGCAGCAGGGATCCGGGTACGGCGCGGCGATCCTCGGGATGCTGGCGCTCGGTCTCGTCGACGACCTCGACGTCGCGGCGGGCGCCACCGCCGTCGTCGGAACCGTGACGCCTGTCCCGAGCAACGTCGCCGTCTACGACACCCTCCGGCCCGTGTACGACCACCTCGCCGACGCCCTGGCGCCGACGTTCACCGCTCTGCGCACCATCGCGGCCGCGCCGGCGGGTCAGCGCGTCAGCGGTGGCTCCGCGGGATAGGACGCGGGCTCCAGGCCGGCGGCGTCGGACAGCTTCGTCCGGCGCTTGATCACCTGGTCGCGCAGCTCGAGCATGTCCAGCAGCACGCGCTTGCGCTCGCGCTTGGCGAGCAGGTCGATGTACAGCCGACCGTTGGTGTGGTCGGTCTCGTGCTGCAGGCAGCGGGCGAAGTACCCCGTGCCCTCGATGCGGAGCGGCCGCCCGTCGATGTCGACGCCGGTGACGACGACGGCGCTGGCACGGAACAGGTCGGCACCCGGTCCCGGGACCGAGAGACAGCCCTCCTCGTGCTCGTTGGTCCCGCCGTCGGGGACGACCTCGACGACGGGGTTGCCGATGTGCCCGACGTGGCGGGTCTGGGCATCGGAGTCCGGCAGGTCGTAGACGAACAGACGCAGGTCGACGTCGACCTGGTTCGCGGCGAGCCCGACACCCTCGGCCACCGCCATCGTGGCGAACATGTCGTCGACCAGGGTGCGCAGCTTCTCGCTCCCGAACTGCTCCTCGGTGATGTCGGCGCACCGACGGTGCAGCACGTCCTCGCCGACCTCGGTGACCCTCAGAGCCTTCCCGCGAGCACGCTCAGGCGGCTCCTCCGGGTAGTCCTCGACCTCGATTCCCTGGACGAACGTGCGCATGCCCTCAGTGTTCCAGGTGTCGGAGGGTGCTCAGCCCGCCCGCCGCGCCAGGCCGAGGCGCGCGGCACCGGTGAGCGCCCGGTCCAGGTCGTCGCGCAGGTCCTCGACGTGCTCGAGGCCGATCGACAGGCGAACCAGGTTCGCGGCGGGCCGGGCGTGCGGGGCCACCGGGCGATGGGTGAGCGCCGCGGGATGCTGGGCGAGCGAGTCGACGCCGCCGAGCGAGACCGCGTGGGTGAAGACCCGCAGGCGTTCGATCGTGCGGCTCGCCCCCTCGAAGCCGCCGCGGACCTCGAGGGCGATCATCGCTCCGGGACCGCGCATCTGACCGGAGCTGAGCACCGCACCGCCGTCGAGGCCGGGGTAGTGGACGCGCTCGACCGACGGGTGCTCGGCGAGCCACGACGCGAGCACGCCCGCGCTGGCCTGCTGAGCCCGCACACGCGTGGGGAGCGTGGCCAGCCCGCGATGCAGCAGGTAGCCGCTCAGCGGGTGCAGCAGGCCCCCGGTGACCGCACGCACGCGGCGCAGCGCTCGCGCGGTCTCCTCGTCGCACGCGATCACCCCGCCGACGACGTCGCCGTGGCCACCGAGGTACTTCGTCGCGCTGTGCAGCGCCATCGAGGCACCCCATCGCAGCGGCTGCTGCAGCACCGGTGTGGCGAACGTGCTGTCGACGAGCACGGCGACGCCGTTGGCCTGACCGACGACGGCGGCGATGTCGACGAGGTCGAGCGTCGGGTTGGCGGGGGTCTCCAGCATGACCAGACCGGTGTCCGGGCGCAGGGCGTCCGCGACCTCGTCCTGCGTGCAGAACGTGGTCTCGGTCCCCAGCAGCCCGCTCGCGAGCAGATGGTCCGTGCCGCCGTAGAGGGGCCGGACGGCGACGACGTGGCGCCTTCCGGCGCCGATGGCGGCGAGCAGGGCCGCCGTCACCGCGGCCATCCCGGACCCGAAGGCGACCGCGGCCTCCGCCCCCTCGAGGGCGGCGAGCGCCTCCTCGAACCGAGCGACGGTGGGGTTCCAGAGACGCTGGTAGACCATCCCGCCCTCGGTGGTCGGGTGCCCGCCCGTCGCCATCGACTCGTACGCGTCGCCACCCAGCTCGACGTCGGGGAGGGGGTAGGTGCTCGACAGGTCGATCGGCGGTGCGTGGACTCCCAGGCCCGCGAGATCGGCGCGGCCGGCGTGGACGGCGGTGGTGTCGGCGTGCAGAACCATGCCACCATGCTGAGCGAGAGTGCAGCGGATCGCGAGGAGTCTTGCGGCTTCCGCAAGTCAGGTGGCAGATCCATGGGCTCCTCGACAGCCCGGGAAATGGTCAGGAGGTCGCGGTTGCCCAGAACGCAACGCCGTGCCGGGACAGAGCTCAGGCTCGACGGCGTGGACCGGGCCATCCTGCGCGCCCTCGACACCGACGCGAGCCTGACGAACAAGGCTCTCGCCGGCCGGCTCGGCGTCCCCGAGTCCACGTGCGCCTATCGCGTGAGGGCGCTCCGCGAGCGCGGTGTCATCAGGGGGACCCGGCTCCAGCTCGATCCGGCCTCGCTCGGACGCGGCCTGCAGGCGATGATCAAGGTGAGGCTCGGCAGCCACAGCCAAGAGCACGTCAGCACGTTGTACGACGCGTTGGCAGCCGTGCCCGGCGCGATCCACGTCTTCCATGTCGCGGGTGCCGACGACTTCTACCTGCACGTCGCCGCGCGCGACGCCCTCGACCTCCGCGACCTGGTGCTCACCCACATCACCGTCCATCGGGTCGTCCGTCAGACCGAGACGCACCTGGTGTTCGACCACCGTGAGGGGAGCGGCCTGCTCGACCCTGTATAGTTATGCAGGTGTCTGTAAGTGTTGCGATCGCCGGCGCCTCCGGGTACGCCGGAGGTGAGGTGCTGCGGCTCCTGCTGGGTCATCCCGAGGTAAGCATCGGCGCCCTGACGGCGCACTCCAACGCCGGTGAGCCCGTGCTCGCGCACCAGCCCCACCTCGTGGGTCACCCCGCTCTCGCGGGCCGCACCTTCGTCCCGACGACGGCGGAGAACCTCGCCGGGCACGACGTCGTGGTCCTGGCGCTCCCGCACGGCGCGTCGGGTGCGATCGCGGCGGAGCTGGCTGCCCACGGCGGAGCGGACCCGCTCGTGCTCGACTGCGGCGCCGACCACCGTCTGGTCGACGCGGCGGCGTGGCGCGAGTACTACGGCTCCGAGCACGCCGGGACCTGGGCGTACGGGATGCCCGAGCTCGTCCTCGACGACGGTGCCACCCGCCAGCGCGAGCGGCTCGCCGGGGTCACGCGCGTCGCGGTCCCGGGCTGCAACGTCACCGCCGTCACCCTCGGCGTCCAGCCGGGCGTCGCCGCGGGACTGATCGACGCCGACGATCTCGTCGCCGTGCTGTCCGTCGGCTACTCGGGTGCGGGCAAGGCGGCGAAGACCCACCTGCTGGCTTCCGAGGCGCTGGGCAGCGCCGTGCCGTACGCCGTCGGAGGCAGCCACCGCCACATCCCCGAGATCGTGCAGAACCTCACCGCGGCCGGTGCGAGGCGGGTCCGGGTCTCGTTCACCCCTGTCCTCGTCCCGATGTCGCGCGGCATCGTCGCGACGACCACCGCGCCGCTGGCTCCCGACGCCGATGCCGCGGCCGTGCGCGCGGCCTGGGAGGAGTGCTACCGGGACGAGCCGTTCGTCCACCTGCTGCCCGAGGGGCAGTGGCCCACGAGCGGGGCCACCACCGGGGCGAACACCGCGCTGGTCCAGGTCGCCGTCGACGCCAAGGCGGGCAAAGTCGTGACGATCTGCGCGCTGGACAACCTCGTCAAGGGGACCGCCGGCGCCGCCGTCCAGTCCATGAACCTCGCCCTCGGGCTGCCCGAGACCCTCGGGCTGCCCACCGCAGCCGTCGCCCCCTGATCGAGAGCCCGAGATGACCGTCACCAGCCCCCGGGGCTTCCGCGCCGCCGGCGTCACCGCCGGCCTCAAGGCGTCCGGCAAGCCCGACCTCGCGCTCGTCGTCAACGACGGCCCCGAGCACGTCGCCGCCGCCGTGTTCACCAGCAACCGCGTCGTGGGCCATCCCGTCACCTGGTCGCGGCAGGTCGTCGCCGACGGCGTCGCCCACGCCGTCGTGCTCAACTCCGGTGGCGCCAACGTGTGCACCGGGCCCGAGGGGTTCGCCGACACCCACCGGACCGCCGAGACGGTCGCCGCCGCTCTGCAGATCTCGGCGGCCGACGTCGTCGTCGCCTCGACCGGGCTGATCGGGGAGCGACTGCCGATCGAGACGCTGCTCGCCGGGATCGAGCCGCTCGTCGGCGCGCTCGGGACCGACGGCGGCGCGGCGGCCGCGCAGGCGATCATGACCACCGACACCGTGCCGAAGCAGGCGCTGGCCGAGCGGGAGGGCTGGTCGGTCGGCGGCATCGCCAAGGGCGCGGGCATGCTCGCCCCAGCGCTGGCCACCATGCTCGTCGTGCTGACGACCGACGCCGTCGCCGACGCCGCGACCGCGGACGCCGCGCTCCGGTCCGCCACCCGGCTCACCTTCGACCGTGTCGACTCCGACGGTGCGATGTCGACGTCCGACACCGTGGTGCTCCTCGCCTCCGGCGCCTCGGGCGTGACCCCGTCGGCGGCCGAGCTCACCGACGCCGTCACCGCCGTCTGCGCCGACCTGGCCCGGCAGCTGGTCGCCGACGCCGAGGGCGCCAGCCACGACATCGCCGTCGAGGTCGTCGGCGCCGACAGCGAGAGCGCGGCGGTCGCCGTCGCCCGGGCGGTCACCCGCTCCAACCTCGTCAAGACCGCCATCTTCGGCAACGACCCGAACTGGGGCCGGATCCTCGCGCAGGTCGGGACCGTGCCCGTCGAGGTCGCCGCGTTCGACGCCGATCGGATCGACGTGACGATCAACGGCGTCATGATCTGCCGCGCCGGGGGAGCGTACGAGCCGCGCGAGCGGGTCGACCTGCACGGTCGCGAGGTCCGCATCGTCATCGACCTCCACGCGGGCGAGCACACCGCGACCGTGTGGACCAACGACCTCACCCACGACTACGTCCACGAGAACAGCGCCTACTCCACATGAGCGACCTCCCCACGAACGACACCGACGAGTTCGTCTTCAACACCGAGACCGACCTGTTCCCGCACCAGAAGGCCGAGGTGCTCATCCAGGCGCTGCCGTGGCTGGAGCGCTTCGCCGGCGCGGTGATCGTCATCAAGTTCGGCGGCAACGCGATGATCGACGCCGACCTCGAGCAGGCGTTCGCCGAGGACATCCGGTTCTTCCGCTACGCCGGCCTCAAGCCCGTCGTGGTGCACGGCGGCGGACCGCAGATCAGTGCCATGCTCGACCGCCTCGACATCGCCAGCGAGTTCCGCGGCGGGCTGCGGGTCACCACCCCGGAGGCGATGGACGTCGTCCGGATGGTGCTCACCGGTCAGGTGCAGCGCAAGCTCGTCAACCTCCTCAACTCCCACGACGCGCTCGCGATCGGCGTCTCGGGCGAGGACGCCGGTCTGCTCGGCGCCCGGCGGCGCACCGCCGTCGTGGACGGCGAGGAGGTCGACGTCGGTCTCGTGGGTGACGTCGTGCGTGTGAACGCGCACGTGCTGCAGCGGTTCCTCGACGCCGGCCAGATCCCCGTGGTGAGCACGATCGCTCCGGACGTCGACAACCCGGGGGACGTGCTCAACGTCAACGCCGACACGGCGGCGGCGGCGATCGCCGTCGCCCTGCGCGCGACCAAGCTCGTCGTGCTCACCGACGTCGAGGGCCTGTACCTCGACTGGCCCGACAGGTCGTCCCTGGTGCGGCGCATCGTCGCCGCCGACCTGGAGGCGCTGCTGCCGTCGCTGGAGTCCGGGATGATCCCGAAGATGGAGGCGTGCCTGCGCGCCGTCAAGGGCGGCGTGCCGCGCGCGCACATCGTCGACGGCCGGCAGCCGCACTCGCTGCTGCTGGAGATCTTCACGCGCGACGGCGTCGGCACCATGGTCAGCCCCGAGACGCTCGAGCAGGAGGTCGCACCGTGACCGAGGTCCTCACCAGCCCGGCCGGCGAGCTCGCCTGGGAGCACCGCTACTCCGGCGCGCTCATGAACACGTTCGGACCCCCGCAGCGTGTGCTCGTGCGCGGTGAGGGCTGCTACGTCTGGGACGCCGACGGCGTCCGCTACCTCGACCTGCTCGGCGGGATCGCCGTCAACGTCCTCGGGCACGCCCACCCCACGCTCACCGGTGCCATCGGCGCGCAGCTGAACACCCTGGGGCACGTCTCGAACTTCTTCGCCTCGCCCACGCAGATCACGCTCGCCGAGCGGCTGCTGGCCCTCGCCGTCCGCCCCGGCACCGCGGTGCCGAGCGGGAGCCGGGTGTTCTTCACCAACTCCGGGACCGAGGCGCTCGAGGCCGCCGTCAAGCTCGCGCTCAAGCACGGCGGACCGGGACGGCGCCGGGTGCTCGCGCTCGAGGGGGCGTTCCACGGACGCTCGCTCGGCGCGCTCGCGCTCACCCACAAGGCCGCGTACAAGGAGCCGTACGGCGATGCGGCGGTCGACGTCGTGCACCTGCCGTTCGGCGATGTCGAGGCGCTGGAGGGCGCGCTCGCCGAGGGCGGCGTGTGCGCGCTCGTCGTCGAGCCGGTGCAGGGCGAGGCGGGTGTCAAGCCGTTGCCCCCGGGCTATCTCGAGCGGGCGCGCGAGCTCACGCGAGCGCACGACGCGCTGCTGATCCTCGACGAGGTCCAGTCGGGCATGGGGCGCACGGGTGCCTGGATGGCGCACCACCAGCCGGAGATCGGCGGCGTCGGCGACGCCGCGGTGGTGCCGGACGCGATCGCGCTCGCGAAGGGGCTGGGGGGCGGCTTCCCGATCGGCGCTCTCGTCGCGCTCGGCGACGGACCGGCGACGACCCTGACACCCGGCAGCCACGGGACGACGTTCGGGGGCAACCCGGTGGCCTGCGCCGCCGGGCTGGCGACGATCCACGTCATCGAGCGTGACGGCCTGCTCGACGCCGTCGCCGAGCGCGGCGCGTGGCTGCAGGCCGCCCTCGGCGCGATCGGTCATCCGCTGATCACGGGCACCCGCGGTCTCGGGCTGCTGCTGGCCGTCGAGCTGGCCGCTCCCGTCTCGTCCGACGTCGCCCGCGCGGCGCTGACCGCCGGATACGTCGTCAACGCCGTGAGCCCGACGGCGATCCGTCTCGCTCCTCCGTACGTCCTCACCCACGCTCAGGCGGAGGCGTTCGTCGCCGATCTGCCGGGCATCCTCGACGACACGGAGGCGCACCGATGAGGAGCTTCCTCGCCGACGACGACCTCAGCAGCGACGAGCAGCGCGAGGTGCTCCAGCTGGCTGCGGAGCTCAAGGCCGACCCTGACTCCCGACGTCCGCTGGCCGGGCCGCAGAGCGTCGCCGTCATCTTCGACAAGCCGACGCTGCGGACCCAGGTGTCGTTCACGGCGGGCATCAGCGCCCTCGGCGGCTATCCGATGCTCGTCGACGGCAACCTCGCGAAGATCGGCGTGCGCGAGTCGATCCCGGACGTCGCTCGCGTGCTCGGTCGGCAGGTCAGCGCGATCGTGTGGCGCACGTACGAGCAGGCCAAGCTCGAGGAGATGGCGGTCCACGCCGGCGTCCCGGTCGTCAACGCGCTGACCGACGACTACCACCCGTGCCAGGGGCTCGCCGATCTGCTGACGATCGCCGAGCACACGGGCGGCCTCGCGGCCTCCGGGCCCGCGCTGGCGGGCCGCTCGCTCGGCTACGTCGGCGACGGTGCCAACAACATGGCGCACACCTATCTGCTCGCCGGCGCGGTCGCCGGGATGCACGTGCGCATCGGCACACCAGGCGGCTACCTGCCGGCAGCGCCGATCGTCGCCCGCGCCGAGGCGATCGCACGGAGCACCGGCGGCTCGGTGACGATCACGGACGACCCCGTCGAGGCCGTTCGGGGCGCGACCGCCGTCGTCACCGACACCTGGGTGTCGATGGGGCACGAGGACCAGGCGAACGCCCGCGAGACCCCGTTCGTGCCGTTCCGGCTCGACGCCGCGCTGCTCGCCCACGCCGCGGACGGCGCGCCGGTGCTGCACTGTCTGCCCGCCTACCGGGGCAAGGAGATCACCGCCGACGTGATCGACGGGCCGCAGTCGGTCGTGTGGGACGAGGCGGAGAACCGCCTGCACGCGCAGAAGGCGATCCTCACGTGGCTGCTGGAGCGGCGATGAGCGCCCCCGCGACCAAGCCGGCACGCCACGCGCTGATCCGCCGCGTGGTGGCCGCGACGGCGGTGCACAGCCAGGCGGAGCTGCTCGACGCGCTCGCCGCGGAGGGGGTGAGCATCACGCAGGCGACGCTCTCTCGCGACCTCGAGGAGCTGCGCGCCCACAAGGTGAGGACCGCCGACGGCGCCCTGCAGTACGCGGTGCCCGGTGAGGGGACGACGACGACGGCGTCCGCCACCGCCGGGTCGGAGCAGCTCGCCGTGCGGCTGGCGAGGCTGTGCGCCGAGCTGCTGGTCCGGGCCGACGCCTCGGCCAACATCGTGGTGCTGCGCACCCCGCCCGGTGCCGCGCAGTTCCTCGCCTCGGCGATCGACGAGTCGGTGCTGCCGTCGGTGCTCGGCACCATCGCGGGGGACGACACCGTGCTCGTCGTGACCACCGACCCCGACGGTGGCACCGCCACCGCCGCTCGCTTCCTCGAGCTCGCGCAGGGGGCGCGCAGCACCGCCGACGACACGACCGGAGACCCTGCATGAACGACCGGACCAGCCTCTGGGGCGGCCGGTTCGCCGGCGGCCCCGCCGACGCGCTCGCCGCGCTCAGCGTCTCGACGCACTTCGACTGGCGGCTGGCCCGCCACGACCTGGCAGGCTCCCGCGCCCACGCGCGGGTGCTGCACGGCGCCGGTCTGCTGAGCGAGTCGGAGCTGCGCGGCATGCTCGACGCCCTGCAGACCCTGGACGACGACGTCGCGTCGGGAAGGTTCGTCGCGGCGCCCGACGACGAGGACGTCCACACCGCCCTGGAGCGGGGTCTGATCGAGCGCGCCGGCGCGGACCTGGGCGGCAAGCTCCGGGCCGGTCGGTCGCGCAACGACCAGATCGCGACGCTCGTGCGGATGTACCTGCGGGAGGAGGCACGCCGCCTGTCCGAGCTCGTGCTCGACGTCGTCGACGCGCTGATCGCGCAGGCGGCCGCGCACCCGGACGCCCCCATGCCGGGCCGGACGCACCTGCAGCACGCCCAGCCCGTGCTGCTTGCTCACAGCCTGCTCGCGCACGCGTGGCCGCTCCTGCGCGACGTCGACCGGCTCCGTGACTGGGACGCCCGGGCGGCGCGATCGCCGTACGGGTCGGGAGCCCTGGCGGGCTCGTCCCTGGGGCTGGACCCGGCGGCCGTCGCTGCGGAGCTGGGTTTCGACGGGCCGGTGCAGAACTCGATCGACGGCACCGCGGCCCGGGACGTCGTCGCCGAGTTCGCGTTCGTGGCCGCGATCATCGGCGTCGACCTGTCGCGGCTGGCCGAGGAGGTCATCCTGTGGGCCACGAAGGAGTTCTCCTTCGTCACCCTCGACGACGCGTACTCGACCGGGTCGAGCATCATGCCGCAGAAGAAGCACCCGGACGTCGCCGAGCTCACGCGGGGGAAGGCCGGCCGGCTGATCGGTGACCTGACGGGGCTGCTCGCCACGCTCAAGGGTCTTCCGCTCGCCTACAACCGCGACCTCCAGGAGGACAAGGAGCCGGTGTTCGACGCCGTCGACACCCTCTCGCTCGTGCTGCCCGCGGTCGCCGGCATGGTCGCCACGCTCACCTTCCACACCGACCGGCTGGCCGAGCTCGCGCCGCAGGGCTTCTCGCTCGCGACCGACGTCGCGGAGTGGCTGGTGCGGCAGGGTGTGCCGTTCCGCGTCGCGCACGAGGTCGCGGGGGAGTGCGTGCGCGCCTGCGAGGCGCACGAGCCCGCGATCGAGCTCGCCGCTCTCACCGACGACGAGCTCGCGGCGATCCACCCGGCACTCACGCCTGCGGTCCGCGAGGTGCTCACGGTCGCTGGTTCGCTCGCCTCGCGCGACGCCGTCGGAGGCACCGCGCCCGTGCGGGTGGCCGAGCAGCTCGACGCTGCTCGCGACGCCGTCGCGACGCTCCGGGACGCCGACGCGCGGGCACGATGACCGAGCGGCCCGAGCGCCGGCCTGTCGACGGCGGCACGGTCGCCGGCGTGGTCCTCAGGCACGCCCTCGACCGCGGCCCGCGCTCCGGCGCGACCACCGTCGTCCTGGTCGACGGACCGGCGGGCTCGGGCAAGACGACGCTCGCCGCCGCGGTCGCGGACCGCGCCGCGGCGGCGGGTGCGGGGTGCGTGGTGGTCCACATGGACGACCTGTACGCCGGCTGGACGGGCCTGCGTGACGGCGGCGCTGCCGTCACGGCTCTGCTGCGTGCGCTGGCCGCCGACGCCCCGGCGCACTACCGCCGGTACGACTGGGTGGTGGGCGAGTACGCGGAGATGGTTCCGGTCCCGTCCGGCGGGCTGGTCGTCGTCGAGGGGGTCGGCAGCGCACGGACCGAGCACCTCGAGCTCGTGAGCACGCTGGTCTGGGTCGAGGAACCCGACACCGCCGAGCGCATGCGCCGCGGGCTGTCGCGCGACGGTGCCGCGGCC
>JBMDXU010000171.1:0-1842 GCA_048594485.1 Pseudactinotalea sp. | reverse complement strand
ACCTGGGTGTCGCGTCCGGTAACGGCAAGGGCCAGATCTTCGTCAAGGGCGAGGTGGTCGCGACCGTCCCCGAGGACCAGATCGTCGCCACCCTGCTCGAGGAGGCTCACCGCATCGCCGCGACCATGGAGGCGACCGGCGATCCCGTCGTCTCCGTCTCCTGAGCCGAGCCGATGGCGCGCTGGCCGTGGCAGAGCCCGGCGGACGTCGCACCGGTGCTGGTGCGGGACGCCCGCGCCATCGACATGGCCGAGGTGCTCGCGTTCTGCCAGGCCCGACCGGTCGAGGCCGCCCTGCTCGGTGAGCACGTCGAGGCGATGGTGGCGAGCCCGCAGCTGCGCGACCAGCTGCTCTGCGCGAGCTCGCCGGACGGGCTGCACGGCCTGTGCTGGACCGGCGGCAACATGGTCCCGCTCGGCATCCCGGCGTCGGCGATGCCGGAGGTCGCCGACGAGGTCCGGCGACGAGGTCGGCGTTACTCCTCGATCGTCGGGCCGGCGGGTCAGGTGATGCCGCTGTGGGACCTGCTGCAGCCGCATGTCGCACAGCCCCGTGACGTGCGTCCCGACCAGCCGTCGATGGTGATCGACGGTGATCCGCTCGTCCCGCCCGACCCCGAGGTCCGGTTGACGACCGAGGCGGACATCGACGTGCTGATGCCGGCGTGCGTCTCGATGTTCACCGAGGAGGTCGGCTACTCACCGCTGAGCATCGGCGGCGGCTACGAGCGACGGGTGCGCTCGCTCGTCGCGGCCAAGCGTTCGCTCGCGCGCCTCGAGGAGGGCCGCGTGGTCTTCAAGGCCGAGCTCGGCACCATCGCGCTCGGCGTCACGCAGGTGCAGGGTGTGTGGGTCGAGCCCGAGCTGCGCGGCCGCGGCCTGGCCCGGGCGGGGATGGCGTCCGTGGTCGCGTACGCGCGCGAGCACGTCGCCCCGGTCGTGTCGCTGTACGTCAACAGCTACAACACCACCGCCATCGCGGCCTACGAGGCCGTCGGGTTCCGCCAGGTCGGCACGTTCGCCACGGTCCTGTTCTGATCGTTCCCCGACGGCGTGGGGCCCGAGGTGGAAGGCTGGGCGCATGACGGACGACGCCGGCATCCACGCCCACATCTCCGGGCTCATCGCGGCCGAGAAGGAGCTGCGCGCACAGCTCGGCCGCGGCGAGCTCACCGAGGAGGCCGAGCACACGCGGCTGCGCGAGCTCGAGACCGAGCTCGACCAGGCCTGGGACCTCCTCCGGCAGCGTCAGGCGCGGCGGGAGTTCGGCCACGACCCTGACGGCGCCACCGAGCGCAGCGCGAGCACGGTCGAGAACTACCTGGAGTGAGCCGAAGGCCCGGTCGGACACGCCGGGGCGGGGCAGCGGGCTGCTACTTGAGCAGCTTCGACATCCGTCGGTCGGCGAGGATCTTGCCGCCGGTCTGGCACGTGGCGCAGTACTGCAGCGAGGAGTCGGCGAAGCTGACCTCCCGCACGACGTCGCCGCACACGGCGCACGGCTGCCCGGTGCGGCCGTGGACGCGCATCCCGGAGCGTTTGGCGTCCTTGAGCTCGGCGGCGGGCTTGCCCGACGCCGTCGCGATCGCCTCGCGCAGCGTCTGCCCGATCGCGGCGAGCAGCCGATCGAGGACGGCGTCGTCGGCCGCGATCGCCCTGGTCTGCGCGAACGGGCTGATCTTGGCGACGTGCAGGATCTCGTCGGAGTAGGCGTTGCCGATGCCCGCGATCGCCGACTGGTCGCGCAGGAGCCCCTTGATCTGCTGGTTCTTGCGGAGCAGCAGCGAGCGCAGCCAAGTCTTTGCACTGCAGTCTGCTGAAGTGGCCCGCATGCTGGACCAGA
>JBMDXU010000170.1:0-12447 GCA_048594485.1 Pseudactinotalea sp. | reverse complement strand
GGCGGAGCTCGAGGAGGTCGAGCTCGGTGACGTCGCGCCCGCCCAGCCGGACGGTCCCGGGCGGGGGTTCGACGGCACGCGAGAGCAGTGATGCGAGCGTCGACTTGCCCGACCCCGAGCGGCCGACGAGCGCGATCGTGGCCCCGGCCGGCACCTGCAGATCGTCCACACGCAGCGTGAAGGCGCCGTCGGCGTACCGGAACTGCAGCCCCGTCACGGTGACGTCGAGCGACCCGGTCGGGACGGCCTCGCCACCGACGGGCTCGCGCTCGGCCTCGAGGAGCTGGCGCAGGCGCGCCACGGCACCGAGACCCGCCTGGAGGTCGGGAAGCTGCTCGGCGAAGTGCCCGAGCGTGCCGACGAAGGTCG
Source organism: Pseudactinotalea sp. (assembly GCA_048594485.1). Lineage (GTDB taxonomy): Bacteria > Actinomycetota > Actinomycetes > Actinomycetales > Beutenbergiaceae > Pseudactinotalea. Next base: position 12,078 of record JBMDXU010000170.1, on the reverse strand, counting down.
TGGTGACCAGGAACAGCGTGACGAGCTCGCCGATGTCGAGGCCACCGCCGAGCACGAGCGCGGCGCCGACCACGGCGACGGCGGCGAGCAGACCCTGCAGCAGTCCCGCCGAGCGGATCAGCAGCCGCACCTGCGCTGCGACGACCTTGCGGAACAGCGCGAGCGTCCGCGCGGCCAGCTCCGTGGAGCGGCGCAGCACGAACGCGGCGCCCAGGCTGGTCCGCAGGTCGTCACGGGCGGCCACACCCTCCTCGAAGACGGCGGCGTGATCGGTCCACGCGATCTCCTCGGCGACCTTCCGCTCGGAGATCGCGGGCAGCAGCCCACGGATGAGCAGCCAGACCACCGCGCCGGTGAGCGGGAAGGCGAACCAGGCGGGCCACCACGTCAGGCCGGCGACGATCCACATCGGGATCGTCGAGAACACCGTGCGGGCCGCTCCCCAGACCTGGCGACGCAGCAGGTTGCCCACCTCGTGGGTGTCGTCGTCGACACGGTCGAGGATCTCGCCGGCGGCCTGCTCGGTCAGGCGCTGCACGGGCTGCGCCCAGGCGACGGCGACGAGATCGTCGCGCAGCCGTCCCTCGGCGCGGTCGCTGACACCGGACCAGACGACGCGACCCACGGCGTCGACGAGCGCCGACCCGATGACGCAGACGGCGAGCGCCACCACGAGGCTGACGCTCGGCCCTGCGGCGAGCCGGCCGGAGACGACCGTCCCCAGCGCCTGGCCGACGGCGCCGACGAGCGACAGCACGAGCGCCGTGACGGCCAACGGTCCGGCGAGCCGACGCCAGGTGATGGGAGCGACGTCGAGCGGCGGGACGCGGACCGCCGCGGGGACGCCGGGTGCCGACAGCTGGGCGCGCGAAGACTGACCGACCACGAGCAGCCACCCTAGGAGTGCGCACCGACGGACGGGTCATCCTTTTCCACTCCCGCAGGGCGCAGCAGGCGGTCCGCGTGCCGTTCCGAGCGACGTCGGGGGGCGGACCTACCATGAACGGGTGCCGCCCACCTCGACCTCGCGCCCCGCACGTCCGCCTGCCCGCAAGGCCGGCAGGGGAGCTCCCGACAGCTACTCGGCGCGCCACCTGTCGGTCCTCGAGGGGCTCGAGGCGGTGCGCAAGCGACCCGGCATGTACATCGGCTCGACCGACTCCCGCGGGCGCATGCACTGCCTCTGGGAGATCATCGACAACGCGGTCGACGAGGCCCTGGAGGGTCACGGCGACCGGATCGAGGTGATCCTTCACCCGGACTCCTCGGTGGAGGTGCGCGACGTCGCGCGAGGGATCCCGGTCGACAACACCGCGGCGGGTCTGTCGGGTGTCGAGGTCGTGTTCACCAAGCTCCACGCCGGCGGCAAGTTCGGCGGCGGCTCCTACGCCGCCTCGGGTGGTCTGCACGGTGTCGGCGCCTCCGTCGTCAACGGGCTGAGCTCGCGCCTGGACGTCGAGGTCGATCGCGGCGGCAAGACGCACGCCATGTCCTTCCACCGCGGCGAGCCGGGGATCTTCGACGACCGCCGGGGCATCTCGCCCGACTCGCCGTTCACCCCGTTCACCGACCACTCCGAGCTGCGTGTCATCGGCAAGACCCCGCGTGGCACCACGGGTACCCGCATCCGGTACTGGGCCGATCCGCAGATCTTCCCGTCGTCGGCCGTGTTCTCCTACGACGAGCTCATCACGCGGGCGCGGCAGACGTCGTTCCTGGTCCCCGGTCTGACGCTGGTGATCCGCGACGAGCGCCGGCTCGCGGGCACCCCCGGGGCCGACGGCCCCGTCGAGGAGGTCTTCCGGCACGACGGCGGCATCGTCGACTTCGTCGACCATCTCGCCTCCGACGCCTCGGCGACCGACACGTGGAAGCTGACCGGCAGCGGCACCTTCGACGAGACCGTGCAGACCCTCGACGACAACGGGCACCTCAGCCCGAAGGACGTCACCCGCACGTGCGACGTCGAGATCGCGCTGCGATGGGGCACGGGCTACGACACCGAGGTGCGCAGCTTCGTCAACATCATCGCCACCCCCAAGGGCGGCACGCACCTGGCGGGCTTCGAGCAGGCGCTGCTCAAGGTGATCCGCAAGCAGGTCGACGACAACGCCCGCCGTCTCAAGATCTCCGCCAAGGACGGCAAGGAGAAGATCGAGAAGGACGACGTGCTGGCGGGGCTGACAGCCGTCGTCACCGTGCGTGTGCCGGAGCCGCAGTTCGAGGGCCAGACCAAGGAGGTGCTCGGCACCGCCCCGGTCCGCCAGATCGTGAGCAAGGTCGTCGAGAAGGAGCTGACGGCACTGCTCACCTCGAGCGGCCGCACCCTCAAGACCCAGGCCGCGCTGCTGCTGGAGAAGGTCGTGGGGGAGATGCGCGCCCGCATCCAGGCGCGCACCCAGAAGGAGATCTCCCGTCGCAAGACGGCCCTGGAGACCTCGACGCTGCCCGCGAAGCTGGCCGACTGCCGCACCGACGACGTCAGCCGTTCGGAGCTGTTCATCGTCGAGGGGGACTCGGCGCTGGGCACCGCGAAGCTGGCGCGCAGCAGCGAGTTCCAGGCGCTCCTGCCGATCCGCGGCAAGATCCTCAACGTCCAGAAGGCGTCGCTGGCGGACATGCTCAAGAACGCCGAGTGCGCCTCGATCATCCAGGTGATCGGCGCCGGCTCCGGTCGCACGTTCGATCTCGAGGCGGTGCGCTACGGCAAGATCGTGCTGATGACCGACGCCGATGTCGACGGCGCCCACATCCGCACCCTGCTGCTGACACTGTTCTTCCGCTACATGCGACCGCTGGTCGAGGCCGGCCGGGTGTTCGCGGCCGTGCCACCCCTGCACCGGGTCGAGATCCCCGCCCAGGGCCGCGGCAAGGGCGAGATCGTCTACACCTACGCCGAGCACGAGCTGCACACGCTGCTCGCCAGGCTCGATCGCAGCAACCGCAGCTACAAGCCGATCCAGCGCTACAAGGGCCTCGGTGAGATGGACGCCCGACAGCTGGCCGAGACCACGATGAACCCGGCGGCCCGCACGCTGCGCAAGATCACCATGGCCGACGAGCAGGCGCTCGCCCACGCCGAGACGGTCTTCGAGCTGCTCATGGGCAACGACGTGGCCCCGCGCAAGGACTTCATCGTCGCCGGCGCCGAGAGCCTCGACCGGGACCGCATCGACGCCTGAGTGGGCGCCCACGCGACCATGAGGCAGACTGGATGCGGGCTGAACGCCCGCTCCCGCGCCGCCGTCAGTAGCGGTGAGCCTCCTCGACACCTGGAACGATGATCAGTCCCGACCACCGCTCGAACGCGTCCGCGGCCCTGCCGTCGGCGGATCTCGGGCTGCACTGGCGGCACGTGACCCACGCCGACGTCCCAGCGCTGCACGCCCTTCTGCACCGCATCGAGGAGCACGACCGGACGCCCTACCGAACCACGCTCGAGGAGACGGACGAGCGCTACCTCGTGGACTGGCACGGGGAGAGCGCCAACGTCATCGGCGGGTTCGACGACGGCGGCACCCTCGTGGCGTTCGGCGCCGTCGCCGCCCCCGAGGCGTCGGGCGGGACCGCGCGCGCCTATCTCGAGGGCGGCGTCGACGCCGAGCACCGCCACCAGGGCATCGGCTCGGCCGTGCTGGACTGGGAGCTCGCCCGCGCGCACGAGGTGCTCGCCGGGCGCCCTGGTCCGGGTCGCCTGGTCGTGCACGTCGAGGACGACATGCCGGACTCGGTGCGCATGCTCACCGAGCGCGGGTTCCAGCCGCGGCGCTACTACACCGAGCTGCGCCGGGACCTCGCGAACGAGCTGCCCGAGGCGCGGCTGCCCCGTCCTCTCGACCTCGTCCGATGGACGTCGGAGCTCGACGAGCAGGTCAGGCTGGCGCACAACAGCTCCTTCGACGACCACTGGGTCTCCGAGCCCATGTCGGCGGAGAGCTGGGCGCTGGGGCGGTCGTACTTCGTCCCGGAGTGGAGCTTCATCGTGCTCGACCGGACGAGCGACCGGGCGCAGGTCGTCGGCTACCTGCTGTCGAGCCGGTACGAGCAGGACTGGCCGTCGCTGGGGTGGAGCGAGGGGTACATCGATCTGCTCGGCGTCCGGCCCGAGTGGCGCGGCCGGGGCATCGCCACCGCGCTCGTGACCCGCGCGATGCGTGCCTACGCCGCGGACGGCATGCAGTTCGCCTCCCTCGGCGTCGACACCGAGCAGCCGGGCGCCGTCTTCGGGCTGTACAGCAAGCTCGAGTTCCAGCCGACCCGCGGCTCCACCATGTACACGATCGAGCTGTGACCCGGTCGCTGACCGCCGTCGCCATCGCGGCCACCGCCGCAGCGCACATCGCCGCCGGGCTGTCCGGGAACCGGCGGCTCGCCGATGCCACGCAACCGGCGCTCATGCCCGTCGTCGGGGCGCACCTGCTCACGTCGGCACGGCGCAGCGACCGCGCCGTCGTCGGCGTCGCCGCGGGCCTGGCCGCCGCGTTCCTGGGCGACACGGTGCCCCGGTTCCAGCGCGACGACACCGCGTTCCGCACCCTGATCGGCTGCTTCGTCGGCACGCACGCGGCCTATCTCGCGGCGCTCGCCCCCGAGGCCGCTCGACGGGTCCGCGACGAACCTCGTCGGCTCCTCGTGCCCGTGCTCGGGTACGGCGCGCTGCTCGCCGGGGTGCTCGGCACGGTCCTCCCCGGCGCCCGCGCGTCGCGCCTGGACGCCGCGGTGCTCGGGTACGGCGTGCTGCTGAGCGCGACCGGTGTCGTCACCGCGCTCGCGGGGGGCCGCATCGCGGTCGGCGGTGCGCTGTTCGCGACCTCCGACGCGATGATCGCGCTCGGCCGGTTCGTGCCCGGCTGGCGCGCCCGCATCGGATCTCTCGACGTTCAGGACGCCGTCGTGATGTCGACCTACGTCGCAGCCCAGGCCCTCATCGCCGACGGCGTCGCGCAGCGGTGACCCAGCGTCCACCGACAGCCCTCCGGTGGACGCTGACTCACCGCTGCCGGTCAGGCGGTGCTCTCGCGGGCGCGACGCCACAGGTCGATGCCGCCGTCGACGGCGTGCACGTCGATCGCCGCGAGCTCGTCGTCGGTGAAGGCGAGGTTCTCGATCGCACCGACGCAGTCGGTGACCTGCTCCGGGCGGGAGGCGCCGATGAGCACGGAGGTCACCCGCTCGTCGCGCAGCGCCCACGCGAGCGCGAGCTGCGCGAGCGTCTGACCGCGGCCCTCGGCGATGCCGTTGAGTGCGCGGATGTGCTCGAGCGCCTCGTCGGAGATGAGGTCCCGGCCGAGCGACTTGCCCTGCGTGGCCCGCGATCCCTCGGGGACGCCGTCGAGGTACTTCGACGTCAGCATCCCCTGGGCGAGCGGCGAGAACACGATCGCGCCGGCGCCGACCTCCTCCAGGGTGTCGAGCAGACCGTCCGACTCGATCCAGCGGTTGAGCATCGAGTAGGACGGCTGGTGGATCAGCAGCGGGGTGCCGAGATCGGCCAGGATCGCCGCGGCCTTGGCGGTGTCGGCGGCGGAGTAGGAGCTGATCCCGACGTAGAGCGCCTTGCCCGAGCGCACGATGTGGTCGAGGGCGGTCATCGTCTCCTCGAGCGGCGTGGAGGCGTCCGGGCGGTGGTGGTCGAAGATGTCGACGTAGTCGAGCCCCATCCGGCGCAGCGACTGGTCGAGCGAGGCCACCAGGTACTTCCGGGAGCCGCCGATCTTCCCGTACGGCCCGGGCCACATGTCCCAGCCGGCCTTGCTCGAGATCACGAGCTCGTCGCGCAGACCGGCGAACTCCTCGCGCAGATGACGGCCGAAGTTGGTCTCCGCCGAGCCGTAGGGCGGACCGTAGTTGTTGGCCAGGTCGATGTGGGTGATGCCGGCGTCGAACGCCGTGCGCAGGATCGCGCGCTGGCGCTCCAGCGGTGTGTCGTCACCGAAGTTGTGCCAGAGCCCGAGGCTCACGGCGGGCAGGTCGAGGCCGCTGCGGCCGGTCCTGCGGTAGGTCATCGAGTCGTAGCGGTCCTCGGCGGGCTGGTAGCTCATGCGTCCAGTCTGTCAGTCGGCGTGTTCGCTCTGAGCAGAACATCGCAGGTCAGGGACGTTCGGCGGCACCTCGGCGGTTGTCGCTCTCATGAGCATGGAGACCGTCGCCTGGCAGGCGATGTGGCGGGCGCGCCCCGGCGACCTCGACGACAAGCCGTTCAGCCGGGAGTCGCTGTCGCGGATCTGGCGGTTCGCCCGGCCCTACCGGGGCCGCATCGCCGTCTTCGTCGTGCTCAGCGTGCTGACGTCAGCGCTCGCCGTCGCCACCCCGCTGCTCGCGGGCGACGCCATCGAGGCGATGACGCAGCGGGCCGGCACCGATGTCGTCATCCGGCTCGCCGCGCTGATCGCCGCGATCGCGGTCGCCGAGGCCGGGCTGGGCATCGTCGCCCGGTGGTTCTCGGCCAAGCTCGGCGAGAACGTCATCGCGGACCTGCGCACCGCGGTCTTCGACCACGTGCAGAGCATGCCGGTGGCGTTCTTCACCCGGACCCGCACGGGCGCGCTGGTGAGCAGGATCAACAGCGACGTCATCGCCGCCCAGAGCGCCTTCTCGAGCACGCTGTCCGGCGTGGTCGGCAACGTCGTCACGCTCGCGCTGACGCTCGCGGCCATGCTCGCGCTCTCGTGGCAGGTGACCGTCGCCGCGCTCGTGCTGCTGCCGGTGTTCGTGATCCCGGCACGCCGGGTCGGCCGTCGGCTGGCGACCCTGCGCCGTCAGGCCTCCGACCACAACGCCGCGATGAACGACCAGGCAACGGAACGGTTCTCCGCGCCCGGCGCGACCCTCGTCAAGCTCTACGGCAGCCCGGCCACGGAGTCGCGCGAGTTCGCCGGCCGTGTCGCCGCGGTCCGCGACATCGGGGTGCGGACGGCGATGCTCCAGTCGATCTTCGTCACCGCGTTGACGCTGGTCTCGGCACTCGCCCTCGCGCTGGTCTACGGGCTCGGCGGTGTGCTCGCGTTCGCCGGCTCGCTCGATGTCGGCGACGTCGTCGCCCTCGCGCTGCTCATCACCCGCCTCTACGCGCCGCTGACCGCCCTCGCGAGCGCCCGCGTCGACGTGATGAGCGCCGTCGTCGCCTTTGACCGCGTCTTCGAGATCCTCGGCCTCGTGCCCCTCGTGCGGGAGCCGGAGCGGCCCCAGCCCCTCCCCGACGGGCCGCTCGACCTGGAGGTCGACGGCGTCACGTTCGCCTACCCGTCGGCCGAGCAGGTCTCGCTCGCCTCGCTCGAGGACGTCGCCGTCCTCGACACCCGCGGTGGTGAGCGGGTGATCGACGACGTCAGCTTCCGGGCCGAGCCCGGGGCGCTCGTCGCGCTCGTCGGCTCCAGCGGCGCCGGCAAGTCGACGCTCGCCCAGCTGCTCGTCCGCCTCTACGACGTCGGCGAGGGTGCCATCCGCGTCGGTGGGGTCGACGTGCGCGACCTCGCCGCCGCCGATCTGCACCGGGCCGTCGGGCTGGTGACGCAGGACGGCCACCTGTTCCACACCACGATCCGCGACAACCTCCTGCTCGGCGCCCCGGACGCGACCGACGACCAGGTGTGGGAGGCGCTGCGGCGTGCCCGCCTCGCCGATCTCATCGGCTCCCTGCCCGACGGTCTCGACACCGTCATCGGCGAGCGCGGCTACCGCCTCTCCGGCGGCGAGCGCCAGCGGCTCACGATCGCGCGGTTGCTGCTGGCCGGCCCGCGGGCGGTGATCCTCGACGAGGCGACGGCGCACCTGGACTCCACCAGCGAGGCGGCGGTGACGGCGGCGCTGGGGGAGGCGCTCGTCGAGCGCACCGCGATCGTGATCGCGCACCGGCTCTCGACAGTGCGGTCGGCCGACCTCATCCTCGTGCTCGAGGAGGGCCGGGTGATCGAGCGCGGCCGTCACGCCGAGCTCCTGGCCCGAGGCGGACGCTACGCCGAGCTCTACCGCACCCAGTTCGACGACGGCGAGGAGCCGCGCCCCGATCAGCCGAGCCCGGCGACCGGCGCCGAGAGCGAGGTGCCCGAGCCGTCGCGGCGTGGGTCGATGTCGGGCAGCTCGACGGGCTGACCCCCGCTGCCCACGGCCCGCATCGGAGCCGGCGCGACAGCGGCGGCGTAGAGCGCGTCCTCGCCGCGGAGGAAGCGCTGCACACGGACACCCGCGGTGCCCCGTCCCTTCCCGGGATAGGACGAGAAGGGCGTCGACTTCGCCGAGCCCGGCACCGTGCCGGGCAGAGCGTCGGAGCCGGCGGCGACCGACGTGACGACCGCGTGCTCGGCGTCCTCGACGCGGACCACACCCGCGTGGACGACGCGGGCGCCCGCGGCCAGGCGGATGCCGGCCATGCCGCCGGCGGACCGCCCCTGCGGTCGCACGGTGGAGGCGGGGAACCGGAGCAGCTGCGCGTCCGAGGTGATGAAGACGATCTCGTCGTCCTCGCGCGCGGTGCCGACCCCGACGAGCTCGTCGCCGTCCTTGAGCGCGATCACGTCCCATTCGTCCGCGCGGCCGGGCCGATCCGCCGTCACCCGCTTGACGACGCCCTGAGCGGTACCGAGCGTCAGCACGCCGTCGACGTCCTCCAGCAGGCTCACGAGCCCGACGACACGTTCGCCCTGCTGCAGCATCACCATCTCCTGCACGGGCACGCCTCCGGAGAGGCTGGGGGCGCCCTCGGTGGGCGGGAGCCCGGGGATCTCGACGACCGAGAGCCGCACCACCCGGCCGCGCGAGGTCACCGCGCCGACCTCGCCACGCGTCGTCGCGGGCACCGCACCGACGACGGCGTCGTGGGCCGAGCGACGACCGTCGCGCGACGGCCGGTGCTCGTCGGCCGTACGAGCGAGCAGCCCGGTGGCCGACAGCAGCACCCAGGTCGGGGAGTCGGCCACCTCGAGATCGGCCGGGGCTCGACGACGCTCCGCGGCGGTCGCGCTCGCCGCGGCGCCGCTGGACTCCAGCAGCACGGTGCGGCGTGGTGTGCCGTGGGCGGCCGCGACCGCGGCCAGCTCGTCCGAGACGACCGTGCGGAGCACGTCCTCGTCGGCGAGGATCCCCTCGAGCTCGGCGATCTCGCGCGCCAGCTCGTCCCGCTCGGACTCCAGCTCGATCCGGGAGAACTTGGTCAGCCGCCGCAGCCGCAGCTCGAGAATGTACTCGGCCTGCGCCTGGGAGAGGTCGAACACCGCGATCAGCCGGCTCCGCGCGGTCTCGGCGTCGTCGCTGCTGCGGATGACGGCGATCACCTCGTCGATGTCGGCGATCGCGATGAGCAGGCCCTCGACCAGGTGCAGCCGCTCGCGGCGCTTGCCGAGGCGGAACGTCGTACGCCGCCGGACCACGTCGATGCGGTGCGCGACGTAGACCTCCAGCAGCTCGCGCAGCCCGAGGGTGCGGGGCTGCCCGTCGACGAGCGCGACGTTGTTGATCCCGAAGGACTCCTCCATCGGGGTGAGTCGGTACAGCTCGGACAGCACCGCCTCGGGGTTGAACGCCGACTTGATCTCGATGACCAGCCGCATCCCGTTCTCGTGGTCGGTGAGGTCGAGCACGTTGCTGATGCCCTGGATCTTCTTCCCCTGGACGGCGTCCTTGATCTTCTCGATCACACGCTCCGGTCCGACGAGGTAGGGGAGCTCGGTCACCACGATGCCCTTGCGTCGCGGCGTGAGGCTCTCGATGCGCGCGGTGGCCCGGGTGCGGAAGCTCCCCTTCCCGCTCGCGTAGGCGTCCCGGACACCGTCGAGGCCGACGATCTTGCCGCCACCCGGCAGGTCGGGGCCCGGGACGAACCGCATCAGCGCCTCGAGATCGGCATCGGGGTGAGCGATCAGGTGCCGTGCGGCCGCCACCACCTCGACGAGGTTGTGCGGCGGCATGTTCGTCGCCATCCCGACGGCGATCCCGGACGCGCCGTTGACCAGCAGGTTGGGCAGGGCCGAGGGCAGCACCTCCGGCTGCGTCAGCGAGTTGTCGTAGTTGGGGACGAGGTCGACGGTGTCGGAGTCGAGATCGGCGGTCATCGCCATCGCGGCGGGCGCCAGCCGCGCCTCGGTGTAGCGCGGGGCGGCCGGGCCGTCGTCGAGGGAGCCGAAGTTGCCGTGCCCGTCGATGAGCGGCAGCCGCAGCGTGAACGGCTGCGCCATCCGGACGAGGGCGTCGTAGATCGCGGAGTCGCCGTGGGGGTGCAGCTTGCCCATCACCTCGCCCACCACGCGCGCCGACTTCACGTGGGGCCGGTCGGGGCGCAGGCCCATGTCGGCCATCTGGAAGAGGATGCGTCGCTGCACCGGCTTGAGGCCGTCGCGGGCGTCGGGGAGCGCTCGCGAGTAGATGACCGAGTAGGCGTACTCGAGGAAGGAGGACTGCATCTCCGCGGAGACGTCGATGTCGACGATCCGGGAGCCGGCGTCGTCGGCGTCGGCGTCGTTCCGGGAGGGGTCGGCGGGAGGACGGCGGGCCATGCCCGCCATTCTCACCGACGCCCGCGCCGCCGTCGGGCACCACACACCGGCGGTCCTGATTCGGCCCGACTCATTAGGATCCGTGCCATGACGTCGGCGCAGGACGGTCCGGCCTACCCGGCGCACTGGGAGGCCGACGTGGTCCTCCGGGACGGCTCCACGATGCACATCCGGCCGATCCGGCCGAGCGACGCCGAGGCGCTCCAGACCTTCCATCGCAGCCAGTCGCCGCAGTCGACCTACTTCCGGTTCTTCGCCCCCATGGAACGGCTGAGCGACCGGGACCTGGCGCGGTTCACCCAGGTCGACCACGACCAGCGTGTCGCGCTCGTCCTCGTCCGACCGGTGGACGGGCGCATGAGCATCGCGGCGGTCGGCCGGTTCGACCGTCTCGAGGAGGACGGCGAGGTCGCCGAGATCGCGTTCAACGTGGCCGACTCCGCGCAGGGCCGAGGCCTCGGCTCCATCCTTCTCGAGCACCTCGCCGCCGCCGGGCGCGAGCTCGGCATCCGCCGGTTCGTGGCCGACGTGCTGCCGAGCAACACGCGGATGCTGCGGGTCTTCACCGATGCCGGGTACGACGTCTCGCAGTCGTACGCCGACGGCGTCGTCGAGGTGTCGGTCCCGCTCCGGCCCACGGACGCCTCGCTCGCCGTGCTCGCCGAGCGGGAGCGGCGCGCCGAGGCGCTGAGCATGTCGGCACTGCTCGGGGCGACCGGCGTGGTCGGGCACAGCTCGGGGCGGGAGGGCGAGATCCTCGGGGCGCAGGTGCTGGCCACCATCCGGGCGAGCGTGTTCACGGGCGAGGTCGTCGTGTCGACGACGCCGGACGATCTCGATCCGGAGCCCGCCGCGGGGACCGCCGACGGCGACCCGCCCCCTCCGTTGCCGACGCTCGCCGTGCTCGCCGCGCCGGCCGAGGAGGTGGTCGCCGTGCTCGGCGTCCTCGCGCGGCGGGGTGTGCGCGCGGTGGTGCTGCTCACGGGTGGCTTCACGACGGCGGGCGAGGGCGGGCAGACGTCGCAGCGATCGCTGGTGCGGGCGCTGCGCGAGCACGGGCTCCGGCTGGTCGGACCGCGCTCGTTCGGCGTGCTCGCGCGCGGCACCGACGGGCCGCTCGACGCCACCCTCGCCGGACAACCGGCCCGGCGAGGCGACGTCGGGGTGTTCTGCCAGTCCAGCGCCGCGGCCCGGGGCCTCCTCCACGGTGTCGAGGAACGCCGGCTCGGCCTGTCGACCTTCCTCGCCGCCGGTCTGCGCGTCGACATCAGCGGCAACGACACGATGCAGTACTGGACCACCGACGCCGGCACCCGCGTCGCCTGCCTGTTCCTGGAGTCGATCGGCAACCCCCGCAAGTTCACACGTGTGGCCCGCCGCCTCGCGTCCGCCAAGCCGGTGGTCGTCGCGATCGCGGGCACGACCGGCCAGCAGCAGGTGCCGGGGCACACCGTGCGCACCTCGTCGGCGCCCCGCGAGGTCCTGGAACAGCTCATCAACCAGTCCGGGGTGCTGCTCGCCTCGTCGGTGCGGCAACAGCTCGACTGGGCCATGATGCTCTCCGCCCAGCCCGCGCCGGCGGGGCCGCGCG
>JBMDXU010000017.1:0-7044 GCA_048594485.1 Pseudactinotalea sp. | reverse complement strand
GGTGTTCTCCCATCCGAATCCGACAGCTCACTTCGCAGGCGGCATGGAGAGGTAACACGTGTCCCGTTCCACCAGTGCGAGGCATCGCGCGGCCAGCCGCCCGACGACCCCGCTCACCGCGCTCGGCGCAGCCGTCACCGGCCCCACAGGTCGTCGCGCCGTCGTGGCCGCCGCCTCGTCCGGCATCGTCCTGACTCTGACAGCCTCGGCGAGCGTCGCCGGCGGCGTCGCTCCGGCCACCGCTGGCCGGATCGCCACCCCGATGGCCAACCGGACCTCGATCTCGGACAACGACGACGTCTCGACGTCACCGACCATCACGGTCGACGCCGATGCCGAGTGGTCGTTCTCCACCGCCTCGGTGACGTCCGAGGCGCCCCCGCCGCCCCCGCCGCCGCCGGTCGTGGAGCGTCCCACCTACGCCGCCGCTCCGGCGTCGCGCACCACGACACGCACGGAGTCCGCCGAGAGCACCTACTCCGAGGCGCCGGCCACCGCGAGCGGAGCTGCGGTCCTCGAGATCGCCCGCCGCTACGTCGGCGTGCCGTACGTCCACGGCGGTTCCTCGCCGTCGGGCTTCGACTGCTCCGGCTTCACCCAGTACGTGTTCGCGCAGGTCGGCATCAGCCTCTCGCGCACCTCGTCGGGGCAGCGCTACGACGGCTACGTCGTGTCGGCCTCGGAGGCCCGGCCCGGCGACCTGGTGTGGGCACCCGGCCACGTCGGGATCTACACCGGCAACGGCAACCACATCGCCGCCCGTAGCCCGGGCACCGCGCTGTACGAGAGCCCGATCTACATGTCGAACCCGGTCTTCATCCGCGTTCTCTAGATCGATCGTGTCCCCGAGGGGCCCGTACCGGCAACGGTGCGGGCCCCTCGTCGTTCCCTGGTGCGCCTTGCTCGTCGATCTCGACCCACCCGTCCGGGTTCGGCAGCGACGGCGGCACCAGTAGGCTGATCACGGTATTTGTTGTCGACGACGCGAAATCGAGGAAGCAGTGACGCTGCCCAGCACCATTCCCGGGTTCGACCCCACCCGCGACCGCCGCGCCATCGTGGTCCGCGGTGGGTGGGACGGTCATCAGCCCGTCGAGGCGACCGACCTGATGATCCCCCACCTGCAGGAGAACGGCTTCGCCGTCGAGGTGTTCGACAGCCCCGCGCCGTACGCGGATGCCGACCTCATGGCCGCCACCGATCTGGTCGTGCAGAGCATGACCATGAGCACGATCGAGCCGGAGGCGCTGCGCGGGCTGATCGCCGCAGTCGAGGCGGGTACCGGGTTCGCGGGATGGCACGGCGGCATCGCCGACTCCTACCGCAACAGCAGCGACTACCTGCACCTCGTCGGCGGGCAGTTCGCGACGCACCCGGGCAGGGCGCCCGAGGAGCGTGTCGGCGGCATGGAGGACAACTACGTGCCGTACACGGTCGACATCACCGACCTCGGGCGCGAGCACCCGATCACGGCGGGGATCGAGGACTTCGAGCTGGTGACCGAGCAGTACTGGGTGCTCGCGGACAGCTACATCGACGTGCTCGCGACGACGACCCAGAAGGTGCGGGCCTGGGACCCGTGGCACCGGGAGGTCACCTCGCCCGCCGTCTGGACACGCCAGTGGGGACAGGGGCGCATCTTCGTCTGCACCCCGGGTCACCGTGTCGACGTCCTCGAGGACCCGAACGTGGGCACGATCGTGCGTCGCGGTCTCCTCTGGGCGAGCCGGTGATGGCGATGCGTGTCGGCATCGTCGGCTGCGGCAACATCTCGCAGCAGTACCTCGCAGCGCTGCCGCGGCTGCGCAACCTCGAGCTCGTCGCGGTCGCGGATGCGATCCCCGCGGCGGCCGAGACGGTCGCCGCAGCGCAGGGTGTTCCGGCGCTCCCGGTCGAGTCGCTGCTCGCCGCCGACGACATCGACGTCGTGCTGAACCTCACGACGCCCCAGGCGCACGCGCCGCTGACGATCGCCGCCCTCGAGGCCGGCAAGCACGTCTATCTCGAGAAGCCCTTCTCGACGACGCTCGACGAGGCGGACGCCATGATCGCCGCGGCCGCTGCGAGCGGTCGCCGGATCGGGTCGGCGCCCGACACCGTGCTCGGCACAGGCACCCAGACCGCACGGGCGCTCATCGACGGCGGCCAGATCGGCCAGCCCGTCGCGGCCACGGCCTTCATGCTCGGGGCCGGGCACGAGTCGTGGCACCCGAACCCGGGGTTCTACTACGCCGTCGGCGGTGGCCCGCTCCTCGACATGGGTCCGTACTACCTGACGTCGCTCGTGACGATGCTCGGCCCGATCACGTCGGTCGCCGCCATGTCCGCCAGCCCGCGGACGACGCGCCTCGCACCCGAGGGATCACCCCGCGCCGGCGAGGAGTTCCCGGTCGCGGTCGAGACGACGGTCAGCTCGGTGCTGCGGCACGCGGGTGGCGCCGTCAGCACGCTCGTGGTCAGCTTCGACGTCGCCGCCAGCCGGCTGCCGCGGATCGAGATCTACGGGACCGAGGGCAGCGTCGCCGTCCCCGACCCGAACACCTTCGACGGTGTGGTCGAGCTGGGAAGGGACCGGACGTTCGAGCCGGTCGAGCCGCTCGCCGGCTATCGCGAGGCCGGCCGTGGGTACGGCCTCGCGGACCTCGCGCGCGCCGAGGCCGCCGGAACGCCGCACCGTCAGTCGGCCGAGCTCGGCTACCACGTGAACGAGGTCATGGAACGGATCCTGCAGGCGGCGGCCACGAGTGCGGTCGTCGCGGTGGAGAGCACCTGCGAACGCCCGAGCCCGGTGCCGCTCGGGGACGATCCCGCGGCCGCCTGAGAGCACCACGACGAGGAGGTCAGCATGACGAACGAGGTCAGCAGCACGGCGACACCGCTCCGGGTGGCGATGATCGGGTACGCCTTCATGGGGGCGGCGCACTCGCAGGCCTGGCGCAACGTGCACCGGTTCTTCGACCTGGGCGCGACACCCGAGATGGCGGTCGTCGTCGGTCGCGACGGTGCCAAGGCGGCGGCCGCCGCCGATCGCTTCGGCTGGGCGGCCAGTGCCACCGACTGGCGCGAGGTGATCTCCCGCGACGACATCGACGTGGTCGACATCTGCACACCCGGCGACACGCACGCCGAGATCGCGATCGCCGCGCTGGAGGCGGGCAAGCACGTGCTGTGCGAGAAGCCGCTCGCCAACTCGGTCGCGGAGGCCGAGGCGATGGTCGCCGCCGCCGAGGCGGCCCGGCAGCGCGGTGTCCGGTCGATGGTGGGGTTCAGCTACCGGCGGGTGCCCGCGGTGGCGCTGATGCGGCAGATGGTCGCCGAGGGTGCGGTCGGACAGATCCGGCACGTCCGCGGCCGGTACCTGCAGGACTGGATCGTCGACCCCGAGTTCCCGCTCGTCTGGCGGCTGCGCAAGGAGGTCGCGGGCTCGGGTGCGCTCGGCGACATCGGGGCGCACATCCTCGACATGGCCCAGTTCGTGACCGGACAGCGCATCACCGGCGTCGCCGCCCAGACCGAGACGTTCGTGCGACGTCGTCCGCTGCCCGACGGCGGGGGAGCGCTGGGCGCGGCGACCGCGGGCGGTGGCGAGACGGGCGAGGTCACGGTCGACGACGCCGCGGTCGTGCTCGCTCGCACCGACGGCGGCGCGCTCGGCACGTTCGAGGCGACGAGGTTCGCCACGGGTCGAAAGAACACGATCGTGCTGGAGATCAACGGCTCCGAGGGGTCGCTGGTGTTCGAGTTCGAGGACATGAACGCGCTGTCCTACTTCCGGGCGTCCGACGGCGACCGGTCCGGTTTCGCACGCATCGACGTCACCGAGCCGACCCACCCCTATGTCGGCTCCTGGTGGCCGCCCGGGCACGGGCTCGGGTACGAGCACACGTTCGTCAACCAGGCCCGCGACTTCCTGGACGCGATCGCCAGCGGCACCGACCCGTCGCCGTCGTTCGCCGACGGCGCGCAGGTGCAGCACCTGCTCGAGGCCGTCGAGACCAGCGCGGCCGCCGACGCCACCTGGACCGCCGTCCCCGGCTGATCCGGGACCCAGCCGCTCCCCGGCGTGGCAGACTTGGGTCAAGAGATACCCACACGATGGGGGTGATTCGGTCATGGGCCACGACGCGGTGGTGCTGGCCGGCGTCGACGGATCGGCGCCGAGCCTGCACGCCCTCGACTGGGCGGCGGCGCACGCGGCGAAGGTCGGCTGGCGACTGCACATCGTGTGCGCGTACGCCCTGCCGACGTTCGCCGCCGCCTCGCTCGACGGCGGCTACGCCACGCTCGACGACGCCGCGATCCGCGACGGCGCGCAGGCCGTCCTCGACGAGGCCCTGGCGCGGGTAGCCGATACCGGCGTCGAGGTGACGGGGTCGCTCGAGACCGGGGACCCGGCCGGCGTCCTGGTCGAGGCGTCGCGCGAGGTCTGCCTCGCCGTCGTCGGCACGCGCGGCAAGGGTGGTTTCGCCGAGCGCATCCTGGGCACGGTCTCCTCCGCGCTGCCCGCGCACGCACACTGCCCGACGGTCGTCGTGCCCTACCGCGAGGGTGCGCAGCTCCCGATCCCGGTGCGCCGGATCGTGGTGGGTGTCGACGGGTCGGCCTCGGCCAAGGGGGCGCTCAGCCGGGCGATCGAGGAGGCGATCCTGTGGGACGCCGAGCTGACGGCCGTCAGCGGCATCCCGATCGGCACGGGCACGGGGCTGCTCGGCTGGCTGCCCGCCAGCGTCGACAGCGAGACCCTGCTCAACGACTGCAAGGCGGGCCTCGACGTCGCCGTCGACCGCGCGCTCGACGGTCGGGACCGCCTGGTTCGGCGACACGCCCTGGACGGTACGGGCGCGGCCCTGCTCGCGGAGTTCTCGACCGCGGTCGATCTCGTCGTCGTCGGCACACGCGGCCGGGGCGGCTTCGCCGGGATGCTGCTCGGGTCGACCTCGCAGGCGTTGCTGCACCACAGCGCCTGCCCCGTCATGGTCGTGCCCTCCCGCACCCAGGACGAGGGGCTGCCGCCCATCGCGCCCTGGTCGTCCTGAGGCGCGAGGGCGGCACTCCGCGTCTCAGCGGCGCAGCTCCAACGTGCAGCACTTGGCACCGCCGCCGCCCTTGAGGAGCTCGGAGGTGTCGACCGGGATCGGGGTGTACCCCCGCTCGCGCAACGCGGCGGCGAAGTCGCGAGCCTCGGGCGCGACGACGACGTTCGACCCGTCGGACACGGCGTTGAGGCCGAGGACCTTCGCGTCGGCGTCGGTCGCGATGATCGCCTCCGGGAACAGGTGCTCCAGCGCGGACCGGCTGCCCGGCGAGAACGCCGGCGGGTAGTACGCGACGAGGTCGTCGTCGATCACGGCGAGCGCGGTGTCGAGGTGGTAGTAGCTCGGGTCGACCAGCCGGAGCGAGACCACGGCACGGCCCACGGCCTCCTGGAGCTCCTGGTGCGCCTCCACGCTCGACCGGAACCCGGTGCCCGCGAGGATCGCCTTCGAGGTGACGAGCATGTCGCCCTCGCCCTCGTTGACCGCGCCGGCCTCGACCGGGCGGAAGCCGAGCTCGGCGAGCCGTGCCAGGTACGCGGGTCCTTCGGCCTGACGCTCCGGGTGCGTGAAGCTCGCCGCGTACGCGACGCCGTCGACGACGGTCGCGCCGTTCGCGGCGTAGACCATGTCGGGGTAGTCGGGGAGCGGGTCGATGAGGTCGACCGTGTGCCCGAGGTCCAGGTACGTGGACCGCAGCGTCTCCCACTGGCTCATGGCGAGGGCGGCGTCGGTCGGCTGGTCGGGGTGCATCCAGGGGTTGATCTGGTACCGCACCGTGTAGTGGGTGGGCGGGCACATCAGATAGTGGCGCGCAGGCAAGGGGTCTCCTCACTGGGGGTCACCGCTCGCGGCGAGCGGCGACCGCCATTCTCACATCATGAGATTCGTCGCGGTGACCATGCGGTGGTCACGGCGCGCCGGGCTCGGCGAGCGCGGACCGGCGTCGCTCTGCGTCGACGAGGCGGGCGAGCCGGAGCAGCGCGAACCGGGTCATCAGCGCGACGGCCGCCGTGAACGGGCGAACCGTGAGGGCGTCGGGGAGCGCGGCGAGCCGGATGTCCTCCTCGACCCACTCGACGACGCAGCGGCGCGGCCCGAGGGCGCTCACCCTCACCTCGGCCTCGCCGTGCAGAACCGGGCCGAGCTTGACCCAGCGGGCACGACCCGGTGCGGTCGCCGTCGGCGGCGTCAGCACGGTCAGCACCATCCGGTCGACGAGAATCCCGGCCGAGACGGCGACGGTGAGATCCCCGACCTGCGGGCGCCGGTCCGGGGTCGCGATCGTGGTGAGCGGGATCAGCCGCTCGTGGTTCTTGGTCGCGGTCAGCCGGTCGAAGGCGCGCTCCGCGGGGAGGTCGATCACCTGGCGTGCCACCGACTGGACCATGGCACCACCCTCGCACGCCTCGGGGCGCCGCAGGCCATGGACCGGCGTGGAGAACGCCGTCGGCCTGAAGACCTGACAAGATGGTCCGGCTGTCCCCGCCCCCGTAGCTCAGGGGATAGAGCAACCGCCTCCTAAGCGGTAGGTCGCGCGTTCGAATCGCGCCGGGGGCACGACGCACGCGGTCATCGGGTGCGGTCCGCACCTCGGTGCACGACGCACACGATCCGTCACGGCGCAGCGACCGGGGCGCGACCACGGGCGCCGCCGCTGACCGGAGCCCCGGCCCGGGCCGGCGCGGGTGGGCGCTGATCGCCGCCGCTCGCGCGCACCCGGGGTGCGATCTGGCCCGCGGCCAGCGCGGTGAGTGCGAGTGCGAACCCGACGAGCTGGAGCGGACGCAGGCCCTGACCGAGGACGAGGGCGCCGAGCGTCGCCGCCATCAGGGGCGAGAGCAGTCCGAGCTGCGCGGTCGCCACCGCCGGGAGACGCCGCAGGCCCGCGAACCAGATCGTGTAGGCGAGCAGTCCTCCGACGAGCCCGAGCCAGAGGTAGCCGGCCGTCGCGTGCGCGTCGAGCTGCGACGGCAGACCCTCGAGCAGGAGCGTCGGGGCGAGCACGAGC
>JBMDXU010000169.1:0-5658 GCA_048594485.1 Pseudactinotalea sp. | reverse complement strand
CCGCGCGAGGGCGACGCCGTCGAGCTCATCGAGGACCGCTCGCACGGGATGGTCCGCACCGAGGTGCGGTGCGCCCGCTGCGGCTCGCACCTCGGCCACGTCTTCGACGACGCCCCGCAGACGCCCACCGGCGACCGCTTCTGCATCAACTCGGTTTCGTTGACGTTTGCGCCGTCGGCCGACCCCGCCGAGTGAGGGTTCTCAGCCTCAACCTGCAGCGCGGGCTGCTGCGCGACGGCTCCACCACGACCGCTGATCAGCTCGCGTCGGCGTTCGAGGGTGTCGACGTCGACGTGCTCGCGCTGCAGGAGGTCGACCGGGGACAGCCACGCACGGGTGGTGTCGACCAGGCCGGCGTCATCGCGGAGGCGCTGGGGCTGCCGCACGTGAGGTTCGCGGCGACCCTCACCGGTGACGTGCGCCGCGCCCGCATCGCGCCCGCGCGCTGGGGTGACGTCGACGGACCCGCGTACGGGCTCGCGATCGTGTCCCGGTGGCCGGTCGCGGCCTGGTTCGTCCGTCCGCTGCCACGGCTGCGCCCGCGCTATCCCGTGGTCACGGGTGGCCGCCTGCGTCTGCGCGACGACGAGCAGCGAGGGGTGCTGGCCGCGGTGATCACGACACCCCAGGGCGAGGTGAGCATCGGGAGCGCGCACCTGTCGTTGCTCGGGCCCGTGGCGGCGGTGCAGGTCGGTGGGCTGCTGCGGTCGATGAGCACGCTGCCCACCCCGGCCGTGGTGTGCGGCGACCTCGACCTCGACCCCTGGGCGCTGGGTCCGCTGGCCCGGGGGTGGGAGATGCCGCGTGCACTGACCTTCCCGGCCTCCGCTCCACGCCGGCAGATCGATCACGCCCTGGTGCGCGGCGCGTCGGTGACCGAGGTGCGCGCGCTCGACCTGCCGATCTCCGACCACCGGGGTCTGCAGGTCGAGCTGGGTCGTCGGTGAGCAGACCGCCGGCGCTCGGCGGGCTGTCCCGGGCGCTCGCGCCGGTCCCGGCGCCCGCCCTGTTCGTGACCTCGGGGCTGTCGATGTACCTGGGGGCGGCGGTCGCCGTCGGTCTCTTCGCCCTGATGCCGCCCCACACGGTCGCCTGGCTGCGGGCGGTGGTGAGCGCGCTGGTGCTGGTCGCGCTCACGCGCCCGTGGCGGGCGTCGTGGACCCGCACCACTTTCCTGCAGAGCGCGCTGTTCGGGATCGTGCTCGTCGGCATGAACATGCTCTTCTACATCGCGATCCGGCACCTGCCGCTCGGCGCCGCCGTCGCGATCGAGTTCGCCGGGCCGGCGCTGGTCGCGGCGTGGGGGAACAGGACCGGGCGCGGCCGCGCGGCGGTGACGCTCGCCGTGCTCGGCGTCGCGTCGATCAGTCTCCTCGGTCTGGAGTGGGACGTCGACGGCGGAGCGGGCGGCCTCCTCATCGGCCTCGCCTGCGCCGCCACCGCCGGAGCGGCGTGGGCCTGGTACATGGTGCTCGCCGGACGGATCGCCGCTGTCCGCGACGGGCAGACGTCGTTGGCTCTCGGGAGCGCGGTGGCCGTGGTGGTGCTGGCGCCGATCGCGATGCCGTTCGCCGGGCCGCTGCTCACCGCGAGCGCGGGGGTCTGGCTGGCGGCGCTCGGCGTCGGCGTGCTCTCCTCGACGATCCCGTACATCCTCGACCAGATCGCCATCAGCAGGCTCGGGACCGCGACCTTCGCGCTCCTGACGGCCCTCCTCCCCGCGACGGCGACCGTCGTCGGGCTCCTCGCACTGCAGCAGCGACCGACGTTCGGAGAGGTTCTCGGGCTGACGGCGATCAGCCTCGCCGTCGCGCTGACGCCAGCGGCGCGTCCGGTCCGGAGAACCGGTCTCGGCGAGCCGTCCTGACTGGGGGCCGACACGCCGTCGCCTGTGCCACTCTGAGTCCAGGGAGGCGCCAGGTCTCCCTAGGAGAAAGGGGTGGGTGTGGGACAGATCATCGGAACCATCATCTTCGGTGCCGTCATCGGAGTGCTGGCCCGACTCATCAAGCCGGGGTCTCAGAAGGTCGGATTCCTCGTCACCGTGGTCATCGGCATCATCGGTGCGCTGGCCGGCTACTTCATCTGGGGCCTGATCTCCGATCAGGGTGACACCAACGGGATCGACTGGATCCGCTGGATCATCTCGATCGTCGTGGCGATCATCGCGCTCGGCATCTACATGGGCCTGACGGCGAGGAAGGGCCGTAGCGGCCCGATCTCCAAGGGCTGACACCAGCACGACGCGAGGCCCCCGGCGAGACTGCCGGGGGCCTCGTGCGTGTCCGGCCCGTCGTGACCAGGGCCCTGGACGCCGTCGGGTCCTCCGCGGGGTGACAGACTGACCCGTCGTGGAGGTCATCATCACGAGCGGGCCCGACGAGATCGCGACGATCGGTGCCGACGCCTTCTGCCAGCTGCTCGAGCGCAAGCCCGACGCCGTCCTCGGGCTGGCGACGGGATCGTCGCCGCTGCGGATCTACGACGAGCTCGCGGCCCGCCACGACGCCGGCGAGGTCAGCTTCGCCGAGGCGAGCGCCTTCACGCTCGACGAGTACGTCGGACTGCCGGCCGACCACCCGCAGCAGTACCGCAACGTCATCGCGACCGAGCTGACCGACCGCATCGACATCGACCCGGCCCGGGTCCACAGCCCGAACGGTCTCGCCGCCGACATCCCGGCCGCGTGCGAGGACTACGAACGGGCGATCGCCGACGCCGGTGGCGTCGACCTGCAGATCCTCGGCATCGGCACCGACGGGCACATCGCGTTCAACGAGCCGGGGTCATCGCTCGCCTCGCGCACGCGGATCAAGACGCTGACGGCGCAGACGCGCGCCGACAACGCCCGCTTCTTCGGGGACGACGTCGACGCCGTCCCCCAGCACTGCCTCACCCAGGGGCTTGCCACGATCATGGCCGCCCGCCACCTGCTGCTCGTCGCCACCGGCCGCTCCAAGAGCGAGGCGGTCCACCACCTCGTGGAGGGCGCCGTCTCCGCCATGTGGCCGGCGACGATCCTGCAGCACCACCCGAAGGTCACGGTGCTCGTCGACGCCGCCGCGGCCTCACGCCTCGCACTCTCGGACTACTACCGCGAGACCTACGCGAACAAGCCCGACTGGCAGCACTTCCGCGCCCGCTGAGCGCTTTCGTTGACGAATCGCCCCCTAGCGCGCTTTCGGTGACGTTTTGCCCCCTCGCGCGCTTTCGTTGACGTTCTGCCACCTGCGCGACGTCGTCGACGTTCCGCCGGCTGCGCGATGTCGTCGGTGCCGTGCCGACGCCGATTTGTCAACGAAATCGGGTTAGGGGGCGATTCGTCAACGACATCAGATGATGCGCTGGCGCTGCTCGCCGAGACCC
This sequence comes from Pseudactinotalea sp., assembly GCA_048594485.1. GTDB lineage: Bacteria > Actinomycetota > Actinomycetes > Actinomycetales > Beutenbergiaceae > Pseudactinotalea. The sequence goes on along the minus strand of JBMDXU010000169.1, from coordinate 2,292 downwards.
TCGATCCCGATCTCGACGACGTCGCCGACCGAGAGGTAGGGGAACCGGCCGGACAGGGCGACTCCCTCGGGGGTGCCTGTGTTGACGAGGTCGCCGGGGTCGAGCACGAGGTACTGCGAGAGGTGCCAGATCACGGTCGCGACGTCGAAGATGAGGTCGGCGGTCGTGGAGTCCTGACGGGTCTCGCCGTTCACCGTCGACCAGAGCCGGAGCGCGTTGCGGTCCGCGAGGTCGTCGACCGGCACGAGCGCGGGGCCGAGCGGGTTGAACGACGGCCCGCACTTGCCCTTGCTCCACTGCCCGCCGGACTCCTCCAGCTGCCAGGTGCGCTCGGACAGGTCCTGGCTGGTCACGAAGCCCGCGACGTGGTCCCACGCCTGCTCAGGCGAGGCGAGGTAGCTGGCGCGCTTGCCGATGACGACACCGAGCTCGACCTCCCAGTCGAGCTTCGTCGACCCCGGGGGGAGCGGCACGTCGTCGAACGGCCCGACCACCGTGTTCGGGTGCTTGAAGAACAGCACCGGGGTGGTCGGGGGTTCGCTCCCGGACTCGGCCGCGTGCGCTGCGTAGTTCATGCCGATGCACAGCACGGCGCCGGGTCGGGCGATCGGTGCGCCCACCCGGAGCTCAGAGGCACCCTCGAGCACGGGCAGGTCGGCCAGTGCGGCGCGGGTGCGCGCCACGCCGTCCGCGGCGAGGAAGTCGCCGTCGACGTCTGCCGTCAGACCACGCAGATCCCGGATCACGCCCTCGTGGCGAACGGCGGGGATCTCCTGGCCCGGCTCGCCCAGTCGCAGCAGCTCCATCGGTGTCCCTTCGTCGGTGTGCGGAAGCCAGCATGCAGCACCGCGTGCCCGGGTGTGCCCGTGGCCCGGATGGTAGGACGACGTCCCGTCAGGCCGGTGCCGACTGGAAGCGAGTGACATATCTCACTCGACCGGAAGCGGCCAGTCCTGCGCGAGAGGTGCGCGATCACCGATCCGTCGTGCAAGATGACCCTTGGCGTCCCTCCCTTCGACTGCCCCCGACCATGCCGAGGGGAGGGACGCTTCGTCTGCCCGGGTCAGCGAGTGACGACGGCGTCGACGAACACGAGGTACGCGTCGTCGTCGACCTCGCACTCGCCCTCGCTCACCTCGGCGGTGACGACGAGCTCCTCCGCCCCGTCGAGGACCAGCTGCAGCGGCACTCCGCCGTCGCTCTCGATGCGGTAGCTGCCCAGCACGCCGAGGTCGGTGGCGATGCTCACCTCGGCCACGACCGCCGCCGGTGTGCCCTCGCGAAACGCCAACGTGCCGTCGAGCATCGAGTACCTGCCGTCGAGCGCGTACGTCGTGACGGCGGCCACGCCGTCGCATCCCAGCCACTGGGCCGTGCTGTCGGGGTGGTTCGCACCGTCGCCCCCGGCGACGACGACGTCGACCTGGCCTCCCGAGTCGAAGTTGGCGTCGGAAGGCACCTCGTACAGCCACACCTGCTCGGCCGTGATGACATCGGGTGTGCGGCTCTCGGTCGTCCCCTCGTCGGGATCGGTGTCCGTTCGCTGCTCGGTCGACGGCGTCGTGTCGGCACTCCCGCCGTCGTCGCCGTCACCCTCGGTCGTGATCGAGCAGGCTGCCAGCGCGAGGCAGAGCAGGCCGGCGGCGGCGAGCCGGTGGGCGTGGGTGGCGGTCATCGAGGCTCTCCCTGGGTGTGTCGTGGATCTGTGCCCACGCTAGGGGCGGGCGCGCCCGATCCGGTCGCGCCTGGGTCGCAGTGCTGTCGCAAGATCGCGACACGCGGGTGGCACCACGGGTGACCTGCGGGGATGCACATGCGTTCGAGGCGATAGCGTGTTCGCCGATAACCTGCTGGACCCTGCCCGACCGACCGGTCGGGCAGCCCCTCCCCAACACGCCGGTGCTCGACCAGCGCCGGCACAGACAAGGAGCATCATGGGTTTGCTCGGTTTTCTCATCGTCGGACTGATCTGCGGCGCGCTCGCCAAGGCGATCCTCAAGGACCGCGCTGTGGGCGGCTGGGTCGCGAGCCTCGTCATCGGAGTCGTGGGCGCCCTCGTGGGCGGCTGGCTCGGGTCGGTGCTGTTCAACGTGCAGCTCGGCGGTTTCTTCGAGATCCGCACCTGGCTGCTCGCGCTCGGCGGGTCGCTGCTCGTGCTGGTGATCTACACCGCGATCACGGGTCGTCGCACCCGCTGACCCGCAGCTCGAGCCTCACCGTCGGCGCCCGGCATAGGCTCGGGGTGGCGGGCGCCGGGGGGGGCGCGCCGGCGGCGGCCCGCGGGCGGGCCCC
>JBMDXU010000168.1:0-13278 GCA_048594485.1 Pseudactinotalea sp. | reverse complement strand
GAGACGAAGATGGGCCGCATGCAGGACCCGTGGGGCAACATGTGGTGGCTGTACTCCCCGGCACCGGGCCAGCCCGACCCCTTGCCGGCGTGGGAATGTGGTGACGACACCGACTTCCGCACCCACGACGAGAAGATGCGCACGATGGACTGATGCTCAGGCGCGCGAGTAGCCGTACAGATCGGTCTGCTCGCCGCCGACCCAGATGGTGTCGCCGTCGGGGCAGCCGACCATCAGCGTGCGGTTGTAGGACTCGTCCACGACGTGCGCGTCCTCGAGACCGTTCGCGTGGACGCGCGTGAGCATCGCGTCGACGTCGGAGCTCTCGAAGGTGAGCCCGACGGCGAGCTCGGGCGGCGGAGCCTGCGGAGGAGGCCCCTGCGTGAGGTTCGACGCGAGGTGGATGCCCACCAGGCCGCCGCCGTCGGGGGCGTCGAGATCGACCCAGCCGTCGCCGTCGGAGCTGATCCGACGGCGCAGCCCCCAGGCCGTGAACCAGTCGGCAGCGGCGGGGACGTCGGTCGTGACCAGCATCGGCATCACCGACAGGGCATCGCCGCCGTCGGTACCGTCGCCGGGGGACGGGGTGAGCACTCCCGCCGCGATCTCGCCGCCGAACGGGGTGGTGGCGAAGAGCAGCGGGATGTCGTGCTCGTCCGTGCGCCGTGTCGTCATCCCCGCGTCGGCCCAGCGCCTCTCGAGCGCGTCGAGGTCGTCGGTCTCGACCGCGAGCGTGGTGACCCGGTCGAGCGGATCACCCTCGGGCACGGCATGCAGCGCGAGCCTCCCGGCACCGGCTCCCAGCACCACCCAGTCGGGCGTCTGCAGCAGGGTGACCAGGCCGAGCCGGCTCGCCCACTCCTGCATCTGCGGGACGCGAGCGGTGTACCGGATGGGTCGGACGACGATCTTCATCGGTTCTCCTCCTGAGGGGTCGGGGTGGCGACGTAGTCGCGGAGCACACGCTCGACGAGCGCCGAGAGGCTCTCGTGCTCGTCGATCGCGCGGTGCTTGACGTCGCGCACGAGGTCGGGCGGCAGGTAGACGTTGAACTGCACCTTTGCTGTCATGCTAGCAATCTAGTGCGCCGGCTCGACGGCGTCAACCCGTACCGTTGACTCCCATGCGCCTCCCCTCGCTGACGACCGCCGGTTCCGAGATCCATCCCGGAGCCGAGTACGAGGGGTTCATCGGCTGGGTGCTCTCCCTCATGGAGACGCTCGGCGAGGTCGGCGTCGGGATCGCCCTGATCGTCGAGACGTTCTTCCCGCCGATGCCCTCGGAGGCCCTGCTGCCCGGGGCGGGGTTCCGGGCCTATGACGGCCGCATGAACGTCTACGGCGCGATCGCCGCCGCCACCCTCGGCGGGCTCATCGGCGCGTGGGGCTGGTACGCGATCGGCGCCGCGCTCGGCCGGGACCGCACCCGTCGACTCGTCGACCGGATGCCGCTCATCGACGGCGCCGACTTCGACAAGGCCGAGGCGTTCTTCACACGCTGGGGCGGGCTGGCGGTGCTGCTCGGGCGCTGCGTCCCGCTGGTCAGGTCCTTCATCTCGATCCCCGCCGGGATCGAACGTATGACGTTCTGGAAGTTCAGCGCCTACACGTTCGCCGGGTCGCTGGTCTGGAACTCGATCTGGATCGGTCTCGGCTTCGCCTTCGGCCCGATCATCAAGCCCGCGCTGGAGCAGTGGTCGGGCATCATCTCGACCGCCGTCCTCGTCGTGATCGGGTTGCTGGTGGCCTGGTTCGTCGTCGCTCGCGTGCGTCGCAACCTGCGCCGTCGGGACGGGGCGAGCGACGCCGCCTGAACCGCTCGGCGTCAGCGACATCCTCCGCGAGCGCCGACCGACGGTGGTGCTCGCTACGCTCACCGCCATGGCGTCCGACGCGCAGATGGTGACGGTCCCCGGACCGGACGGCGAGCGGGAGGTCCGGATCTCCTCCCCCGACCGCGAGATGTGGCCCGGCATCTCGAAGATGGACCTCGCCCGCTACCTCGCTGCGGTCGGTGAGCCGTTCGTCGCGGCCGCCGGTGACCGCCCGGTCACGCTGCAGCGGTTCCCGGGGGGCGTCGACGGCGAGGAGTTCTTCTCCAAGAACCCTCCCCGCGGCGTCCCGGAGTACGCCCGCACGGTCATGTGCACCTACCCGTCGGGCCGCCGTCATCCGCAGCTCGTGATCGACGAGGTCGCGACGGCGGTGTGGGCCGTGCAGATGAACACGGTGACCTTCCATCCCTGGCCGGTGCGGACCGCGAACACCGACAACCCGGACGAGCTGCGGATCGATCTCGACCCGCAGCCGGGCACCGGGTTCGCCGAGGCTGTGACGGCCGCGCACGCCCTCCGCGCGCTGATGGCCGAGCTCGACCTCGTCGCCTGGGTGAAGACGAGCGGCAACCGCGGCGTCCACGTCTACACGAGGATCGCGCCGTCGCACGAGTTCATCGACGTGCGGCACGGCGTCATCGGGATCGCGCGCGAGCTGGAGCGGCGGATGCCGGAGCAGGTCACCACGGCGTGGTGGAAGGAGGAGCGCGGGACGCGCGTCTTCATCGACTTCAACCAGGCCAACCGCGACCGCACGATCGCCTCGGCCTACTCGCCGCGCCCGCTGCCGGGCGCTCCGGTCTCGATGCCCGTCCGCTGGGAGGACCTCGACGACGTCGACCCCCGGGCCTTCACGGTCCTCACGGTCCCCGGCATCATCGAGACCGACGGCGACGCCTGGGCGGGGATGGGCGACGCGCCGGGGAGCATCGCGCCCGCCCTCGCGCTGTGGCAGGCGGACCTGGATCGCGGCCTGGGCGAGCTGCCGTATCCGCCCGAGTACCCGAAGATGCCCGGCGAACCACCTCGCGTGCAGCCGAGCAAGAAGAACGCCGCCAACTGGGAGTAGCTCCGCGTGCACTCGACCAAGCCCGACTGGCTGACCACCGCGATCGACCGGCTGCGCACCGAGACCGGCAGCGCGCTGCTGCTGGCCGGTGTGGCGGTGATCGCGCTGATCTGGGCGAACTCGCCGTGGTCGCAGTCCTACACCGACCTGTGGCACATGCCGCTGGGTGTCGCGTTCGGCGAGGCGCGGCTCGAGCTCGACCTGCATCACTGGGTCAACGACGGCCTCATGGTGATCTTCTTCTTCCTCATCGGGCTGGAGGTGCGCCAGGAGCTCGCGATCGGTTCGCTCCGCGACCGACGGCGGGCGCTCGTGCCCTTGGTCGCCGGGCTGGTCGGGGTGGTGCTGCCCGCGCTCATCTATCTCGCGATCGCCGGCCGTGAGGCCGCGAGCGGGTGGGGTGTCGTGATCGGCACCGACACCGCGTTCCTGCTCGGTGTGCTCGCCCTGGTCGGCCCGCGGTTGTCGAGCCAGCTGCGGGTGTTCCTGCTGACGCTGACCGTGGTCGACGACTTTCTGGCCGTCAGCGTCATCGGCATCGTCTACACCGAGGAGCTGCGCGTCGCCCCCCTGCGCGTGGCGGCGGTTGCGCTCTCGCTGCTCTGGCTGCTGGGCCGGTCCCAGCAGTGGCGCAGCGGCCCGTACGTGCTGCTCGTCGTCATCCTCTGGTTCGCGACGCTGCTCAGCGGCGTCCACCCCTCGCTCGCGGGCATGGCCGCCGGGCTGCTCGTGCCCGCGGCCGCCACCGAGCGCCGTCGCGTCGAGGACGCCAAGGAGATGTTCCGCGACTACTGGCAGTCGCCGGAGGCGCGGATGGCGCGCACCGTCCGGATGGGGCTGGCACGCTCGATCTCGGTCAACGAGCGCCTGCACGACGTGCTGCGAGGGCCGGTCTCGCTCGTCGTCGTCCCCATCTTCGCGCTGGCCAACGCGGGTGTGGACCTGCGCGGCGGGGTCTTCGGCACCGCGCTCCAGTCCCCGATCACGTGGGGCGTCGTCGCGGGCCTGGTGCTCGGGAAGCTGATCGGCATCGGCCTGGGCGCGTATACGGCGGTCCGGATGGGGCTGGGCCGTCTGCCCGACGGCGTCGGGCCGGGCAGCGTCCTCGGTGGCGCGGCCCTGTCGGGGATCGGGTTCACCATGGCCCTGCTCATCATCGGGCTGTCCCTGGAGGGTGAGCAGGCGGCCGACGCGACCATCGGCGTCCTCATCGCGATGGTGCTCGCTGTCGCCCTCGGTGCCCTGGTGTTCAAGCTCGCACGGGTCAAGTGGGGCGAGACCTCCGCCGACCTCCCGGTGACCCTCACACCCGCCGTCGACCCCGACGTCGACCACATCCGGGGCCTCGTGGACGCCCCGGTGACGATCGTGGAGTACCTCGACTTCGAGTGCCCGTTCTGCGCCAAGGCGACAGGCATGTGGAAGGACGTCCACGACCACTTCGGTGACCGTGTGCGCTACGTGGCGCGCCACTTCCCGCTGGACGACTACCACCCGCACGCGCGCCGCGCCGCGGTGGCCGCGGAGGCGGCGTCGCGTCAGGGCAAGTTCTGGGAGATGCACGACGTGCTGTTCGCGAACCAGGCGCGTCTGGAGATCGACGACCTGCGGCGTTACGCCGACGACCTCGACCTCGATCTCGACCAGTTCGATCGCGACTGCGACGACGAGGCCCTCGCCTGCGTGGTGGAGGACAACGAGCGGAGCGCGATCGACAGCGGCGCGCGCGGGACACCGACCTTCTTCCTCAACGGCACCCGGCACCGCGGCCCCCACGACGCTCGCACGATCATCGCCGCGCTCGAGGATCAGCTGGTGCAGGCCGCGGCCGCACGACGACGGTCGTGAGGCGGCCCTTGCCGCCGCCGCAGGTGTGGGACGAGAATCCAGCCACCCCAGCGGAGGAACGGCATGGACGTCACCACCTTCTACGCCTTGTTCTCAGCGACCTGCTTCACCCTCCTCGGGCTGTGGTGGGGCGTCGTCCAGAAGCACGAGGAGTGGATGCGCGAGGAGCGGCTCCGCGGGATCGTGGGCGGGGTCTACGTCTCGTTCCTGCTGCCGGCGCTGATGGGCCTGTTCGCCCAGGTCGGCGGCACGGAGATGCCCGCCATCTGGCGGGCGAGCTTCGTGATCGTCGCGGTGATCGGCGTGATCTCGACGGTGCGGCTGCTGCGGTCCCAGCGCGGCGGCGCCGCACTCCAGGGACCGCTGATGCGCAACCGTTGGGTGGTAGGTGTCGTGTACGCCCTGGTGGCTGTGGTCGGCGCCGCGCCGGAGGTCGCCACCCCGCTCGGGATCAAGCCGATCCAGGCCGAGGCGGTGCTGCTGATCCTTCTCATCGTGCTCGCCCACGGGCTGGTCTGGGAGTTCATGATCGTGGCCGCCAAGAAGGGTGATCAGGGGACCCCGCAGGACGCCGACTGAGTCCCTCCGCGCCGTGTGATGGCACGATGACGGGCATGGACCTGCCCGTCATGCCGCCCGTCGCCCCGATGCTCGCGAAGGCGGCCAAGGCGATCCCCACCGGGGACCTCGGGTACGAGCCGAAGTGGGACGGCTTCCGCTCGATCGTCTTCCGCGACGGTGACGACGTCGAGATCGGCTCGCGCAACACCAAGCCCATGACGCGCTACTTCCCCGAGCTGGTCGAGGCGTTCCGCGATCATCTGCCGCAGCGATGCGTGGTCGACGGCGAGATCGTCGTCGCGATCGGCGACCGGCTGGAGTTCGAGGTGCTCCAGCAACGCATCCACCCGGCGGCGAGCCGCGTGAGGATGCTCGCCGAGCAGACCCCGGCCAGCTTCGTCGCCTTCGACCTGCTCGCCCTCGAGGACGAGGACCTGACCGGCCTGGCGTTCCGCGACCGGCGTGCCCGGCTGGAGCAGGCGCTCGCCGGCGCGAGCGCGCCGGTCCACCTCACACCCCTGACCCTCGATCCCGCAGTCGCGCAGGGGTGGTTCGAGCCGTTCGAGGGTGCCGGCCTCGACGGCGTCGTCGCCAAGCCGCTCGAGGGCACCTATCAGCCCGACAAGCGCACGATGACGAAGGTCAAGCACCAGCGCACCGCCGACTGCGTCGTCGCCGGCTACCGGGTGCACACCTCCGGACCGGACGCCATCGGCTCGCTGCTGCTGGGCCTGTACACCGACGCCGGCGAGCTGGCGAGCGTGGGCGTCATCGGTGCGTTCCCCGCGGCCCGGCGTCGCGAGCTGTTCGCCGAGCTGCAACCCCTGGTGACCACGTTCGACGACCACCCGTGGGCCTGGGGAGGGTCCGAGACCGGCGACGCGACCACCCGGACCCCGCGGTCGAGCGAGTACTCGCGCTGGAACACCGGCAAGGACCTGTCGTTCGTGCCGCTGCGTCCCGAGCGTGTGGTCGAGGTCCGCTACGAGCACATGCAGGGCTCACGGTTCCGTCACACGGCCCAGTTCAACCGGTGGCGCCCGGACCGGAAACCGCGCTCGTGCACCTTCGCCCAGCTCGAGGAGCCCGTGAGCTACGACCTGGCCGACATCTTCGGCACCGACTGAGACGGAGCCGCCTCGTCCTCGCCGCAGGGGTCGAACGTCTCCGTCACGGCGCCGGCGGCACGGTCGAGGAGCGCGCGGAACGTCTCGCGCTCGGGCACCGGCAGCCCGGCCAGCGTCTCGTCCTCGACGGCCCGGACCCGGCTGCACAGGTCCGCGATCGTCGCGACGCCCTCATCGGTGGCGACCACGAGCCGCTGACGACGATCGGCCGGGTTCTCCTGTCGTTCGACCAGCCCGGCGGCGACCAGGTCGTCGAGCAGGTACGTCATCACGGTGCGATCGATCCCGAGATGTCGAGCCAGCGCCAGCTGGCTGGTGTGACGACCTCGTGCGACCTCGCGCAGCGTCTGGTAGCCCCGCGCACCGTGGGGCAGATCGGCCAGCAGCGCGGTCATTCCCGCGCGATGGGCGCGGAGCAGCGACCCGAGCATCCAGCCCAGGTCGTGCTCGCCCTCGCCTGCCACGGGAACATCGTAGCCTAGAACTGCGTTTCCACAGATCGTCTGTGTGACATACGATTGTGGTGACGGAGGGACAGGATGGACATCGGTATCGCGCTGACCGCGCGCACCCCGGCACCCGAGCTCCTGGCGATGGCCAGGGCTGCCGACGCCGCCGGGTTCGGGTTCGCGGTCCTCGAGCCCGCCGACGACGAGACCGCGAGTCTCGACCCGTGGACGACGGCACTCTGGTTGGCGGGGGGCACCGAGCGGCTGACCGTGCTCGTGCCCAGGGCGACGGCGACCGGCGACGGCTCCGAGCCCGGTGCCCCTGTCGCCGCCGTCCTCGAGAAGGCGGCGACGACGGCGGGCGCGCTCACCGACGGCCGGGTCCAGTCGGTCGAGCCGTTCTGGAGGGTCGTCGAGCCGGAGCACCTGCCGGTGTCGGACGCGGACGGCGCCCGGCCCGTCGCCGGACGCGCCCGCGAGGGCGCGCAGGTCCGCCGGCTGGCGGACCCGCGCGGTTCGACTACCCCACGCTGGCGCTCCGCCGCAGCGCTCTCACGACGGCGGCCGGACATCGACTACGACGGGGTCCCGGCGTCGTTGGCACCCCGGTCGATCGAGCCGGGCGACGCCGGGCACGCCGCCCGTGCCTCCACCTACATGCGTGGAGGCGACCCCGGTCTGGTGCTGCGACCCTCCACGCCTGGAGAGGTTGCCGACGCGCTCGCCTTCGCCGCCCGCCATCGCGAGGTGCCGCTCGGGATCCGCAGCGGCGGGCACGGGATCAGCGGTCGCTCCACCAACCACGGCGGGCTGGTGATCGACCTCGCCGACATGAACGAGATCACCGTGCTGGACCGCGCCTCCCGCACCTTCCGCGCCGGCCCCGGCGCCACCTGGAAGCAGGTCGCGGCCGCGATCGGTCCTCACGGCTGGGCGATCACCTCCGGCGACTACGGCGGCGTCGGCATCGGCGGGCTCGCCACGGCCGGCGGGATCGGGCTGCTCGGCCGACGGCAAGGACTGACGATCGATCGGCTGACCGCCGTCGAGATGGTGCTCGCCGACGGCACACCGGTCCGCGCGAGCCATGACGAGAACCCCGATCTGTTCTGGGGTGTCCGTGGCGCAGGCGCGAACCTCGGTGTCGTGACCGCGTTCGAGCTCCGTGCCGGAGCGGTCGGACAGGTGGGCTGGGCACAGCTCGCCTTCGCGGTCGACGACCTGGCGCAGGCCCTGACGACGTTCGGGGAGATCGCGAGCGCGGCACCCCGCGACGTGACGCTCTTCCTGGTCACCGGGCCACCCCGGGGCGACCGTTACGTGATCCAGCTCTACGGGGTGGTCGACTCGGCCGACCCCGACACGATCATCGCGCACCTCGGCCCGTTCACCCGGATCGGTCCGCTCGTGCAGCAGCAGGTGGCGCTCGTGGACTACGCCGACGTCGTCGGGATGGCTCCCGACCGCGGCGCGGACGGCCACCACGGGTCCGCGCGGTCGGCGCTCGTGGCCGCGATCACCCCCGAGGTGGCCCGTGCCGCGACCGACCTCGTCGACGGCGGCTCGGTGCACGTCTTCCAGCTGCGCACCATGGGCGGCGCGATCGCCGACGTCGCCGCCGACGCGACCGCGTTCGCCTACCGAGACGCGGGATTCAGCGTCGCCGCGATGGGACGCAGCCCGGCCGCCGTCGACCCCGGATGGGCCGCGCTCGAGGAGCTCGCCGAGGGCATGTACCTCAGCTTCGACACCCGGACCGACGGCTCGGTCGTGTCCCGGGCGTTCCCACCCCCGACGCTGTCGCGGCTGCGCGACCTCAAGCGTCACTACGACCCGACGTCGCTGCTGCGCGACAACGTCCCGATCGCACCCGCACCCCTGGAGACCCGATGACCCTCGCGAGCCGGCCGATGCTCCTCGGCACCTTCGTGACACCCAGCGCCCACGACCCCGAGCGGGTCGTCGCGCTCGCCCAGGCTGCCGATCGCGGTGGCCTGGACCTGGTGACGTTCCAGGACCACCCGTACCAGACCTCGTTCCTGGACACCTCCACGCTGCTCGCCTACGTGGCGGCGCGCACCGAGCGGGTCCATCTGGCCGCCAACGTCGCCAACCTGCCGCTGCGCCCGCCCGCGGTGCTCGCCCGCGCGACGGCGACACTGGACCTGCTCAGCGGTGGTCGCGCGGAACTGGGCATCGGCTCCGGTGCGTTCTGGGACGCGATCGCGGCGATGGGAGGCCGTCGGCTGAGCGCCGGGCAGGCCGTTCAGGCGCTGCGCGAGGGCATCGAGCTCATCCGGCAGGTGTGGGATGCCGACACCCGCGGCGGCGTCCGGCTCGACGGCACGTACTACCAGGCCTCGGGCATGAAGCGCGGCCCCCGCCCGGCGCACGACATCGGGATCTGGGTCGGCGCGTACAAGCCCCGGATGCTCGCTCTCACCGGAGAGCTCGGCGACGGCTGGCTACCCTCCTGGAACTATCTGCCGGACGGCTGGGACTCGTTCGAGGAGATGTCGGGACGCATCGACGACGCGGCGATGGCGGCAGGGCGTCCTCCGACGGCGATCCGGCGTTTCCTCAACGTCATGGGCACCTCGTTCGAGCCGACGGGCTCGGGGTTCTTGCAGGGGCCGCCGTCGGTGTGGGTGGAGCAGATCGTGGCCGCGGCGCTGGAGCACCGTCTCGGCGGCGTCGTGCTCGCCGCCGACGACCTGGCCACGACAGAACGGTTCGCCGCCGAGGTGGCGCCCGCCGTGCGCGAGCAGCTGGGCTGAGCGTCAGAACGTCTCGACCAGGTCGAGGATCCGTTCCCACGCGGCGCTGCCGGGGTCGATGACCCCGAAGTGCCCGCCGTCGACCTCGGTCAGGGTCGCGTCAGCCCCGGCGGCGACGGCGGCGTCGACGTAGGTGCGCGACTGCGAGATCGGGACGATGTCGTCGTCGGGGGCGTGCACGCAGCGCACGGGTGCCTCGAGCGGGATCTGCGTCATCGGATCGGCGTCGTCCAGCCGGTCGAGACCGGCTCCCATGAGCGCCGCCACCGCGCCCCCGCCCAGCTGGTCGAGATCGGCGGTCCGCAGGTCGAGCACACCCGCCTGCGAGATCGCGCCGGTGACCGGCACCGCGGCGTCGGCCCACCGCTCGAGCCGGTGCCGGCCCGCCGCCCAGACCGCCAGGTGACCTCCGGCCGAGTGGCCCAGCGTGATGACGGTGCCGAGGTCCAGCTCCTGCTCGGCCAGGACCTCCAGACCCGCGTGGACGTCGTCGAACGTCGCGGGCCAGCCGCCCCCGTTGCCGACCCGTCGGTACTCCAGGTTCGCGACCGCCCACCCCTGCGCCACCAGTGACGGCACGAGCGGCGTGCCCAGCGACAGGTCGTACCCCGATCGCCAGAAGCCTCCGTGGATCACCACGACGACGCCGCGCGAGGACTCGGCGCGGGTGAGCTCCAGGAACTGGGACGGGTCGTCGCCGTACCGCACGACCACGGCGCCCACGGCGGGGTCGGTCTCGTCGCCGCCACCGTCCGGACCGCACCCGGCCAGCGTGCCGGCACCCATCGCCGTGATCAGCGCCCGTCGCGTCGGTCCGTCAGCCACCGCGGCTCACGCTCCCCTCTCGACGACGAGGTCGGCGCGCCCGCGTGCGGCCTCGACCAGGCGGGCGTTCGTCTCGTCGGACCCCAGCGCGAACGCACGCGCCAGCTCCTCGGGCTTGCCGTTCGCACGGTGCCGCTCGAGCAGCTGGCGACGCCGCAGCTCGGGGTCGACGTCGACGAACCAGGTCTCGTCGAGCAGCGACGGCACAGCGTTCCAGGGCTCCTCGTCGACCAGCAGGTAGTTGCCCTCGGTGAGGACGACCGGCACCTCCCGGGGCACGGCGATCGCCGACCCGATCGAGGACTCGACCGACCCGCGCACGTACTCCGGTGCGTAGACCACCGGTTCGGACGCCTCACGCAACCGCCTGAGCAGCGCGACGTAACCACCGCCGTCGAACGTGTCGATCGCTCCCTTCCGGTCCGCGCGCCCGAGTCGGGCGAGCTCGCCGTTGCTCAGGTGGAAGCCGTCCATCGGCACGACCACGGCCCCGACACCCTGCGCCTGCAGCCGACCGAGCAGCGCGGCCACCAGGGTCGACTTGCCCGCGCCCGGCGGACCGGTCACACCGACGATGACGCGGTCGCGGCCGTCCGCGAGCCGCACCAGCCGTGCCTGCAGGGCGTCGAGGTCGGTCATCGAGCGCTCCTGTGCGCCGAGGCGGAGGCGTAGAGGCACAGCGTCGCCGCCATCGCCAGGTTCAGGCTCTCCGCGCGGCCGTGGATCGGGATGCGGACGACGGCGTCCGCCAGGCTGCGCGACTCCTCGTCCAACCCGTGGGCCTCGTTCCCGAACAGCCACATCGTCGGCTGCGCCAGGGGGGCGTCGTCGAGGACGACGTCGCCGGACCCGTCCGCGGCGAGCACCTGCAGACCGGCCGCGCGCGCCGAGGCGACCGCGTCCGGGAGGGCGGAGCCGGTCACGACCGGCAGGTGGAACAGCGATCCCGCGCTGGACCGCACGACCTTGGGGTTGTGCAGGTCGACGCTCGCGCGGGACAGGACGACGGCGTCGGCGCCGGCGGCATCGGCGGCGCGGATCACGGTGCCGGCGTTGCCGGGGTCGCGGACCTGCGCCAGCGCGGCGACGAGGCGAGCGCCCGGCAGGACCCCGTCGAGGCCCGCCCCACCGCCGGTGCGCACGACCGCCAGCACGCCCTGGGCGTCCGCGCTCATCGCCGCGACCACGTCGGGCGCGACCAGGTGCACCCGCACCTCCGCCGCCTCGGCGGCATCGACGATCTCCGGGTACCGCTGCGACGCCTCGACCGTGACGTAGACGTCACGCACGGCCGCGGCCACGAAGCGCACCGCCTCGCGCACGCCTTGCGGCCCCTCGACCAGGAACTGCTCGTGCCGGGCCCGCGCGGGGCGTCCCGTGAGCGCACGTACCGCCCGGACTCGATCGGCGCGGGGGTTGGTGAGGATCTCGACCACCCGGACATTCTGCCCAGAACCGCCGCCCGACGACGACGCCCCCGCCGCCTCGAGGGCGACGGGGGCGGCGATCACGCGGTCCGCAGCTCAGGCGGCGGGAGCGTTGACATCCTCGGGGAGGGCGTTCTTCGCGACCTCGACCAGCGCCGTGAAGGCGGCGGCGTCGCTGACGGCGATCTCGGCGAGCGCACGACGGTCGACCTCGACACCCGCGGCCTTGAGACCCTGGATGAGGCGGTTGTAGGTCATGCCGTTCTGGCGAGCCGCGGCGTTGATCCGCTGGATCCAGAGGCGACGGAAGTCACCCTTGCGGGCGCGACGGTCGCGGTAGGCGTAGGTGAGCGAGTGCGTCACCTGCTCCTTGGCCTTGCGGTACAGGCGCGAACGCTGCCCGCGGTAGCCGCTGGCGCGCTCGAGTGTCGTCCGGCGCTTCTTCTGGGCATTGACTGCCCGCTTGACGCGTGCCACGTCGTTCTCCTTGCTTGGTCGGGGAAGTGCTCAGGCCTACAGGCCGAGCAGCTTCTTCACGTTCTTGACGTCGGACGGCTTCACCAGGGTGTCGTTCACGAGGCGGCGGGCCTGGCGCGAGGCACGCTCCTGGAACTTGTGCACGTGGCGGGCGCGCTGCTTCATGATCTTGCCGCTGCCGGTGACGCGGAATCGCTTCTTCGCACCGGAGTTGGTCTTGTTCTTCGGCATCTCTTCGTCTCTCTTGCTTCGTTGTTGCGGACCGGCGTCAGCCGGCCTGCTCCGCCGGCTCGGCCTGCTCGGGCTGCTCGCTGGTGGTGGGCTCCTGAGGACGACGGCGCTGCTCACGCTGCACGTCGACCTTCTTCTTGTTGGGGCCGAGCACCATGGTCATGTTGCGGCCGTCCAGGCGAGGCGTCGACTCGACGTGACCGAGCTCGGCGACGTCCTCCGCCAGGCGCTGCAGCAGCCGCATGCCCATCTCGGGGCGGGACTGCTCGCGGCCGCGGAACATGATCATCACCTTGACCTTGTCGCCCGCCTTGAGGAACCGCTCGACGTGGCCCTTCTTGGTGCCGTAGTCGTGCGGGTCGATCTTCAGGCGGAACCGGATCTCCTTGAGGATCGTGTTCGTCTGGTTGCGTCGCGCGTCGCGCGCCTTCATGTCCGACTCGTACTTGAACTTGCCGTAGTCCATGAGCTTGGCGACGGGCG
Source organism: Pseudactinotalea sp. (assembly GCA_048594485.1). Taxonomy (GTDB): domain Bacteria; phylum Actinomycetota; class Actinomycetes; order Actinomycetales; family Beutenbergiaceae; genus Pseudactinotalea. Next base: position 170 of record JBMDXU010000168.1, on the reverse strand, counting down.
GCCGAGCGTCGGGCGCGACCTCGACGAGGTCGAGATCGGCGTCGCTCGCCAGCTGGAGCGCGGTCTCGACCTTGACGATGCCGACCTGTTCGCCGTTCGGGCCGACCAGGCGCACCTCAGGTACGCGGATGCGCTCGTTGATGCGTGGCTCGCTGATAGGGACTCCTTGT
>JBMDXU010000167.1:0-8032 GCA_048594485.1 Pseudactinotalea sp. | reverse complement strand
CTCGCCGTCGGGCCCGGTGTAGGTGCCGGACCCGTCGCCGTAGAGCAGGAGCGACCCCGGCCCCGAGACGAGCTCGCCGGCCTCGTCGCAGCGTGCGGGGCTGATCGTCAGGCCGGGGTAGTCGCCGACGAGCTCGGCCAGCTCGGGCGTGAACCCGGACATCGACGCCTCGAGCAACGCCAGGTCCGGGAGCACGAACAGCGGGACGGGCGGGAACTCGCCGACGTCGTAGCCCGGCACCGTCGGCAGGTCCGGCGCGTCGGTGGTCGCGGCCGGAGTCGGCGAGGACGAGGTGGGATCCGCGGACGGCGTCGGGGACGTCGTCGTCGGAGGGTCGGTCGGGTCGTCGGCCTCCGCGGTGACGGAGCAGGCGGACAGGGCGACGACGGCGGCGAGGGCGAGGCTCGCGCGGCGGGCTGAGAGGGTCACGGCAGAGAACTTAGAAGAGATCGTCGGGAGGGAGGTGGCACGGCTGTCGCGATGCTGTCGCGGTCCTGCGACAGCAGCGCCTCACGCCGGTGGGCCCGCCATCGGCAGCCTGACCCGCACGCTCGTCCCCGCGCCCTCGCGCGAGCGGATCGCGACGTCCCCGCCGTGTCGCTCCGCGATCACCCGCACCAGCGACAGACCGAGCCCGGAGCCGGGGATGCCGCGTGCCTGGCTGCCGCGCGCGAGCTCGTCGAAGACGCCGGCGACCTCGTGCTCGGGGATCCCGATGCCTCGATCGGCGACCTCGATGACGACGTGGGCGCCGTCGTCGGACCCGCGGACCTCGATCGGGTGCTCGGACGCGGCGAACTTCACGGCGTTGGAGAGCAGGTTGTAGACCGCGAGATAGATGAGGTCGACGTCGCCGCGCACGTGCGGCAGCGGCCACGGCGCGCGGGGGAGGACGACGTCGATCGTCCGCGACCCGAACCCGGACGCGGGCGCCTGGTCGCGCATGTCGGTGACGGCCTCGTCGATCACCTGGGCGACGTCGACGTCCTCGACCTCGATCGGACCTGACTCGATCTCGGCGAGCTTGCGGAGATCGGCGACCAGGGTCGACAGCCGTGCCGCCTGCGCGTCGACCGTGCCGATCAGCCGTTCCCGGTCGGCGGGGTCGGCGGCGTTGCTCAGCGCCGCCGCCGAGGCCCGGACCGCCGTGACCGGGTTCTTGAGCTCGTGGTCGAGCCGGGCGAGGAAGCGGCGGTGGGCAGCCCGCGCCGCCTCCTCGGCCTGGGCGCGGGTGCGCTCGCGGCGACGCCGCTCTCGCGCGCGGAGCGCGACGACGAGCGCGACGACCGCGGAGATCAGCAGGCCCAGCAGGGCGGGCACGGCGGCGATGCTCAGCGTGAACACCAACCGCCGTCCACCGACCGCGGCCAGCAGCACCAGCCCGACGGCGAGTCCGGCCAGGGCGGGTGCGAGCAGGAGGAGGGCGGCCCAGGGGCTCCGCTCGCCCTGGGCCGGGCCGCGCCCGCGCGGCTGGGGTGCGGCTGACGTCACGAGGCCGGCCGATCGACCCGGCCGACGAACCGATAGCCGAGCGAGGTCACGGTCTCGACGAAGCGCGGGGAGGCCGGGTCGTCGCCGAGCACACGGCGGATCTCGGCGACCCGGTGGTCGACGGCGCGACTGCTCATCCCCCGCTCGAAGCCCCAGAGCTGCTCGAGCAGCTGCGGCCGGGTGTGCAGCTCGTCGGGGTGCGACATCAGGTACTCCAGCAGCAGCGACGCCTTCGGTGTCAGGTACACCTCGACGCCGTCCAGCCAGATCCGCCGCGCCGATCGGTCGAAGGTCAACGGGCCCGACTGCAGCCGCGTGGCGGCGGCGAGCGAGGGCTGCCCCTTGACCGACCGCCGCAGCACGGCCCGCAGCCGAGCGAGCAGCTCCTGCGGGTCGAACGGCTTGTTGAGGTAGTCGTCGGCACCCTCCTCCAGCGCCGCCGACCGCTCGAACGACGCGCCGACCTGGGTGAGCAGGATGACCGGCGTCCAGTCGCCGTCGGCCCGGAGCGTGCGCACGACCTCGCGCCCGTCCAAGCGCGGCATCATGATGTCGCAGACGACGATGTCGGCCGCGTCCGCGCGGAGCGCGTCGAGCGCCTCGACGCCGTCGGACGCCGTCCGGACCTCGAACCCCGACCGGGACAGGAACGGAGCGAGCCCGTCACGGATCGCGTCCTCGTCGTCGACGAGCAGCACACGCGGCCTGTCGTTCATCGGTCCTCCACGGTCCAGATCATCCCCGGTTTGTCTGCCTTCGACAGACACGACGGGCTCTCCCGCCGCTGCGACCCGTGCGCGACGGGTGGTCATGACGGCGACGGTACGGACCGCACGACGCGCACGGGTGGCCGGCCTGTCGCCGCGGTGTCGCGATCCTGCGACAGGCCGCGGTGCTGACGAGCGCGGTCACGATCGCGCAACGATCGTGCGGGACCGGGTCGCACGTGTAAACGTTTCCGGCTAGTGTTCCGATCATCGGCGATGGAAACGTTTCCGACGGTGTGCTCGACGACGCGCACCCGACTTCGACGGCGAGGTGAGGCATGGCCCAGCGGGTGACGATCACGCAGGTCGCCCAGCGCGCCGGCGTCTCGATCGCCTCGGCGTCACGCGCTCTCAACGGTCACACGAGCGTCGTCGCCACGGTCGACGCGGTCCGCAACGCGGCCCGCGAGCTCGGCTACGTGCCCGACGCCACCGCCCGGTCGCTCAAGCTCGGCCGCACGCAGCAGCTCGCCTACGCCGTCGCCGACATCGGGAACCCCGTCTACGTCGAGATGATGACGGCGGTGGGGGGCGTCGTCGCCGATGCCGGCTACCGACTCCTCGTCGCCAGCACCGGTGACGCTGCCGGCACCGTCGACGTCGTCACGGGCCTGCAGCGTGGGTACGCCGATGGCCTGGTGCTCTCGCCCCTCCGTGTGACCGAGGAGCTCGTCGCCGCGGTCGCGGCCTCGCCGGTGCCGGTCGTCGTCCTCGGACGGATGCCCGACGGCGTCGCCGTCGACACCGTCGCCCCCGACTCGGCGGGCGGGATCGCGCTCGCGGTCGAGCACCTGCGTGCGAGCGGGGCCGAGCGGATCGCGTTCGTCAACGGGCCGATCGACACGACCCCCGGACGTGTCCGCGGCGCCGCGTTCGCCGCGAGCGCGGGGTCGGACGCCCAGGTCGTGGTGGCCGACGACTTCACCACCGCCGCGGGGGCCACCGCCGCCGCGGCGCTGCTCATCGGGCCCGACCGGCCCGATGCCGTCCTCGCGGCCAACGACCTGCTGGCGATCGGCGTGCTGCACGCCGCCGATCGACTCGGGCTGCGCACGCCCGAGGACCTCGCGGTGGTCGGGGTCGACGACACCGAGCTCGGCCGACTGTTCCGGCCGACGCTGAGCAGCGTCAACCTCGGCGCCACCGAGCGCGGGCGTCGAGCGGCGGAGCTGCTGCTCGCACGCCTGGACGCGCCGCACCGACCGCACGAGCACGTCGTCGTGCCCGCGTCGCTGCGGGTCGGTCGGTCGAGCCGCAGCACCACCGAACGAGGAGAAGGGGAGCCGATGGCCACCGACGTCCGCGCGACCGGGAGCGCTCCGTGACGGCCGCCGTCGCCACCCGCCCCGGTGTCGTCGACCGCGCGCAGCGGCGCGAGGCGATCGCACTCGTGGTGCCGGCCACGCTCCCGATCATCGTCTTCTCGATGATCCCGCTGATGGCGGGTGTGTACCTCGGTTTCACCGACGCCACGCTGCGCCGCAACGACACCGCCGACTTCATCGGTCTGGACAACTTCGTCCGGCTCACGGGCGACACCCTGTTCTGGTCCTCGTTCCGGATCGGTCTGATCTGGGCGCTCTCGTGCTGCCTGCTGACCCTGGTGGCGTCGATGGGTCTGGCGCTGCTGCTGAACGCGGACCTGCGGCTCAAGTCCCTCACGCGGGTGCTGGCGCTGATCCCGTGGGCGATGCCACCGGTGGTCGTGGCGATCATGTGGCGGATGATCTACTCGCCCACCACGGGCCCGCTCAACGCGGCGCTCGAGGCGGTCGGGCTCCCGGGCGTCAACTGGCTCGGCGACTTCTCGACGGCGTTGCCGGCCGTCATCGTCGTCGCTGTCTGGTCCGGGATGCCGCAGACCACGGTGCTGCTGCTGGCCGGCATGCAGCAGATCCCCACCGAGCAGCTCGAGGCGGCCGCCGTCGACGGCGCGAACGCGGCCCGTCGGTTCTGGCACGTGACGCTGCCGGCGCTGCGGCCGGTGATCTTCGCCTCCACCTCGCTCGACTTCATCTGGTCCTTCAACTCCTTCGGTCTGGTCTACGTGATGACCGAGGGCGGGCCGGGCGGCCGGACCATGCTGCCGATGCTCTTCACCTACCTGGAGGCCTTCAAGAACCGCAACATCGGGTACGCCTCGGCGATGGGCGACGTGCTGGTGCTGGCCGTGCTGGTCATGCTGTCGCTCTACCTGCTGCAGCAGTTCCGCAAGGGCAGGGCCGAGCGATGAACCAGCGCGCGTGGTTCGTCAGGCCGCTGCAATACGTGGCGCTGGCCGGGTACCTGGTGTTCCTCGGCTTCCCGCTGCTCTGGCTGGTGTCGGCCGCGGTGAAGTCGTCGGCGGAGCTGAACTCGCTGGACGTCACGCTGCTGCCGCGGGAGTGGACGTTCTCCAACTTCACCGAGGCGCTGGAGCGGCAGAACCTGCTGGGCTCGGCGGCGAACTCGTTCCTCGTCGCGGTCTCCACGATGGTCCTGACGGTGCTGCTGTCGATGCCCGCCGCCTACGCTCTCGCCCGGTTCCGCGGCAGGCTCCGCGCCGTCGGCACGGGATGGATCCTGCTGAGCCAGGTGTTCCCGACCATCCTGCTGATCCTGCCGCTGTTCCTCATCCTGCGGACCCTGCAGCTCAACGACACGCTGTTCGGTCTGATCCTGGTCTACGTCACCTTCACGATGCCGTTCTCGCTGTGGATGCTGCAGGGCTACGTCGCGGCCATCCCGCGCGACCTCGAGGAGGCCGGGGCGATGGACGGCGCGACCCGACTGGTGGTGCTGCGCCGGATCGTCTTCCCGCTGCTGATGCCGGGCATCGTGGCGACCTCGATGTTCACCTTCGTCGCGGCCTGGAACGAGTTCTTCCTCGCGCTCGTGCTCATCCAGTCGCCCGAGCTGATGACGCTCCCGCTCACGCTCCGCAACTTCATCGGCGTGGCCGGCACCGTCGACCTCGGTCCGCTCGCCGCCGGCTCGGTGCTCGCCACCGTGCCCTCGCTCGTCGTGTTCGCACTCCTCCAGAAGAAGCTCACCGGCGGGCTCCTCGCCGGTGCCGTCAAGGGCTGACGGCACAACCGAAGGGACAGATCCATGAACAGAAGGTCCGTGCTCGCGATCGCCACCGCGACCGCCGCAGCGCTGACGCTCGCCGCCTGCCAGCAGGGCAGCGCGAGCGGCGGCGGAGAGGGTGACGGCGACGACGGAGTCGTCACGCTCCAGTTCCAGTCGCTGTCCGACCAACCGGCGACGATGGCGGCCGTGCAGGACGCCGTCGACTCCTGGAACGCCGACAACCCGGACATCCAGGTCGAGATCGTCCAGGCCGGGTGGGACGGCATCTACGACAAGCTCATCACGCAGTTCAACGGCGGCACGGCGCCGGACATCATCCACTACGAGGCGGCGAGCATCGGGCCGTTCGCCGTCGACGGCTACCTCGCCGACCTGTCGGAGTACATCGACCCCGAGCTGCAATCCGACATCTCGACCGGCATCTGGGACTCGGTGACGGTCAACGACCAGATCATCGCCTACCCCTCGACGCTGCAGTCGTACATGGTGTTCGCGAACGTCGACATGCTCGACGAGGCCGGGGTCGAGGTCCCGACCGGCCCCACGATGAGCTGGGACGAGTTCCGCGAGATCGCGCAGGCGACCACGACGCCCGAGCACTACGGGCTCGGGTGGGGACTCTCCAGCCCGACGGCGACCTTCATGAGCCTCGGCCTGGGGTTCGACGGCGGCTACTTCGACGGCACGGGCGCGGACGCGACCATCGAGGTCGGTGACGGCGAGCTGGCGGTGCCGGAGGCGATCCACCAGATGGCCTACGAGGACTCCTCGCTCGACCCGGTCTCGCTGACGCTGTCCGGGTCCGAGGTGCTGCCCACGTTCTACGGCGGCGAGGTCGCGATGACCGTGCAGGGCTCGTTCCAGGTGACCAACATCGCTGCCGACGCCCCTGACGGCTTCAACTGGACCGTGCTGCCGCCTCTGGAGGGCACCGCCGGCGCCGAGCAGGCGGCCAACCCGCAGACCTACTCCGTCAACGTCGACTCCGAGCACGTCGAGGAGTCCGCGCAGTTCCTCAACTACTTCCTGTCGACCGACAACCTGGCCGCGCTGGCCTACGCCGACGCGCTGATCCCCTCGTCGGCGTCGGCACGCGAGGCACTGACGACGCAGACGGCGGACGAGACCGGATGGGACCAGGTGCTGGCCTCGGGCGAGTACCTCGTCGCCCCGCCGTTCCTCAAGGTCGACGCCTACACGCAGTGGAAGGACACGATCGCCACTCCGGCCTTCCAGCAGTACCTGGCGGACGACATCGACGCAGCCGGCCTCCAAGCCGCCCTGACCGACGGCTGGGAGCAGGTCAACCGCTGACCCCGATCCCGGGCATCCTCGGTCTGTCAGTCTTCTGAGACATGTCTCGAAAGACCGACAGACCGGGGCGTCCGGAAAGACGGACACAGCGGGGAAGCTGGCGGGATCGTGGGGCGGAGGGCGAGGAGACGTGATGGGCGGTAGGACGATGCTGGCGGACAAGGTGGCGGGGGTGCTCGCCGGGGCGGCCGTCGGGGACGCGCTCGGTGGGGCGACGGAGGGCTGGACGCCGGAGCAGATCGTCGAGCGGTGGGGTGGCCGGGTCACCGGCGTCGTGCCGCCGTACTACGCCGACTGGCGCACCGCCCGGCCGATCGCGCCGTATCACAAGGGCGACGGGCACGTCACCGACGACACCTTGATGACGCACGCGCTCATCGAGGTGTACGACGCCCGCCGCAGCCACCTCGACGCCTTCGCGATCGCCTCCGACCTCGTGCCCACGATGATCGGCGAGCCGCGCTGGGTGCCGGAGCTGGAGGCCGAGGCGCTCATCCTCCAGCGTGTCTTCCTCGCCGAGAAGTGGATGGTCACCAAGCTGCACTACGGGCACGCCGATCCGCGCGAGGCCGGGGTGGGGAACGTCGTCAACTGCGGCGCCACGATGTACATGGCCCCGGTGGGTCTGGTCAACGCCGGCGACCCGGCCGGTGCGTACGCCGAGGCCATCGACATGGCCGGGGCGCACCAGTCCTCCTACGGTCGTGAGGCGGCGGGGGTGTTCGCCGCAGCGGTCGCGGCGGCCGTGGCCCCGGGTGCGTCGGTCGCGTCGGTGCTCGACGCCGTCGGGTTGCTCGCCCACGACGGCACGGCCGCCGCCATCGTGGCCGTGATCGCCGCCGTCGAGCAGACGGCGGACGAAGATCTCGACGACGGCGAGATCGGGGCCGTCATCCGCGCGGCCGTCGCGCCGTACGACACGGTCGGTGACGCCTACCGGGCGCCGGCGATGGACGCGCGGCTGCCGTCGCGGACCAAGTCGATCGAAGAGCTCCCCGCGGCGCTAGGTTTCGTGCTCGCTCACGACGGCGACCTACGAGCCGCCGTGCTCGGGGCCGTCAACTACGGCCGCGACTCCGACTCGATCGCCACCATGGCGGGAGCGATCTGCGGCGGCCTGCACGGTCGGGCGGCGGTCCCGCAGGAGTGGGTGAGCGCGATCGAGGAGGCGAGTCGGCTCGATCTCGATGCCGTGAGCGCGACGATGACGTCGGTGGTCGCCGATGTCCTCGCGGCCGACGCCGAGCGCGCCCGCGCCCGCGTGGCGGACGTCGGCGTGATGCTGGGCGAGGACGCATGACGGCGCAGCCACGGACACCCCGAGCCGAGCCCGCGACCGCCGTCGAGATCGCACCGTGGGGCCGAGATCGCACCGTGCACGGTGCGAT
>JBMDXU010000166.1:0-13850 GCA_048594485.1 Pseudactinotalea sp. | reverse complement strand
ATGTCGGCTCGTCGCATCCTGGGGCTGGAGTAGGTCCCAAGGGTTGGGCTGTTCGCCCATTAAAGCGGTACGCGAGCTGGGTTTAGAACGTCGTGAGACAGTTCGGTCCCTATCCGCTGCGCGCGTTGGAAATTTGAGAAGGGCTGTCCCTAGTACGAGAGGACCGGGACGGACTAACCTCTGGTGTGCCAGTTGTTCCGCCAGGAGCACGGCTGGTTGGCTACGTTGGGAAGGGATAACCGCTGAAAGCATCTAAGCGGGAAGCCTGCTTCAAGATGAGATTTCCATGGGGCTCGACCCCGAGAGGCTCCCAGTAGACCACTGGGTTGATAGGCCGGATGTGGAAGTGAGGACTCAAGACTCATGAAGCTGACCGGTACTAATATGCCGATGACTTACCACATACATCTTTCCAAGTATGCATGCGTCCACTGTGCGGTTCCCGAGATACGGTCGGGACCGTCTTCATCCGAAGACACCGATGACATCTCCATAGAGTTACGGCGGTCATAGCGAGGGGGAAACGCCCGGCTCCATTCCGAACCCGGAAGCTAAGCCCCTCTGCGCCGATGGTACTGCGTGGGAGACTGCGTGGGAGAGTAGGTCACCGCCGGACATCCTTTCGACAAAGGCCGCCCCTTCTGGGGCGGCCTTTGTTGTGTCTACTGTGTGTTGCGCGCGTCCGCGCTGTGAGGAGCACTGCGATGTCCGAGCCCGATCGTCCGAGCGACCCCGGCGACGAGACGCCCCGACGCCCGACCGGCGATGGGAGTTCTCGGGCCCGTCGTGACGCCCCTCGGGGTGGCTGGGAGGGTGGTCGACGCTCCGACAGGAGTGACGGGCGCGATGACCGCAGAGGTCACGGCGGGTCAGGAGCGCCGCGGTCGGATCGCCGGCCAGGTCGTGACGGCAGTGGTGGTCGTTCCGGTGACCCCCGCAGTCCTCGGAACGGTGAGCGCGGCGACAGCCGTGGCCGTGATGACCGCACCGGCAGGAGCTACAGCCGTGGGCCCGCGCGCGACGATCGCGGTGGTGAGCGTCGTGGCGATCGGGACGGCAACCGTGCGGGTGGCGGCTACAACCGTGGGCCCGCGCGCGACGATCGCGGTGGTGAGCGTCGTGGCGACCGCGAGGGCAACCGCGCGGGCGGCGGCTACAGCCGTGGCCGTGATGACCGCGGTGGAGACCGCCGTGCTTATCGAGAGAGTGACCGCGCCGGTAGCGGCGACCGGGGCGCGCCGTTCGAGCGGCGTGGCAACGGGACCGGGCGACCCGGGCAGGACCGACCCGAGCGGATCCCCGGTCCGCCGGTGCCCGAGGACGTCGACCCGCGCCAGCTCGACCGCGACGCGCGTGCACGGCTGCGGACGCTGTCGAAGGAGAACTCCGACCGGGTGGCCGGCCACCTCATCATGGCGGGACGCCTCATCGACGACCAGCCCGAGCTCGCCTACGAGCACGCACAGGCGGCCGTACGCCGTGCGGGCCGCGTCGACGTCGTCCGTGAGGCCGCGGCCCTGACGGCGTACGCCACCGGTCGTTATGCCGAGGCGCTGCGAGAGCTGCGGACCGTTCGTCGGTTGTCCGGGGTCGACGGCCATCGTGCGCTCGAGGCCGACTGCGAGCGCGGCCTCGGTCGACCCGACCGCGCTCTCGCGCTCGTCGCCGCCGCCCCTGACGACCTCTCGGCCGAGGAGCGCGCCGAGCTCGCCATGGTCGCCGCCGGTGCACGTGTCGACCTCGGCGAGTCCGAGGCCGCGCTGTCCGTGCTCGAGCGGGCCGAAATCTCCGGGCTGCCCGCCGAGACCCGCGACCGGCTGGCCGATGCCCGCCACACCGTGCTCGTCGCCCTCGGGCGCGAGGAGCCCGACGAGCGCGACGCCCTGCCGGATCCCGCGGCCGCCGAGACCCCGGACGACGACATCGACGAGGTGCTCGACCTCGGTGACGCCACGGACGGTGGAGCCGACGACGGGCCCGAGCCGTCACGCCGACCGGAGGGACGATGACCACGTACCTGACTGCTCTGCACCAGCCTCCGGTCGAGGTCTTCGACGTCGCGCTCCTCGACCTCGACGGCGTCGTCTACCGGGGTCCGGACGCCGTCCCGCACGCCGCCGACGCGATCGGTGCCGCTCGCGCGGCGCGCATCGGCATCATGTACGTCACCAACAACGCCAACCGGCCTCCGCAGACCGTGTCGGACCACCTCACCGATCTCGGCATCCCGACGTCGTCGACCGACGTCACGACAGCGGCCCAGGCCGCCGCCCGGCTCGTCGCGTCCGAGCGTCCCGCCGGCACGCGGGTGCTGGTGATCGGGGGCGCGGGGCTGGTCGAGGCCATGGAAGCCGAGGGGTTGCAGGTCGTCGCCACGGCGGACGACCGGCCGGCCGTCGTCGTGCAGGGATTCGCCCCGACGGTCGGGTGGCCGCAGCTCACCGAGGGGCTGCTCGCCATCACTGCCGGGGCCGAGCACATCGCCAGCAACCTCGACGCGACGTTGCCGACCGAGCGCGGCATGGCCGTCGGCAACGGGTCGCTCGTCGCCGCCCTCGTCAACGCGACCGGTACCCAGCCGCGGTCGACGGGCAAGCCGCAGCCCGCGATCTTCCATCAGGCGGCCGCGCGCGCGGGTGCGCAGCGGCCCGTCGTCGTGGGGGATCGGCTCGACACCGACCTCGCCGGCGCGCGTGCCGCCGGCATGCCCGGCATGCACGTGCTGACCGGGGTCGACGGCGCCGCGGCGCTGCTGCGTTGCCCCGAGCCGTTGCGACCCACGCTGCTCGCGCACGATCTGCGTGGCCTGCTCGAGCCGCACCCTGCGGTCGTCGCCGAGGGCGACGGGTGGCGGTGCGGCGACGCGTACGCCCGCGTCAACGGTCCGGTGGGCGCGGCTGACGTCGTCGTGACCAGCGGGGGTGCTGAGATCCTCCTGACCGGCGGACGCGAGGACGTCGTCATCGACCTCGACCAGTTCCGTGCGGCCTGCGTGGCCGCCTGGGCCGCGAGCGACGACGCCGGCGTCGAGACCGTGCTGTCGCCGTCGTCGGTGGACATCCGTGTGCGCGCGGGCCGGGAGGAGCGCGGGGCGATAGCGTGAGCGTCGTACCCGGAGGGAGCACGATGACCGAGCCCAGCACGGAAGGCGTCGACCCGCTCGACGCCGCCCTCGCCGCGGCCGAGAACCTCGCCGATGCGCCGCTCGCTGTGCACGCGGAGACCTTCGAGCGCGTCCACGAGCTGCTGCACAGCCGCCTGCAGGACGCCGACGGCTCGGACGCGGGCCGCTGACCGTGGCTCGTCGCGCCCGGCTGGACGCCGAGCTGGTCCGCCGCGGACTGGCCCGGAGCCGACAGCACGCCGCCGAGCTCATCGCCGAGGGGCGGGTCGGCGTCAGCGGCACCGTGGCGACGAAGGCCGCGACGCAGGTCGACCCCGCGCACCCCCTCACGGTGACCGAGAACCCGTCCGATCCCGAGTACGCCAGCCGCGGCGGGCACAAGCTGGCCGGCGCGCTCGACGCGCTGGGCGACGCCGCCCCGCAGGTCCGCGGGCGTCGCGCGCTCGACGCCGGCGCCTCCACGGGAGGATTCACCGATGTGCTGCTGCGCCGGGGGGCCGAGCACGTCGTCGCGGTCGACGTCGGCTACGGACAGCTGGTCTGGGCGCTGCGCACCGACCCCCGCGTGAGCGTGATGGACCGGACCAACGTGCGCACCCTCGACCCTGCCGCCATCGATCCGCCCGTCGACCTCGTCGTCGGCGACCTGTCGTTCATCTCGCTGACCCTCGTGCTCGAGGCGCTGGCCGCCGTCACCACCCCCGATGCCGATCTGCTGCTCATGGTCAAGCCCCAGTTCGAGGTGGGCAAGGACCGGTTGGGGGCCGGCGGTGTGGTCCGGGATCCGGAGCTGCACGTCGCGGCGGTTCTCGGTGTCGTCGCCGCAGCCGAGCGGCTGGGGCTCGGGCTGCGAGCAGCCGTCGCGAGCCCGTTGCCCGGGCCGAGCGGCAACGTCGAGTACTTCGTGCACCTGCGGCGCGAGGCATCCGTGACCGACGTCGACGCGGCCGTCCGCGCCGCCGTCGCTGCAGGTCCTGCCGGCACGAACGGGCAGGTGACCGCGTGAGCCGTCGGATCCTGCTGCTCGTCCATCCCACCCGACCCGAGGCTGCCGAGTCGGCGGAGGTCGTCGTCGACCAGCTGCGCCGTCACGGCGTCACCCCGGTCGGGGAGGACGAGCTCGACGACGGCGAGGTCGAGCTTGCGATCGTGCTCGGCGGTGACGGCACGATCCTGCGGGCCGCGGAGGTCACGCGCGGGCGCCGGACGCCGTTGGTCGGGGTCAACCTCGGCCACGTCGGCTTCCTCGCCGAGTCCGAGGTCGAGGAGGTCGTCGACGTCGCGCGCCGCGCCGTCGAGCGCGACTACGTCGTCGAGGAGCGGATGACGCTCGACATCACCGTGCATCGACCGGACGGCGGCGTCGAGACCAGCTGGGCGATCAACGAGGCCAGCATCGAGAAGGACGACCGGGCGCGCATGCTCGAGGTCGCCGTCGGGATCGACAACCGCGGGCTGTCCACGTTCGGGTGCGACGGTGTCGTGCTCGCCACCCCCACCGGCTCGACCGCGTACGCGTTCTCGGCCGGGGGCCCGGTGGTCTGGCCGGACGTCGAGGCGATGCTGATGGTGCCGATCAGCGCGCACGCGCTGTTCGCGCGACCGCTCGTGGTGGCCCCCACCTCGGTCATGGCCGTCGAGGTCCTCGCCCGCAGCTACTCCGGCGCCCAGGTGTGGTGCGACGGCCGACGCAGGCTCTACGCGCCGCCCGGGTCCCACATCGAGGCGGTCCGAGGGCACGAGCCCGTGCGGCTGGCCCGGCTGCAGACCGCGCCGTTCTCGGACCGTCTGGTCAACAAGTTCGACCTCCCGGTGCACGGGTGGCGGGGATGATCCGCGAGCTCCGCCTCATCGATCTCGGCGTCATCGCGGACGCGACGATCGAGCCCGGTCCCGGCCTCACCGCCATCACCGGCGAGACCGGTGCCGGCAAGACCATGCTGCTCTCCGGGCTGGGCCTGCTGCTCGGGCAGCGCGCCGACCCGGGCGCGGTGCGGCCCGGAGCGTCGCACGCCGCCGTGGAGGGACGGCTGGTCCCGACCCCCGCGATCCGCGCTCGCGCCGAGGAGGCCGGCGCCATGCTGGACGACGACGAGCTCGTCGTCGTCCGGACGGTCGCGGCCGAGGGTCGCTCGCGGGCGCATCTCGGCGGGCGATCGGTGCCTCTCGGCGTCCTCTCCGAGATCGGGGGCGAGCTGGTCACCGTGCACGGCCAGTCCGAGCAGATCAGGCTGCGCGCGCCCGCTCAGCAGCGTGCCGCGCTCGACGCCTACGCCGGCCCCGAGCAGCAGCAGGCGCTCGCCGCCCTCGCCGACGTCCACGCCCACCGCCGCTCGCTGCAGGTGGAGCTGGAGCGCTGGGACACGGACGCGCCGACGCGTGCGCTCGAGGTCGAGCGGCTCACCGAGGCGCTGCGGCGCATCGACGCCGTGCAACCGGTGGCCGGCGAGCTCGAGGCGCTCCGGGAGGAGTCCGAGCGGCTCGGCAACGTGGAGACGCTCGTCGAGGCGGCGGCCACGGCCCGGTCGGCGCTCGACGGCGACCCGGACACGGGTGTGCCGGGCGCCATCGCCGCCCTGGAGTCGGCCCGCCGCGCCCTCGACGGCGGCGCCGCGCACGACCCCGCGCTCGCCCAGTGGTCGGGTCGCGTGGGGGAGGCGATCCATCTCCTCAACGACGTCGTCACCGAGACCGGCTCCTACGCGAGCGGCCTCGAGGCGGACCCGACCCGCCTCGACGCCGTCCACGAACGTCGGGCGGCGCTCACCGAGCTCGTGCGCAGCTTCGGCGAGCGCACCGACGGCGACCCGCTCGAGGCGGTTCTGCGGTTCGCCGAGCAGGCGCGCACCCGGCTGACCGATCTCACGGCGCCCGGCGCCGGGCGAGAAGGGCTGGAACGCAGGCTCGCCGAGGCGCACGCGGACGAGAGGGCCGCGGCCGCCGTCGTCACCACGCATCGTCGCGAGGCGGCGGGCGGTCTGGAGCGACAGGTCGACGCCGAGCTCGAGGGGCTGTCGATGCGAGGCGCCCACCTGCAGGTGGCCCTGACCGAGCGCGACGAGATCGGCCCGACCGGCGCCGAGGACGTCGAGCTGCTCCTGCGCCCGCACCCCGGTGCGCCGACGCGTCCGCTCGCGCGCGGTGCCTCCGGCGGTGAGCTGTCGCGCATCATGCTGGCGCTCGAGGTCGCCCTCGCCACCCGACGTTCGGCCGACGGGCCGCTGCCCGCGTTCGTGTTCGACGAGGTCGACGCGGGTGTGGGTGGCCGCGCCGCGACCGAGGTGGGGCGCCGACTCGCGGACCTGGCGCGCCACACGCAGGTGATCGTCGTCACCCATCTCCCGCAGGTCGCGGCGTTCGCCGACACGCACCTCGTCGTCAGCAAGGGGGCGTCCGGCGAGGGGCCGGGTGCGCCCAGCGCCGTCGTGACCAGCGTGTTCGCCGTGCAGGGACCCGAGCGGGAGCAGGAGCTCGCCCGGATGCTGGCGGGCGAGACGTCCGAGACCGCGCTCGCCCATGCGGCCGAGCTGCTGGAGCGCTCCTGACGGGGTCGGGCCACCCCGACGTGCGACGATACTCACGATGAGTTCGCTGCGCAGTCGACGCCAGCGCGCCCGTGAGACCGGCCCCGCGTCTCTGGCGCGCGTCCGCGTGGACCCCTCGACCAAGACGCTGACCAAGCGTCTCGAGCCCGGCGAGATCGCCGTCATCGACCACGCCGACATCGATCGGGTGTCCGCCGAGGCGCTGGTGAGGATCGGCCCGTCGGCCGTGCTCAACGCCGCGCGCTCCACCTCCGGGCGATATCCCAACCTCGGTCCGGAGATCCTCGTGTCCGCAGGGGTGCCGCTCGTCGACGATCTCGGGCCGCAGATCATGGACATCGCCGAGGGCGACCGCGTCCGTGTCGACGGCGGCACGGTGTTCGACGCCTCGGGGTCCGTGATCGCCGAGGGCACCCTGCAGACCGAGCAGACCGTGGCCGCGAACATGGCGGCCGCACGCGAAGGTCTGTCCGAGCAGATCGAGGCGTTCGCGTCGAACACGATGGACTACATCCGGCGCGAGCGCGAGCTGCTGCTCGACGGCGTCGGCGTCCCGGACATCACGACCGACGTCAACGGCCGGCACGTGCTGATCGTCGTGCGGGGGTACTCCTACAAGGAGGACCTCGCGATGCTGCGCCCCTACATCCGCGAGTACCGGCCGCTGCTCGTCGGGGTGGACGGCGGCGCCGACGCGATCCTGGACGCGGGTCTGCGTCTGGACATGATCGTCGGCGACATGGACTCGGTCTCCGACCGTGCGCTCACCTCCGGCGCCGAGATCGTCGTGCACGCCTACCGCGACGGTCGCGCCCCCGGCCTTGACCGTGTCGAAGCGCTCGGGGTCACCCCGGTCGTGTTCCCGGCGACGGGGACCAGCGAGGACGTCGCGATGCTGCTCGCCGACGACAAGGGGGCCGAGCTCATCGTCGCCGTCGGGACGCACGAGACCCTCATCGAGTTCCTCGACAAGGGACGCAGCGGCATGGCGTCGACGTTCCTCACCCGGCTCCGGGTCGGGGCCAAGCTCATCGACGCCAAGGGCGTCTCGCGTCTCTACGAGCACCGGGTCCCGACACGCCAGCTCGTGCTGCTCGTGCTCGCCGGCCTCGCCGCGCTGGTCACCGCCCTGGGTGCCACCGAGGGCGGCAAGGCGTTCTTCCTGCTGCTGCTGACCCGACTCGACGACCTGCTGGGCTGGTTCCGCACCCTGTTCGAGTCCATCTTCTAGCGCGTCCCGCGCCGCTGCTCCCGCACCCCACGAGGACCCATGATCGACTTCCGCTACCACATCGTCTCGCTGATCGCCGTGTTCCTCGCGCTCGCCGTCGGGATCGCGCTGGGCGCTGGACCGTTGCGCGGGTCGCTCGGCGACCAGCTCACCGAGCAGATCGAGGTGCTGCGTGAGGAGAAGGAGCAGCAGCGGGTCGAGATCTCCGAGCTCAACTCCCAGGTCGAGGACCTGGAGGCGTTCATCGGCGCAGCGTCGGACCGGTTGGTTCCCGGCTCGCTGACCGACGTCGACATCGCGGTCGTCGAGATGCCCGGTGCCGACGGCGGCGTCGTGCAGGCGGTGGAGGATCGGATCGCGCAGGCCGGCGGTGCGATCGTCGGGCAGGTCACCCTCAGTCAGAGCTGGGTGGACGCGGCGGATGCTCAGGTCCGCGCCGACACCGCGACGACGATCGGTGCGCAGATGCTGGTCCCGCCGTCCGACGACGCCGACCCGGACCAGGTCCTCGGCACCGGCCTGGCGCAGGCGCTCACCCAGCGCGACCCGTTGACGTCGGAAGGCTTCACCTCGGCCGCGCAGAACATCTACGCCACCCTCCTCGACGGCGAGCTCATCGGCGAGGTGACCGAGCCGGCACGCCCGGCCGACGTGGTGCTCGTGCTGTCGCCGGCACCCGACGACGAGCCCGACGCCGACGTCCTGGCCACCGAGACGGACACCCTGCGCGGGCTCGGCGTCACTCAGGTGGTGGTCGCCGGCACCGACGACGACGCCGGCGACCTCGTTCGTGCGGTCCGCGGCGACGGCGACCTGGCAGAGCTGATGAGCACGGTCGACAACCTCGACGACGACGCCGGGCAGGTGCTCGTCCCGCTCGCGCTCGCGACCGTCGCCGTCGACCAGACGATCGGTCACTACGGGATGAGCGACGGGACGACATCGGTGCTGCCGCCGCTGCCCACACCTCCGGCCACCGAGGACGAGTCGACGTCGACCGACGACACGACGGACACGCCGACCGACGAGGCGACGGGCGAGGAGGAGTCCCCGTGAACCGGCTGGCGGCGGCGCTGCTGGGCGGAGCCGTCACGACGGGTGCGCTGGTCGCCCTCCGGGCGCAGCCGAGCACCGAGCGGTGGCGCCGGACCAACTACGCCGGACGCGACGTGAGCCTGCTCGGCGGCCTCGCGACGGCGGCCGGCTCGGTCTCCGGCGCGCTGGCGGCCGGAGGAGCCCCCGGCGCGGGCGCCGCGGTGGTGAGCGCGACCGCAGCCGTGCTCGGTGCCGTCGACGACGCCGACACCACCTCGACCTCCAAGGGACTGCGGGGGCACCTGACGGCGCTCCGACGCGGGGAGGTGACGACCGGGCTGATGAAGCTCGTCGGCATCTCCGGGGCCTCGGTGGTCGCCGCGGCGGTCGCCCCGGACGCCGGTCGTCGCAGCGCGGGGGAGCGTGCCCTGCCCTCGGCGCTCGCCCGCACGGCCGACGTGCTCGCGTCCGGGGTGCTGATCGCCGCCACCACGAACCTCGTCAACCTCTTCGACCTGCGCCCGGGCCGCGCGCTCAAGGCCACCGGCGTCATCAGCGCTCCGCTCGCACTGGTTCCCGGGGCGAGCGGTCGCCTGGCGGGGGCGACCCTCGGCGTCGTCGCGGCGTCGTTGCCGTCCGACCTGGCCGAGGAGACGATGCTCGGTGACGCAGGCGCCAACGCGGTGGGCGCGCTGGCCGGGACCGCGCTCGCACTGCTCCCGTCGGCCCGGCTGAGGATGGTCGCGACGGGCGCCGTCGTCGGTCTGGTGCTGCTGAGCGAGAAGGTCAGCTTCACGACCGTGATCGCCTCCACGCCCGTGCTCCGCGACCTCGACGCCTGGGGCCGTCCAGGGTGAGCGGCTCCGCCCGGCGTCTGCTCACCGGCGTGGCGGGCGCGGCCGGTGCGATCGCCGTCCTCACCGTCGCCTCGCGGGTGCTGGGCTTCGGTCGATGGATGGTGCAGTCCGCGACGGTGGGGCCGTTCGCCACCGGTGACGCCTACGCCTCGGCGAACCTGCTGCCCAACGTGCTCTACGAGGTGGTGGCCGGCGGGGCGCTCGCCGGTGCGGTGGTGCCGTTGCTGGCGACGCCGATCAGCAGGAAGCTGCAGGGTCAGGTCGACGAGGTGGCCTCGGCGCTGCTGACCTGGAGCGTGGTCGTGCTCGTCCCGGTCGGCGCGGTGGTCGCTCTGCTCGCCGGCCCGATCGCCTCGGCGCTGCCGGTACCCGCCGACGGCGATCCGGCCTCGACCCAGGCGGTGACGGCGTACTTCCTTCGGGTGTTCTCCCCTCAGATCCCGCTCTACGGCGTCGGGATCGTGCTGACCGGGATCCTGCAGGCGCACCGCCGCTTCGTCGCGCCGGCGGTGGTGCCGATCGCCTCGACGCTCGTCGTCATCGTGAGCTACCTGGCCTTCGACGCCCTGGCGAACGGGTTGCAGGCGGAGCCGGACCGGTTGTCCGACGGTGCCCTGGCCGTGCTCGCCTGGGGCACGACGGCGGGCGTGGTGGCGCTGAGCCTTCCGTTGCTGATCCCGGTGCGGCGGACGGGCCTGCGGCTCCGTCCCCGACTGTCGTTCCCTCCCGGGGTGGGGCGACGGGCCCGGTCGCTCGCGCTGGCCGGGATCGGTGGCGTGCTCGCCCAGCAGGTGGCCGTCCTGGTGGTGATGCTGCTGGCACGCGGCTACGGCGTCGACGGCACCTTCGTCGTCTTCCAGTTCACCCAGGCGGTCTACCTGCTGCCGTACGCCGTCCTCGCCGTGCCGCTCGTCACGGTGTTCCAGCCGCGGCTGGCCGAGCTGTCGGGCGAGAGCGAGGGAGGCGGCGTGGGTGATGCACTCGCGCGGCTGGCCGAGCGCTCGACGAGGACCGTGATCGCCGCAGGGCTGTTCGGGACGGCCGTGCTCGTCGCCGTCGCCCCCGCCGCGCACGCCGTGTTCACCCGGTTGACCTCCAGGATCGGCGAGGCGGACCCCGTCGCGGGGATGACCCAGGCGCTGACCTGGATGGCGCCGGGTGTCGTCGGCCTCGGACTGCTGCTGCACGCAGGTCGCATGCTGCTCGCGCTGGACCGCAGCCGTGCGTCGGTGGCGGCGACGGCGGCGGCCTGGATCGCGACGGCGCTCGCCGCCGTGATCGCGGTCACGACGCTGACCCCGCGCGGTGAGGGGGTTGCGACGCTGAGTGCGCTGGGTTCTGCCCACGCCGTCGGGATGACCTTGGGCGGGCTGGCGGTGCTGCTCGTGCTGCGGGGCATCATGCCGGGCGGGTTCACGCGCGGGCTGCTGCGGACGCTCGCCGTCGGGGGCGTCACCGCCGCGGTCGGCGGCGCCGTCGGGCGGTTCGCCGTCGACACCGTGCTCGACCTCGGCGAGCGATCCGTCCCGGCCGCGGTGATGGCAGCCCTGCTGGGGACGCTGGTCGTGACACTCGCCACGGTCGTGGGCATGCGCACGTTCGACCGTGCGATCCTGGCCAGTGTGAGGGGCGCGCATGGATGAGACGACCGAGAGCCTGAGGATCGTGCAGGTCGCGGGGTCGTCGGCGGGCGGCACGCGCCGGCACGTGCGCGAGCTCGCCGCCGGGCTCGCGCTCGATCACCGCGTCATCCTCGCGGCGCCGGGCGACGTGGCCCGACCATGGGTCCGGGGGGTGCGGTCGCAGCTCCTGGAGATCACCGACCGGCCGCGGCCGCAGGACGGCGCCGTCGTCGGCAAGCTGCGGACGCTCGGACGCCGGGCCGACGTCGTCCACGCACACGGGCTGCGCGCCGGCGCGCTGGCCGCGCTCGCCCTCACGGGTCTGCCGACGCCGCTGGTCGTGACGCTGCACAACCTGCCCGTCGGGGGGCCGGCGGTGCAGGCGATGGCGGCGGGTCTCGAACGGCTCGTCGCGGGGAGGGCGAGCGTCGTCCTCGGCGTCTCGGGCGACATCGTCGACCACATGCGTGGCATGGGTGCTCGTGAGGCCGCGAGGGCGTTGGTGCCGGCCCCGGTGCGGGCGCCGGAGGACCTGGACAGGTCCACGCTCGGGCTGACCGACGAGCGACTGGTCGTCACGCTCGCCCGGCTGGCGCCGCAGAAGGGGCTCGACCTGCTGCTCGACGCCGCGGCGTTGCTCGACGACCGCGTCCCGCGCGTCGTCTGGGTCGTCGCGGGGGACGGGCCACGCCGTGACGAGCTGCAGCGCGCGATCGACGACGAGGCGCTCCCGGTGCGGCTGCTGGGGCCGCGCGAGGACGTGGCCGCGCTGCTCGGCGGCGCCGACGTCGTCGTGAGCACGGCCGAGTGGGAGGGGCAGCCGCTGTGGCTGCAGGAGGCTCTGCACGCCGGTGCGCCGATCGTCGCCACCGATGTCGGGGGGACGCGCGAGGTCACCGGGGCGGCGGCACGGCTCGTCCCCTACGGCGACGCCGACCTGCTGGTGGCCCAGATCGCCGCCGTCCTGCGCGAGCCGCGTGTGGCAGAGGGACTGCGGGCGGCGGCACGCGAGCGAGCCGCGGAGCTGCCGCGTGCGCACGACGCGCTCACGCAGGTCCTGCAGACGTACCGGTCGGTGCTAGGTTGAGAGCCCGTGGTGACCTCCTCTGAGCGGCGCATCGGCCGCCACGCTCCCCGGCACATCTTCGTCACGGGCGGCGTCGCGTCGTCGCTCGGCAAAGGACTGACGGCCTCCAGCCTCGGCCATCTGCTGCGGGCACGCGGTCTGCGTGTGACGATGCAGAAGCTCGACCCGTACCTCAACGTCGACCCGGGAACGATGAACCCGTTCCAGCACGGAGAGGTGTTCGTCACCGAGGACGGCGCCGAGACCGACCTCGACATCGGTCACTACGAGCGGTTCCTCGACGTCGACCTCGACGCCGGCGCGAACGTGACGACCGGCGTCGTCTACTCGTCGGTGATCGCGAAGGAGCGGCGCGGCGAGTACCTCGGTGACACCGTGCAGGTCATCCCGCACATCACCGACGAGATCAAGTCGCGGATGCGCGCCCAGGCGAGCCCGGCCGTCGGACAGGCACCGGACGTCATCATCACCGAGGTCGGCGGGACCGTCGGCGACATCGAGAGCCAGCCGTTCCTCGAGGCGGCCCGACAGGTGCGGCAGGACGTCGGCCGCGACAACGTGTTCTTCGTGCACGTCTCGCTCGTGCCGTACCTGGCGCCGAGCGGTGAGCTCAAGACGAAGCCGACGCAGCACTCGGTCGCGGCGTTGCGCTCGATCGGTATCCAGCCGGACGCGATCGTGTGCCGAGCCGACCGGGAGATCCCGGAGTCGGTCAAGAACAAGATCGCGGCGATGTGCGACGTCGACCGGGAGGCGGTCGTCACCGCCATCGACGCCCCGAGCATCTACGACATCCCCAAGGTGCTGCACGCCGAGGGTCTCGACGCCTACGTGATCCGGCGACTCGACCTGCCGTTCCGGGACGTCGAGTGGGACACGTGGCACACGCTGCTCGACCGGGTGCACCACCCGGCCGACGAGGTCGAGATCGCGCTCGTCGGCAAGTACATCGACCTGCCGGACGCGTACCTGTCGGTCACCGAGGCGCTGCGGGCCGGCGGGTTCGCCACCAACACGCGGGTGAACCTGCGCTGGGTGGCCTCCGACGACTGCGAGACCCCGGCGGGGGCGCGGAAGGCGCTGGGCGGCGTCGACGGCGTGCTTATCCCGGGTGGTTTCGGGGTGCGCGGCATCGAGGGCAAGCTCGGGGCGCTGCGCTGGTCGCGGGAGAACCAGGTGCCGACGCTGGGCATCTGCCTCGGCCTGCAGTGCATGGTGATCGAGTTCGCCCGCAACGTGCTCGGCATCGAGGGCGCGTCCTCGACCGAGTTCGACCCGGACACCCCCGACCCGGTGGTGGCGACGATGGCGGAGCAGCTGGCGATCGTCGGCGGCGAGGGCGACCTGGG
>JBMDXU010000165.1:0-6207 GCA_048594485.1 Pseudactinotalea sp. | reverse complement strand
GGTCGACACCGCCACGATCCGCACCGCGCCAGGCTCCCGGCTGACGATCGCGCGGCCGGTGGCGAGACGGCCGGATCGGCGCGACGGAGCACGTGTGCTCCGCCACAATGTGCCTCGTGGAGATCGGGGCGCAGGCGCAGGAGGAGACCGCGGCCTGCGAGCGCATCTTCCGTCGGTACGGCCTGCCGATGCTCGTCGAGGACCACTCGAACCGGCGCGACGTCTTCGGCCGCGCCGCCCCGGTGCTGCTGCTGCTCTTCCTCGCCGGGATCATCGGGTCGGCGAACCTCGCGTGGCCGTGGTGGCAGAACGTGCTGGCGATCGTCGGCGCGAGCGCCTTCATCGCGCTCGGGTACGTGGGGGTGAACATCCTGCGCGGGCGGCCCTGGTCGACGCTCCCTCAGGACGTCGGCGGGCCTGAGCTCGCGTTCTTCGTGCTCGCGCCCGCGGTGCCGCCGCTCGTGGCCGGGTGGCAGTGGGGCACGGCGGTGCTGACGCTGGTGACCAATCTGGCGCTGCTCGCCGTCATCTGGCTCGTGGTGCGGTACGGCGTGCACGCCACGATCTGGTGGGGCCTGCGCGGCGGCATCGCCGAGTTCGCGACCTCGCTGCTGCGGCTCGTGCGCTTCCTGCCGCTGCTGCTGATCTTCTCGATCGCGCTCTTCTACACGACCGAGGTCTGGCAGGTGTTCGACCACACCCCGGGCGTCTCGGACTTCATCCTCGGCGGCTTCTTCGCCCTGCTGATCCTGGCGATCCTGCGCATCCGGCTGGCGAGCGAGACCACCGAGATCCTCGCCGTCGCGAGATCGGCCGACGACGGCGACGACGACGGGGCCGACGGCCCGGGTGAGGGTCCCGTCCCCGGCGACTACACGACGTCGCAGCTCGCCAACGTCCGGGTGATGGTCGCGATGAACCAGCTGCTGCAGGTCGTCGTCGTGTCGGTCCTCGTCGGGACGTTCTTCTTCGCCCTGGGGACGCTCACGATCACCGAGGGTGTGATGCAGGCCTGGGCGGTGACGGGCGGGGGCTGGCAGCGCGAGCTGACCCTCGGCGGCGCGGACCTCCTCGTCAGCCAGACGCTGCTGCGGGTCTCGGTCGCGCTCGCGACGTTCACCGGGCTCTACTACGCGATCTCGGTGCTCACCGACGGCCTCTACCGCACCGACTTCATCGACGACATGGCGGCCAAGATGCGGGACGTCGAGCGCCATCGGCGCCGGTACGCCGTCGCCCTCGATCGTGCCCGCGCCGCCGGCCCGCCCGTGTGAGGATGGCGCGATGGGCGAGCTGAACGTCGAGCGCACCGGACCCCGCGAGGGAGTGGCCCGCAACGGTCGGGGCGCTGAGCTGCGCTACGGGCCGATCGAGGTCGACGGCCGGTTCACGCCCGGCGAGCTCCTCGCGCTCGCGCTCGCGGCGTGCAACGTGATGAGCGCCGATCACGTGCTCACCCGACGTCTCGGCGCCGACACCCCGGTCACGGCCACGGTCACGACCACGAAGAACACCGCCGAGAACCGCTACGTCGACGCCGCCGTCGACATCGGCGTCGATCTGAGCGGGCTCGACGAGCAGGCGCGGGACGAGCTGCGCGCCGTCGTCGCGCGTGCGGTCGACCGCGGGTGCACGGTGGGCCGCACGGTCGACGCCGGGCTGCCCCACACCCTGACCCTCGACCGGGTCTGACCCACGGAGGCCGACGATGCCCAGGCTCATCCCGCGCAGGACGCGCACGGACGGCGACACACCCTCCGCACCGACGTCGAAGGCGCGACCGGCGAACCTCGAGGAGGCGATCGACGCCGCGCTCGCGATGCCGACCGCGCGGATCCACGCGCACGTCGATGCCATCCGCGCGAAGCGGCCCGGCGCCACCCCGGCGGACGTCATCCGGATCCTGGAGAGGCGTTACCTGCTGGCCGTCAGCGCCTCCGGCGGTGCGGTCGGCGCGGCCGCGGCCATCCCCGCCGTCGGCACCGGCGCGGCGCTGGCCCTCACCGCCGGGCAGGTCACCGGCTTCGTCGCCGCGTCGGCGGCGCTGGCGCTCGCCGTGGCGGACGTCCACGGCATCGCCGTCGAGGACGCCGCTCGCCGCCGTGCCCTCCTCATGACCGCGATGCTCGGCGAGAAGGGGCCCGAGCTGCTCGAGCAGCAGTTCGGGGTCTCGGCGCTGACGTGGGGCCGCACGCTCCTCACCAAGCTGCCGCTCACCACGGTGAAGGCGGTCAACAAGACGCTGCGCGGCCGGATCGCCAGCGGTGCCGCGGCGAAGGCCGGGTCGGTGATGCTCGGGCGGCTGCTCCCCTTCGGCATCGGCGCCGCCGTCGGGTACGCCGGCAGCCGGATGCTCGGCACCACGATGATCAGCGGCGTCCGCGAGGCGTTCGGTCCCGCGCCGGCCACCTTCGTCCGGCATGTCGAGGCCACCTTCACGGCGGTCGACGACGACCCGCTGCGTCTCGCGCCGCGGCGTGGTCCGCACGACGACGCACCGTGACCGCTGCCGCGCCCGGGACCGGACGGCGTCATTACGATGGCCGGGTGAGCACCGCCGTCGACACCCAGTACGAGGACCTGTTGCGGCACGTGCTCGCGACCGGGACTCCCAAGGGCGACCGCACCGGCACGGGCACCCGATCGGTGTTCGGTCACCAGATGCGGTACGACCTGTCCCGCGCGTTCCCGCTGATCACGACCAAGCGTGTGCACGTGCCGTCGGTCGTCCACGAGCTGATCTGGTTCCTGCGCGGCGACTCCAACATCGCCTACCTGCGCGAGAACAAGGTGCGCATCTGGGACGACTGGGCCGATGCCGACGGCGAGCTCGGCCCCGTCTACGGCGTGCAGTGGCGGTCGTGGCCGACCCCGGACGGGGGTCACATCGACCAGATCGCGCGGGTGCTCGACCAGCTCCGAGCGGACCCGGACTCGCGGCGGATCATCGTCTCGGCCTGGAACGTCGCGGATCTGGACGCCATGGCGCTGCAGCCGTGCCACGCGTTCTTCCAGTTCTACGTCGCCGGCGGCCGGCTCTCCTGCCAGCTCTACCAGCGCAGCGCCGACCTGTTCCTCGGGGTGCCGTTCAACATCGCCTCGTACTCGCTGCTCACGCACATGGTCGCCCAGCAGGTCGGGCTCGACGTCGGCGAGTTCGTGTGGACCGGCGGCGACATCCACATCTACGACAACCACGTCGACCAGGTCCGCACCCAGCTCGAGCGCGAGCCCTACCCGTTCCCCCGGCTCGAGCTGACCCCGGCCGCCAGCCTGTTCGACTACCGCGCCGGCGACGTCGCGTTCGTCGACTACACCCACCACCCCGCCATCAAGGCCCCCATCGCCGTCTGAGGCGAGACGATGCTGGGCATGATCTGGGCGCAGTCGCGCAACGGCGTCATCGGGCGCGACGGTGACCTCCCGTGGCGCATCCCGGAGGACTGGAAGCACTTCCGACGGACGACCGGCGACGACGCCGTCGTCCACGGGCGTGCGTCGTGGGAGGCGCTGCCGCCGTCGTCGCGACCGTTGCCCGGCCGGCGCAACGTCGTCCTCACCCGCCGGCGGGGGTACGACGCCCCCGGGGCCGAGGTGGTGCACTCGCTCGCGGACGCGCTCACCCTCCTCGACGGCGCCGACGCGTGGATCTGCGGCGGCGGCGATGTCTACACGCAGGCGATGCCCGTGGCGGACCTGCTGGTCGTCACCGAGGTCGATGCCGACGTCGACGGCGACACGCTCGCCCCCGAGATCGGTCCCGGCTTCGCCGACCCCGAGGTCGGCCCGTGGGTCGACAGCAGCAGCGGGTACCGCTTCCGCGTCCTGCGCTACCGCCGCGCCTGAGCGTCGCGTCCGCGCCGTAGGGTGGACGGCAACGAGGGCTGAAGGGGGCCGAGGTGGCTGACGAGGAACGTCGCGACCGGCTCGCGACCGCGCCGCCACCCCGGACCGTCTCGCCGCTGCTCGGTGGCGCCGTCGCCGTCATGGCGCTGGTCCTGCTCGTGCTCGCCGCCGCCGCGACGGGCCCGTGGCAGCGCCGCGCGCTCCCCGGCGAGGAGGTCGGCACCGCGGACCCCGTCACGCCACCGACGATCGAGCCCCAGTCCGTTTCGCCGACATCGCTCCCCCCGATCGACCCGGGATCGGGTGACGGGTCCGAGGTGCTCGGCTGGGCGCTGCTGGCGCTCGGGGTGATCGTGGCGGCGGCGCTGCTGGCCCTGGTGCTGCGGTACCTCCTCGGGCGGCTGCGGCGCCCGGGACCGGACGACCCGAGCTCTCGCGTCGCGAGCGACGCGATCGCCGACCCCGAGATCGACGCGCCCGAGCTGCTCGAGGGCATCGCGCAAGCCCAGCAGATCCTGTCCTCCGACCGAGCCCCCAGCGACGCGATCGTGCAGGCCTGGCTCGCGCTGGAGCACGCCGCCGAACGTGCGGGCGTGGCCCGCCGGCCCTCGCAGACACCGACCGAGTTCACCGCCGTCGTGCTCGAGCGGACGCCGGCCGAGGCGACGGCCGTCGACACGCTGCGCCGCCTGTACCTGCACGTGCGGTTCTCTGACGGCGAGGTGAGCGCTGCCGATGCCGACACGGCCCGTGAGGCGCTCGCGGCGATCGCGCGGTCGTGGTCGGTCGTCGGGACCGCGTCGTGACACGCGGGCGGGTGATCGCGGCGGTCGTCGCAGCCGCCGTGCTGGCGACGCTGCTGGTCCTCGTCGGGTTC
Source organism: Pseudactinotalea sp. (assembly GCA_048594485.1). Taxonomy (GTDB): domain Bacteria; phylum Actinomycetota; class Actinomycetes; order Actinomycetales; family Beutenbergiaceae; genus Pseudactinotalea. Next base: position 1,484 of record JBMDXU010000165.1, on the reverse strand, counting down.
GACGTGCCGCACGGCGTGCTCGCCGGGATCGGGGTCGTCGTCGCGCTCCAGGTGCTCGCCCATCTCGGGCTCGGTCAGCGTGTCGCGCTCCCCCGGCTGCCGTTCGGTCGTCGCGACGGCACCCGGACCGAGGTGTCGTCCTTGTCGTGGTCGCTGCACGGCGGCTCCGACGGCGTCGCCCCGTCCGCGCAGCGGCAGCTCCGTCGCGTCGCGATCACCGCGCTCGGCGAGGCGGGGGTCGCTCTCGACGACGACGAGGGGCGCCGCCGCGCCGTCGAGCTGCTCGGTGCCCCCATGACCGACTTCCTCCTCGACCGTCAGACCCGACCACTGGATGCGCGCGCCGTCCGTGCCGCCGTCCTCCGCCTCGAGAAGCTCCAGGAGCCCCGATGACCCACGCCCCGCAGACCGACGAGACCATCGAGCCGCTCGCCGTCGAGGACGTGACCCGGTACGGCCGGGAGGTGCTCGCCGAGGTCGGCACCGTCGTCGTCGGGATGGACACGCCGCTGCGGACGGCGCTGGCGGCGATCCTGGCCGGCGGCCACGTGCTCTTCGAGGACGTGCCGGGCCTCGGCAAGACGCTGGCCGCCCGCTGCCTGGCCGGCGCGCTCGGGCTGAGCTTCCGACGGCTCCAGTGCACGCCGGACCTGCTCCCGGCCGACATCACGGGCTCGTACACCTACGACCCGACGGCGTCGGAGTTCGTGTTCCGGCCGGGCCCGGTGTTCACCGGCCTCTTCCTCGCCGACGAGATCAACCGGACCGCGCCCAAGACCCAGTCGGCGCTGCTCGAGGCGATGGCGGAGAAGCAGGTCACGGTCGAGGGCAGCTCGTTCGCCCTTCCGCGCCCCTTCCACGTGCTCGCGACGTCGAACCCGGTCGAGTACGAGGGCACCTATCCGCTCCCCGAGGCCCAGCTCGACCGGTTCATGGTGCGGATCGGCGTGGGCTACCCGAGCTCCGACGGCGAGGTCGACGTGCTCACCCGACGCCTCGCGCGGCGGCGCGAGGAGGCGAGTGTCACCCAGGTGGTCGACGCGCGCACGGTGCTCGCGATGCAGGCAGGGGTGGAGTCGGTCACCGTCGACCCGGACGTCGTGCGGTACTGCGTCGACCTGGCGGCCGCGACGCGGGCCGTCCCCGCGGTCGAGGTCGGTGCGTCGCCACGCGGGTCCCAGGCGCTGCTGCTGGTCGCCCGCGGCATCGCCGTCCTCGACGGCCGCGCGTACGTCACGCCCGAGGACGTCAAGGAGATCGCCGTCGCCGCCCTCGCCCACCGACTCACGCTGACCCCCGCCGCGTGGGCCTCGGGCACGCAGCCCGAGGCGATCGTGCGCAAGGTCCTCGACGAGGTCGCCGGGCCCGCCACGGTCGGGCGCTGAGCGGTGAGCGCCCCCGCCCGGCGGACCCGAGCGGCGCCGCTGGTCATCGCGTCGGCGACGGCGGTCGGCGCGGCGCTCGGGGCGGTGCTGGTGCTCGCC
>JBMDXU010000164.1:0-14720 GCA_048594485.1 Pseudactinotalea sp. | reverse complement strand
GCTCAGTGGAAGAGTGGGCGCCGTGACGCCGTTCGTCGACACGAGTGAGGACGCTCCCTTCGTCGAGTTCGACCGCGCGGAGTGGGGGCGACTGGCCGCGTCCACCCCGTTGCCGCTGACGGAGGCCGACGTCGACAACCTTCGCGGGCTCGGTGATCCGATGGACCTGCTCGAGGTCGAGATGGGGTACCGCCCGCTGTCCCGGCTGCTCACGCTCTACGTCGAGGCCTCCCAGCAGCTGCGAACGGCGACGTCGACCTTCCTCGGCGAGTGGACACACGCCACACCGTTCGTCATCGGTGTCGCCGGATCGGTCGCCGTCGGGAAGTCGACGACGTCCCGGCTGCTGCGCGAGCTGCTCCGGCGATGGCCGCAGACACCCCGGGTCGAGCTCGTCACCACCGACGGCTTCCTCTACCCGAACGCCGAGCTCCAGCGTCGCGGCCTGCTGGAGCGCAAGGGCTTCCCCGAGTCCTACGACCGGCGGGCGCTGCTCCGGTTCCTCGAACAGGTCAAGGGCGGCGTGGGCGAGGTGACGGCGCCGGTCTACAGCCACCTCAGCTACGACATCGTCCCCGACCGGCGCGCCGTCGTCCGCAACCCCGACGTGCTGATCGTCGAGGGCCTCAACGTGCTCGCGCCGGCCCGGGTCTCCTCCGCCGGCGAGACCTCGCTCGCGGTCAGCGACTTCTTCGACTTCTCGATCTACGTCGACGCCGACGTCGACGACATCCGCCGCTGGTACGTCGAGCGGTTCCTCGACCTGCGCTCGACGGCGTTCGCCGATCCCCGGTCCTACTTCCACCGGTACGCGTCGCTCACCGATGACGAGGCCCGGGAGCGTGCGCTCGCGATCTGGACGCAGATCAACGAGCCGAACCTCGTCGAGAACGTGCTCCCCACACGCGGTCGGGCGACGCTCGTGCTGACCAAGGACGCCGAGCACCGCCTCACCCGGGTGCGGTTGCGGAGGATCTGATGACCCCGAGCGCGTCGACAGGGAAGGAAACCGCCGACAGGGAACGGTCCACCGGTCCCTCTCGGCGGTTGCGTTCCCCCTCGGCGTCGGTGGCGGCCGGGGTCCTCCGCGGACGGGCCGACGGCGACGTCGTCCGCTTCCGTGGCATCCCGTACGCGGCCGCCCCGGTCGGTCCGCTGCGGTTCGCGGCACCCGCGCCGCACCCGGGCTGGGACGGCGTGCGCGACGCCCTCGACGCCGGCCCGACGCCGTTGCTGCCGCCGAGCTCGGAGACGTCGTCGATCCCCGAGCCCGCCGTGCCGGGCGAGCAGATCCTCAACCTCGACATCACCGCCCCGCGGGAGCCCGGCGAGCCGCTGCCCGTGTACGTGTGGATCCATGGCGGCGGTTACGTCAGCGGGTCACCCGGGGGTGGATGGTTCGACGGCGTGACGCTCGCCCGGTCGGGTGTGGTCGTCGTGTCGATCACGTACCGCCTCGGGTTCGAGGGGTTCGGTCACGTGCCCGGCGCGCCGGACAACCGCGGTGTGCTCGACTGCCTCGCGGCGCTCGCCTGGGTGCGGGAGAACATCGGCGCCTTCGGCGGCGATCCCCGGCAGGTCACGGTCGGCGGGCAGAGCGCCGGTGGCGGGCTCGTGCTGTCGCTGCTCGCCTCACCGAAGGCCCGCGGGCTGTTCCGAGCGGCGATCGTCCACTCGGCGCCGCTGCCGGACATCACGAGCGACGACGCCGCACGGGTCGGTCGGCTGATGGCGGCCGAGCTCGGGGTCGAGCACGAGGTCGAGCACTGGCGGGACGTGCCGCGGACGGCGATCGTCGAGGTCGAGCGGCGGCTCGAGCAGCTCTCGCTCTGGTCGAGCCTGAGCGTGCTGCACCGCGCGCTCGCGCGCCAGGCACCCCTGACCCGCTTCGGCCCGGTGATCGGGACGGAGGTCGTCCCCGACCCTCTGCCGGCGCTCGCCCGGCCCGACGACCGACCCCTCCTGCTCGGGACGACCTCGGCCGAGTTCAACCAGACGACCCTCGAGCTGGAACGTCCGCTGGGTCGGGTGACGCCCACCCCGGTGCTGCGCGGGGCGGGGATCCCGGCGGTGATGGCGCGCGCCTATCCGCGTGCCTATCCCGGGCGGTCGGCGGCCGAGCTGCTCGGGCAGGCCCTGACCGATCGAGCGTTCCGGATCCCGGCCGTCCAGGTGGCGCACGCGCGTGAGCGGGCCGGCACACCCGCCTCCCTGTGGGACTTCCGCTGGCACCCGCCCGAGGGGATCGCCCGGCACTGCATCGACCTCCCGTTCGCCTGGGACGTCCTCGACGGCGACCGTGTCGACCGCATCGCCGGCACGGACCCGCCGACCGACCTCGCGACCGAGATGAGCGGCGACATCGCCGCCTTCGTGCGCTCCGCCGTCGCCGGCTGGCCGGCGTTCACGACCGACCACCCGGTCGCCAAGGTCTACGACACCCCGAGCTGGGTCGGACGCGACCCGTACCGCTACGAGCGGCTGTCGCTCGAGGTGCTCTGAGCCGCAGCGGCGATCGCCACCGCCTCGGAGTCGGGCTCGGGCTCGGGCTGCGCGGGTGAACCGAACACCCGGCGCATCACGAGGTCGACGACGCTCCCGATGAGCACACCGAGGACCAGTCCCACGCCGACGGCGATCCACGGGTGCTCGTGCAGGAACGCGCCGGCGCCGATGCCGAGGAGAGTCGAGTAGATCGCCCAGCACACGGCCGCGATCGCCGCGAACCCGATGAACCGCTTCCGCCCGAAACCGAGCGCCCCGGCGGACATGTTCACGGCGACCCGCCCGATCGGGATGTAGCGAGCGGCGAGGATGAAGGCACCGCCACGGTGCTGCAGCGTCCGCTCCGCCCAGGCCAGGGTCCGCGCACCCCGCTCGGAGCGGAACCACCGGAACCGCCGCAGCGGCACACGTGTCCCGATGCTGAACGCGATGACGTCGCCGATGAACGCCCCCAGGGCAGCGACCGGGATGATCCCCCACAGCGGCGGCCCGTCCCCGGTCATCGACAGGCTGGCGAGCGTGATGACCACGCTCTCGCTCGGTACCGGCGGGAAGAAGCCGTCGATGATCGTGAAGACCAGGAGCAGCACGAGGCTCCACGGCGACGACGCGAGCTCCAGGGCCACGTCCGCAAGCCCGGAGAGCCAGAGCGAGGCGGCCTCGGCGCCCTCGCGCAGCGCGTCGAGCATGCGTTCTCCTTCATCGGTGGTGAGCTGTCGCCCACGCTAGGTCGTCTCGACGACACGGCGCCATCGGGATGCTCCGACCATCGTGCTGGGGATGTCCCCCAGGCCGCCTCCCCCGTGAGGCCCGTCCCGGGTGTCGCCGTGTCATCCCCTGGTCGGACGACGACAGGCTCGCTACGCCAGCGCGAGCCGCTCCTGGACGACACCGGCCAGCAGCGCCGCCTCCTCCTGGGCCTGCTCCGCCGTCGCCGCCTCGACCATGACACGCACGATCGGCTCGGTCCCGGAGGGGCGGAGCAGCACGCGGCCGGTGTCGCCGAGGCGAGCCGCGCTCGCGGCGACCGCCTCGCCGAGCGGGCCGTCCACGGCGGCGCGCGACTTGTCGACGCCCTTGACGTTGATCAGCACCTGCGGCAGACGCTCGACGACGGACGCGAGCTCGGCCAGGGTGCGTCCGGTCTGCGCCACACGCGCCGCGAGCTGCAGTGCCGAGAGCACGCCGTCGCCCGTGGTCGCGTGGTCGGAGAGGATGAGGTGGCCGGACTGCTCGCCACCCAGGTTGTAGCCACCCGCGCGCATCGCCTCGAGGACGTACCGGTCGCCGACGTCGGTCTGCACGATCGAGATACCGGCGTCCCGCATGGCCAGCAGCAGCCCGAGATTGCTCATGGTGGTCACGACGAGGGTGTCGTGCGCGAGCGCCCCCCGCTCGGCGAGCGAGCTCGCGAGGATGCCCATGATCTGGTCGCCGTCGACGACGGCCCCCGTGTGGTCGACGGCGAGACACCGGTCGGCGTCGCCGTCGAAAGCGACACCCAGGTGGGCGTCCGAGGCGATCGTGACGGCCTGCAGCTGTTCGGGGTGCGTCGACCCGCACTTCTCGTTGATGTTCCGGCCGTCGGGCGAGGCGTTGATGACGACGACGTCGGCCCCGGCCTCCCGCAGCGCCGCCGGGCCGACCTCGCTCGCCGCACCGTTGGCGCAGTCGACGGCGATGCGCAGCCCGGTCAGGTCCGTCTCGATCGTCGACAGCAGGTGCTCGACGTACCGCTCGCCCGAGGAGCCCCGGTCGATGGTGATGCGGCCGACCTCGGCGTGCGTCGGGCGATCCCACTGCTCGCTCAATGTGGCCTCGATCCGGTCCTCGACGGCGTCGTCGAGCTTGAGACCGCCGCGTGCGAAGAACTTGATGCCGTTGTCCTGCATGGCGTTGTGGGACGCCGAGATCATGACGGCGAGATCGGCGTTCTCGACGCCGGTGAGATAGGCGACCGCCGGCGTCGGCAGCACCCCGAGGTCCTCGGTGTCGACTCCCGCCGACGCCAGCCCCGCGATGACGGCGGCCGACAGGAAGTGCCCGGAGACGCGGGGGTCCCGTCCGACGATCGCGCGCGGGCGATGGTCGGAGAACGTGCCCTGCTCGGCGAGCACGCGCGCCGCCGCGGCGCCGAGCCCCAGGGCGAGCTCCGCCGTCACCTCGCGGTTGGCGAGCCCTCGGACGCCGTCGGTCCCGAACAGTCGACCCATGAGCGACCTCTCGACATCGTTGGACGGGCCGGCGCGCCCGCACGCGGCCCCCAGGGACGGCTACGGCCCCGGCGCATGGTAGCGCCGGGGCCGCAACGGTGGGCGTGAGCACGCATCCCGACGATTCGCCGGAGCGTGATCAGCGCTTGGAGTACTGAGGCGCCTTGCGCGCCTTCTTCAGACCGGCCTTCTTGCGCTCGGTCACGCGCGCGTCGCGGCTGAGGAAGCCCGCACGCTTGAGCACGGTCCGGTTGGACTCGGCGTCGATCGCGTTGAGGGCGCGGGCGATGGCCAGACGCAGCGCGCCTGCCTGGCCCGAGACGCCACCGCCGTTGATGCGCGCGACGACGTCGAAGCGGCCCTGGAGCTCGAGCACGGTGAACGGAGAGCTCACCAGCTGCTGGTGGAGCTTGTTCGGGAAGTACTCCTCGAGCGTGCGCCCATTGATCTTCCACTCGCCGCTGCCGGGGACGAGACGCACACGCGCCACCGCCTCCTTGCGGCGACCCAGGGCGGCGCCCGGGGCGGTCAGCGACTGCCCGCGGCCCTCGGGGGCGGCGGACTCGCTGGTGTAGGACGAGGGGGTCTCGTCCTCGATGTCGATGGTGGTCTCGGCCACGTGTAGCTCCTAAGCCTTCGGCTGCGCGTTACTGCGCGACCTGGGTGATCTCGAACGTCTGGGGCTGCTGGGCGCCGTGGGGGTGCTCCGAGCCGGTGTAGACCTTGAGCTTGCGCATCTGCGCGCGCCCGAGGGAGGTCTTGGGGATCATGCCGCGAATCGCCTTCTCGACGACCCGCTCGGGGCGGGTCGCCAGCAGCTGGGCATAACTGGTCGCCTTGAGACCGCCCGGGTAACCGGAGTGGCTGTAGGCGATCTTGTCCTCGCGCTTGCTGCCGGTGAGGGCGACCTTGTCGGCGTTGATGATGATGACGAAGTCACCACCGTCGACGTGCGGCGCGAAGGTCGGCTTGTGCTTGCCCCGGAGAAGCCTGGCGGCGTGGCTGGCGAGCCGACCGAGGACGACGTCGGTCGCGTCGATGACGTACCAGGTGCGCTCGGCAGCAGCGCTGACGGCGTTGGGGGTGAACGTACGCACGGTTCGTGAACCTTCGATTGGATGGTCGTCCTGTCGTTGTCGCTCGCGCCTGCGCTCACGACCCGGGGGCGAGCCGATCGAGAGCTGTGGACGCACGCGGACCGACGAGCAGGAGCTGTGGTCTTTGCGGGCGGGTCACGGCGGGTTCGCGAGTGGGGCGCGAGCACGCGTGAGCACGCACAACGACCGCCAAGACTACCGCCGCCACGGCACCGGGTCAAAGTGACCTCGAACTCAGGCCTGCGCACGGTGCCCAGGTCCGCCGCGCGCCGGCCGCGCTCTCGCGCTGCGTGCACGGGCCGCCGGGTGCGTGGGTCATAGTGGGGGCATGACCGAGAACACTCCTGGCACCTGGACCGACCCGGCGCTCGGGTCCGAGGGCGACGACGACCAGCTCACCGCCGAGGACTCCCTGGTCGACCGCGGCGTCGACGACCTGCTCGACGAGGGGTACTCGCCGCCCGATCGCGACCCGATCCAGCAGATGGGCGGCCTCGAGCCGGACGACCCCACCGAGCAGCAGCTCGATGCCGAGGAGCCCGAGGTGTGGGACTCCGAGCCCGGGCAGGCGGCCGGCGAACGACAGCCCGATCGCGCCCCGCGGCTGGAGGACAGCGACGACGCCGGCCGCGACACCGACTCGATCGCCGGCGACGCCGGCATCGCGGGCGGGGCCGCGGGCGCGGAGGAGGCCGCGGTGCACCTCGTCCCCGAGGAGGCGATCGACGGCGACGGTGACGCCGTCGACGTCTTCACCGAGCCCGAGGTCGATGTCGACAGCGACGACGTCGACGTCCTCACCAATCCCGGAGCCTCAGCCGAGGTCGACATCGAGGTCGACATCGACGACGACGACCTCCGCTGACTCACCGGACCGGCTCGCGCAGCGAGCGGGCGACGGCGGCGCGCGACGCGAGCTCGGCGTCGTCGGGGTAGCCGACCTCCTCGAGCACGAGCGGGTGGGGCGGTGCGACCGTGACGGTGCTGTCGCGGGCGACGGCATCGAGCAGCGCACGCGGTCGGCCGCCCTCCCAGCGCCCCTCCCCCACGGCGAGACTGGCGCCCACCAGCGAGCGCACCATCGAGTGGCAGAACGCATCGGCACGGACGTGGGCGACGAGGAGCCCGTCGGCCTGCCGCCGCCAGCGGAAGTCCAGCAGCGTGCGGACGGTCGTGGCGCCGGGGCGGGGCTTGCAGTACGCGAGGAAGTCGTGCTCGCCCAGCAGCTCCTGAGCGGCGGCGTCCATGGCGTCGCCGTCGAGCGCCCGACGGTGCCACAGCTGCGATCCACGCAGCAGCGGGTCGCGGCGGACGCCGTCGTCGGCGATCGTGTAGCTGTAGCGGCGCCACACGGCCGAGAACCGTGCGTCGAAGCCCGCGGCGGCGATCGTCACGTCGTGGACGACGACGTCGGCCGGCAGCACCCCGCCCAGACGCTGCCGCAGCGCCTGCGTCGGCGATCGGTCGCTGCGCCCGGGTGCGGCGTCGAGCGCCCGCTGCGGCACGTCGACGTGCGCGACCTGCCCACGGGCGTGCACCCCGCTGTCCGTCCGGCCCGCGACGGTCACCGCGGCAGGACGACCCAGCCGGAGCACGGTGCCGATGGCGGCCTCGAGCTCGCCCTGGACGCTCCGCAGCCCGGGCTGCCGTGCCCAGCCGACGAACCCGGCGCCGTCGTAGCCGAGATCGATCCGCAGTCGCACCGAGGGATCGGCGGCGTCGGAGGTGGGCACGCCTTCAGGGTAGGGCTGCCGCGAGGCCCGCTCGGGAGCACGATCGGTGCGGAGCTGCCGCGCGGCGCCCGCGACGGCCGGCACGTCCCTAGGCTGTGCTCGTGATCGAGCCCAGCGCACCCCCGACGCTCGCTGTCGACTGCGGTGGCGGCGGCATCAAGGCGTCGGTGCTGGACGCCGCGGGCACCATGCTCGCCCAGCCGGTGCGCACGCCGACGCCGTACCCGCTCCCGCCGGAGCGGCTCGTGGACGTGATCGCCGATCTGGCCGAGAGCCTCCCCGAGGCGGGTCGGGTCACGGTCGGCATGCCGGGGATGATCCGTCACGGCGTCGTGGTCAAGACGCCGCACTACGTCACCCGCTCCGGCCCGCGCACGCGTGTGCTGCCCGAGCTGGTCGACCTGTGGTCCGGGTACGACATGCGCCACGCGATCGAGCACCGGCTGCGGCTGCCCGCCCGGGTCCTCAACGACGCCCAGGTGCACGGTGCCGGGGTCGTCGCGGGAACGGGGCTGGAGCTGATGCTCACGTTCGGCACGGGCCTGGGGAATGCGTTGTTCGACGGCGGTGTGCTCGCTCCCCATCTCGAGCTCAGCCAGGGCCCGGTGAAGTGGGGGCTCACCTACGACGAGTACATCGGCGAGCACGAGAGGCTCCGGCTCGGCGACGCGATGTGGTCGCGTCGCGTCCGCCGGCTCGTCGACATGCTCCGGCCGGTCTACCTGTGGGACCGCCTCTACATCGGCGGTGGCAACTCACGCCGTCTCGTGCCGACGGTCGTCGCCAAGCTCGGGGACGACGTCGTGATCGTGCCCAACTCCGCCGGGATCGTCGGCGGCGTACGGGTGTGGTCGTTGCGGGATCGGCACGGCTGAGCCGCGCCCGGCCGCCGTCCACGCGTCGACCTGCGCGACGACGTCGAGCAAGACTGCGGCGAACTCGTCGGGCCGGTCGAGCGCGACGAGGTGCGAGGCGCGCGGGACGGTCACGAGCGTCGCACGAGGGGCGGCGCGCAGGATGTGTCGCTCCTGTGTCCGGAAGTGGTCCCACCGGCCGTTGACGAACCAGATGGGCGCATCGATCCGCCGCAGGTCGGCCAGCATGTCGATCCGATGGACGGCGCGCAGCGCCGGCACCATGGCGTCCAGCGGGACGCCACCCTCGAGCAGGTCGCGCGCGACGGCCTCACCCAGGACGCGCCGCGCGAGCACGGTATGGAGCGCGAGGCCGCGGTCGGGCAGCAGCCCGATGAGCGACGCCGCCGCGATGTAGGCGCGCAGCCCGATCCCCTGCGGCCGCGTCCCGCAGGAGGCCAGCAGCAGCGCCGTCGGCGCGGTCTGGGTGTGAGCGGCCCAGTCGATCGTGACGTACGACCCCAGCGACAGGCCGGCCACCACGCAGCGGTGACCGAGCGCCTCGACGGCCTCGTCGATCACCTGACGGCACCGAGGCAGCGTGAACGGCTCCTCCGCGCGGGCGCCATGGCCCGGAAGATCGACCGCGAGATGCGCCACCCCGGCGTCCGACAGCCTGCGGGACTGCTCCCGCCACATCGCCGAGGAGGTCCGGATGCCGTGCACGAGGACCACCGACGCCATCGCGCCATCGTACGAAGGTGACGCAGACGGGCACGACTGGCGCCGTCGCCGTCGTCCTGCGCGTGGTGTCGCCGGAGAACGACGACGGGCCCGCCCCGGGAGATCATCCCGGGTGCGGGCCCGTCGGTTGGGGAGCCGGCAGCGGTGGCGCCGACCCTCCGCCGAGCAGGAGCTCAGTCCTCCTCGGACACCTTCTGCGCGTCAGCACCGCCGGCCGGCTCGAAGCCCGCGGCCTCGGCCTCCTCCGCGGTGGCGAACCAGACCTCGGCTTCGGTGGCGTCGTACCACTGCGAGCCGGGCACGTGGTACTTCATCGAGTCCTCGTTGCCCTTGATCTGGTGCTCGTCGTCCGGGGCGTCCGAGGACGCCTCGTCGGTGCGGACCGCACCGGCGAACGCGGGTGCGTCGTCGGCGACGGTCTCGTCCTCGACGACCTCGTCCTCGACGGGCGCGGCCTTCGCGTCGTCCTTGGCAGCACGCTTGGCGGCAGCCTCGGCCTCCTTCACGGTGGCCTGCTTCGGGCTGTAGGTCTCCGTCACGAGCTCGATGACGGCCATGGGGGCGTTGTCACCCTTGCGCGGACCGACCTTCGTGATCCGGGTGTAGCCACCCGGACGCTCCGCCATCGCCGGGGCGATCTCGGCGAACAGCGTGTGCACGACGTCCTTGCGCGAGATCACGGCGAGCACCTGGCGGCGAGCCGAGAGGTCACCGCGCTTGGCCTTGGTGATCAGCCGCTCGGCCAGGGGACGCAGGCGCTTGGCCTTCGCCTCGGTCGTCTTGATGCTGCCGTGCTCGAAGAGTGCCTGGGCGAGGTTGCCCAGGATCAGTCGCTCGTGAGCCGGGCCGCCGCCGAGGCGGGGACCCTTGGTGGGGGTAGGCATGGTTGCTCCAGTTTCTTCAGCTCAGCGAGCGTGCTCAGTTGTAGTCGTCGTAGTCGTCGCCGTCGTCGTAGGCGCCCACGACGAGGGACGGGTCGAAGTCCGCGGGGCTGTCCTTCAGCGACAGTCCGAGCCCGACGAGCTTCTCCTTGACCTCGGTGATCGACTTCGCACCGAAGTTGCGGATGTCGAGGAGGTCGGCCTCGCTGCGCGCGACCAGCTCACCCACGGTGTGGATGCCCTCGCGCTTGAGGCAGTTGTAGGAGCGGATCGTCAGGTCGAGCTGCTCGATCGGCATCGCCAGGTCCTCGGCGAGCGCGGCATCCGTCGGCGACGGGCCGATCTCGATGCCCTCGGCCTCGGAGTTGAGCTCGCGGGCGAGCCCGAACAGCTCGACCAGCGTCTTGCCGGCGGAGGCGAGCGCGTCGCGCGGGCTGATGGCGTGCTTGGTCTCGACGTCGACGATCAGCTTGTCGAAGTCGGTGCGCTGCTCGACACGGGTCGCCTCGACCTTGTAGGTGACCTTGAGGACCGGCGAGTAGATCGAGTCGACCGGGATGCGGCCGATCTCGGCGTCGATGTTCTTGTTCTGGGCCGCCGACACGTAGCCGCGGCCGCGCTCGACGGTGAGCTCGATCTCGAGCTTGCCCTTGCCGTTAATCGTCGCGATGTGCAGGTCGGGGTTGTGGATCTCGACGCCGGCCGGCGGGGTGATGTCACCCGCGGTCACGGTGCCGGGGCCGGCCTTGCGCAGGTACATGACGACCGGCTCGTCGTTCTCGGAGGAGACGACGATGTTCTTGACGTTGAGGATCAGCTCGGTGACGTCTTCCTTGACACCGGAGACCGTCGAGAACTCGTGCAGGACGCCGTCGATCCGGATCGAGGTGACGGCCGCACCGGGGATCGAGGAGAGCAGGGTGCGACGCAGCGAGTTGCCGAGCGTGTAGCCGAAGCCGGGCTCGAGGGGCTCGATGACGAAGCGGGACCGGAACTCGTCGACCGAGTCCTCGGTGAGGGTGGGGCGCTGTGCGATGAGCACGATGGATTCCTTTCCGACGGCGTCCGCTATATGACGCCGCGATCACCCCTCGCCCATCGGTCCGGGCGAGGGGGTCCTGCGAGTGGTGCGTATCGGCGGGTGGGCCGGCTCGGTGAGTCGACCCGACGCCGGGTCAGACGCGGCGACGCTTGGGGGGACGGCACCCGTTGTGCGCCTGCGGCGTCACGTCGGAGATGGATCCGACCTCGAGGCCGGCGGCAGTCAGCGAACGGATGGCGGTCTCGCGGCCCGAGCCGGGGCCCTTGACGAAGACGTCGACCTTCTTCATGCCGTGCTCCTGCGCCTTGCGGGCGGCCGCCTCGGCGGCGAGCTGAGCGGCGAACGGGGTCGACTTGCGCGAGCCCTTGAAGCCGACCTGGCCGGAGGAGGCCCAGGAGATGACGGCGCCCGAGGGGTCGGTGATGGACACGATCGTGTTGTTGAACGTCGACTTGATGTAGGCGTGGCCGACGGCGACGTTCTTCTTCTCCTTGCGGCGGGGCTTGCGCGCGCCCGCGGCCTGACGAGTCTTGGGAGGCATGTTCAGTCCTTAAGGTCTCTGGGCGGCCGCGTCAGCGGGCCTTCTTCTTGCCGGCCACGGTGCGCTTGGGACCCTTCCGGGTGCGCGCGTTGGTCTTGGTGCGCTGACCGCGCACCGGGAGACCGCGACGGTGGCGCAGACCCTGGTAGCAGCCGATCTCGACCTTGCGACGGATGTCCGCAGCGACCTCGCGTCGCAGGTCACCCTCGAGCTTGTAGCTGCCCTCGAGGTAGTCGCGGAGCGCGACGACCTCGTTGTCCCCGAGGTCCTTGACCCGGAGGTCGCCACTGAGCCCGGTGGCGGCGAGCGTCTCCTTGGCGCGTGTGCGCCCGACGCCGTAGATGTAGGTGAGCGCAACCTCGAGCCGCTTCTCGCGGGGGAGGTCGACTCCGACGAGTCGTGCCAACTTCACTCCTGGTGAGTTCGGAGGTCCTGTCGCCTCACCTCCCGGCTGCTCCGGGCCCCGGCCTCCGACCGGGGGTGGACGTCGATCGCTCGACGGTGGTGACGCGCTGGTGGTGCTGATGCCGTCCCGATCTCAGACCGGGGCGGCGGGTTGCTGCGGGGTGCTGCTCAGCCCTGGCGCTGCTTGTGGCGCAGGTTCTCGCAGATGACCCGAACGCTGCCGTTCCGGCGGATCACCTTGCACTTGTCGCAGATCTTCTTGACGCTCGGCTTGACCTTCATGGAAGTCGTCCTGGTTCTTACTTGTAGCGGTAGACGATGCGACCGCGGGACAGGTCGTACGGGCTCAGCTCGACCACCACCCGGTCCTCGGGGAGGATCCGGATGTAGTTCTGCCGCATCTTGCCCGAGATGTGCGCGAGCACCTTGTGGCCGTTGCTGAGCTCCACGCGGAACATCGCGTTGGGCAGCGCTTCGACAACGCTGCCCTCGATCTCGATGACGCCGTCCTTCTTGGCCATGTCCTCGCTAGTCCTGACGGAAGTGGTTTGCTGTGGGCAGCCGGTCCGCGACCGACGGCGTGGGGAACCTGCGCTCGTCCGAGCGCCGGCCTCGACTCCGGCGGTCAGGGCCCGACACGCGCCTCACCCGAACGCGTGGCTCTTCGTGGAAGAAGAACCTCGACCATCGGGAGACGGCCCGCGAGACGTCCGACGATGAGCGAGACGCTGACGTGCCGCTCGTGTGCCGGACCGGCCCACACCCAACGGACGATGATACGGCATGCCGACGAGTGCGGCCAGCCACGCCGGGGTGGCCCCCGCCACTGCGGACGTCAGCGCCGCAGCAGGCCCAGCTCGCGCGCGCGCTCGACGGCGTGCTCGCGACCACGGACGGCGAGCTTGCGGTAGATGTCACGCATCTGCGACTTGACCGTGTTCGGCGAGACGTACAGCCGGCTGGCCACGGCCGCGAACGAGGCACCGGTGGCGACGACCTCGAGCACCTGCAGCTCACGCGGCGACAGGCCGCTGCCGTCCTGCGGCTCGGCCAGCAGCGGCTGGATGTCGCCGAGGTGGCCGAGAAGTTGGGCGACCTGGCCGTCACCGTCGGAGAGCTCGGCGAGGTCGGCGGGAGGGATCAGGGCGAACGGTCGCAGCATCTTCGTCTGCAGCGCCGTGCTGACGGCGGTCTGGAACGCGTCGATCGCCGCCCCTCGGTGCTGCAGCCGGAGCGACGCCGCGGCGCGCAGGAGGGCGAGCTCGAGCGTCTGCCGCGGGACGAGTGCGTCACCGGGGGCGGCTGTGAGCACCCGCTCGTACTCCCCCGACTGGAAGTCGACCAGGGCCCAGGAGACGGCGTGCGACCGGACGTCCGGGTCGATGTCGAGGAGCAGTCGGCGCGCGCGCTCGACCTGGCTCGAGGCGAGGTAGGCCTCGACGAGCGTGGCGACCAGCACGTGCTCCGCGAGGCTCGCCGACCCCGACTCCGGCGGTCGCACCCGGTAGGACTCGAGCATCCTGACCGCCTCGCGACTGCGACCCGCTCGCACGAGCGCGCTCGAGCGCAGCCGCACCCTGATCGCCTCCAGGTCGGCCAGCTCCTCGGGGATGACGAGATCGTCGAGATCGGGCGCTGCGTCGTCCAGCCGGTTCAGCGCCACCAGGGCGCGTGCGAGCTGCACCAGGACGTCGGCGACGCTCCCCTTCTCGGCAGCGGGGAGCCGGTCGAGGACGTCCAGCCACTCCAGGGCCGCGCCGGAGTGGCCGATCACGACATGGCTGAGCGCGGCGCCCGCGACCGCGTCGCGGTAGACGTCGTCGTTGCCGATGTGCTCGGCCCACGCCGCCGCCTCGGTGAAGGCGTAGGTGGCGACCACGCCCGGGTCGCCGAGCAGGAAGGCCATCGCCCAGTCGAACAGCAGGCCCGGCATCGCCTGGACGACCTCGGGTGACCACCCGCTGTCGTCGATCGCGCCGCCGACGTCGCGGCTCTCCACCAGCGTGTGCGCTGCGTCGTAGATGCCGTTGGAGTGCAGCGTCAGCACCTGACGCAGCGAGAGTCGCCGCCCCGAGCGGGCTCGGGCGACGCCGTCGGGCACGAGCAGCCCCGCCTCGTACGCGGCGCGCGCACGGTCCTCGGCGAACAGGCTGAGGATGAAGTCGCGGGCGACGAGGAACCGGGCGTCGGACTCGACGATCTCCGGGGGCATGCTCGAGATCGCGCTGCGCGCGAGCTCGGGGTGGTCGGACAGCAGCAGCGACCAGTGCTCACGCAACATGTCGGCGACCGTGTCCCAGTCCTCCGCAGCCATCGCGTGCCGCAGTGCCGCCGCCGGTTGGGAATGACTGGCGTACCAGCGCGACACCAGGGCGTTGGTCCGGCGATAGTCCTCGGGGTCGTCCTCCGCGAGGATCGAGGCTGCGGCCTGCCGGACAGGACCGGCGAGCGACATCGTCGCGAGGCTTCCGACGCCGGAGCCGCCATCGCTCGCGGCCTGCTGCCGGAGCGCGTCGAGCTGGCGCTGCCCGACGAGTCGGAGCGCCAGCTCGGGGGTGACGTCCTCGGCGACGGCGATCTTGGACAGCGTCGTGCGCAGCTCCTGCGTGGGAAGGTCGTGCAGACGGAGTCGCACGTAGCGCTCGATCGACGGCTGATCGATCACCACGTTGCCCGCGGTGTCGAAGGTCGGGTCGGCGAGCGCC
>JBMDXU010000163.1:0-2327 GCA_048594485.1 Pseudactinotalea sp. | reverse complement strand
CGCGGTGCCGAAGAGCAGCACGCCTTCGTCGGCGACGCCCTCGATGTCGTACGTGCCGTCGGGACTGCTGCTGAGCGAGGCGAAGGCGACGACGACGAACCCGACGAGGCTGTACCCGAGGAACCAGGCGGCACGCCCACGACGGCCGGCGGGTTCCGCCGTCATGCTGCCGCCGGTGACGAACGCCCGCACGAGGGAGACCAGCACCGCGGCCGCGCCGCCGATGAGGAGCGCCAGCGTCACAGTCGACGTCCGACAGCGCGAGCTTGCTCACCCGCATCATCTCGGTCCGTCCTCGATTCGTCACCAGCACGAGCAACCAACGTCCGGCGCGGCTGTGCAGGGTGAGGACCGGGGTCTCGCCGGGGGGCTCTGACGATCAACGGTCGGTCGCAGGCGTCTCGCGGGCCTCGGGCTCGGAACCGGACCAGCGCGAGGTGAGACGGGCCCACGCGCGCGCCAGCCTGCCGGGCGGCCTTCCCGCGTGCCAGTCGTGGGGACCGACCAGCCGGCTCAGGCGTTCGTGCTCGTCCGGGTCCGAGAATCGCCAGCCGTAGCCCTCCACGACGACGAAGCTGCGCCCCTCGATCTCCACACGCACGCGGGACGACGTGAGGCCACCCGTGTCAACCTCCTCCATCACCCAGATGCGCAGCTGCTGGACCCAGTCGTCGGCGTCGTCCGCAGGCGCGTAGAGCCACGGCTGAGGGAGACCGCTCGACGGCAGGGCAACTCGGAGCCATCCGGGCGCAGCCCCGCTCATCCCGGGGTCCACGTCGACGATTCGAAGATCGACCGTGCCCAGGGCCGGGCGGACGTCCGTGATCCGGAACGAGTGGTCACCGATCCACCCCGAGCCAGGTCCGACGCAGGCTCGAATGCTGGCCAAGACGGACTCGTCCGACAGCGCTCCCCTCGGGGACGCCTCTGACTCGTGGCTCACGCGCGCAGCATGGCAGTGCGGCAGGAGGAAGTGAAGGTCGGTCGTGGGCCACGTGGACTGACTCACGACGGCCGCACAGTCGACGGCCGTGGCGCACGCTGCTACGCCAGACGCAAACCTGGCCCGGACGCCGATGCGTCAGAGGACCAGGTGCTGCCGCCCGTCGATGAGTTCGCGAGCGGCGTCGAGGTGACCCGCGTGGGTCGCGGTCTCGACGATCATGTGCACGACGACGCTGCGGACGTCGGGAAAGCTCAGACCGGCGCTGGACCACCAGGGCTCCGGTCGCGCCGGAGGCGCGTCGAGCGCCAGGCCGTCGATGATGCGGTCTGCCCTCTCGATCGCCGCTCGGTAGTCGTCGACGACCGCCCCGGGCGTCTCGTCGTCGCCCACCTGCCAGTCGCCGTTGTGCCCGTCCGGCCAGAAGTCCAGGTCTCCACCCGCGACGACCACCTCGAACCAGTACCGCTCGTCGGACAGCGTGAGATGCCGCACCAGGCCGAGGCACGTCCATCCCGAGGGGAGGACGGGGCGGCGCAGCTGCTCGTCGTCCAAGCCCTCGAGCTGGGTGAGGACGTGTCGTCGGACCGACGCGAGCCGCCCGAGCAGCAGCGGACGGTCGGGTTCGTGCTGACGTAGCGAGGAGGAGTCCACGGCGCGACCCTATGGCCGCCGTCGTCGGGGGTGCGGCCACCGGGAGCGAGTGCCGTGCGAGTTGTCGTGCGCGACAGCCCTCGTGCGTCATCTCTGCGAACGTCTCATCGACGAACGGATGTGCTGTGCGCTTCTTGCTGATGGTCTACAACAACCAGGCGACCCTCGCCGACATCGACGGACCCGGGGCCGAGCGGTTCGATGCCGCCCACCGGGCGCTCATCGACGAGCTGTCCACGTCCGGCGAGCTCGTGGAGACGAAGCCGCTCGAACGGGTGGGCACGCTGGTCCGGCGTCGTGACGGCTCGCCGCAGGTCACGGAGAAGTCCTTTGCGGAGTCGACGGAGTTCGTCGGCGGGTACTACCTCGTCGACGTCGTCGACGAGGTCCGTGCCGTCGCGATAGCGGGTCGGCTCCGCGAGACCGAGACCTCGCTAATCGAGGTGCGCCGGATCGAGCCGGCGCACGACGACAGCGCGGAGAGGCCACCAGGGAACGAGGTCCGCGATCAGCGACGTCGTGCGACCGCTGACCTCGGATAGCCGTCGCCGGGACTGCGCTGCTCGGCCGCACGACGGCGCGCGTCCGCTCACCCCAGCTCGCCGAGGTCGCGGTCACGGACGACGGCGGTGAGACAGGCGATCGCCGCCGTGAGCACGATCGCGGTGCCGAAGAGCAGCACGCCTTCGTCGGCGACGCCCTCGATGTCGTACGTGCCGTCGGGACTGCT
>JBMDXU010000162.1:0-3202 GCA_048594485.1 Pseudactinotalea sp. | reverse complement strand
CGCGGTGCCGAAGAGCAGCACGCCTTCGTCGGCGACGCCCTCGATGTCGTACGTGCCGTCGGGACTGCTGCTGAGCGAGGCGAAGGCGACGACGACGAACCCGACGAGGCTGTACCCGAGGAACCAGGCGGCACGCCCACGGCGACCGGCAGGCTCCGCCGTCATGCCGCCGCCGGTGACGAAAGCCCACGCGAGGGAGACCAGCACCGCGGCCGTGCCCCCGATGAGGAGCGCGAGCGTCTCACCGGCGAGGTCGCGGACCGAGAGCAACGTGGTCAGGAGTCCGAGCAGGGTGATCGCCTCCAGCCGACGCGCCGTCAGCCGGCGACGCACGAGCAGCACCACGAGCGCGGACACCGTGATCGCCGTCAGGACCAGCGGCAGGTAGTAGGTCGGCACCTCCAGGCCCCAGAGGTTGTGGGTCGCGTAGACGACACCCATGACCCCGACGAGACCCGCCGGCCCCTGCCAGCCCATCGCGGCCAGGACGATCGCCGCCCCGACGGCCGCGACGAGCCCGATCACCGAGAGCTGGGTCGACCACGTCGCCTCCTGGGCCGTCGCCGCGACGCCGTCGAGCACCCCCTGCGCCGCGCCCAGCCCGGGGCTGCCCCAGACGCCACCCAGGTAGCCGAGCATCGACGCGACGGGAGACAGGACGAGGGCGATCATCGAGCCCGCGAGCATGAGGACGGCGAGCGGGATCGCCACCGTGGTCAGGTCCCCCGTCATCCGCGCGAGCGGCGGAGCGGGTCGGAACCGGCGGCCCGCCCACGCGACCGCGCCCCACACCAGCCCGGACGCGAGCAGCAGACCGGCGCCGGCGGCGATCCGCGTCGCGGACCCCTCGAGCGTGTCCAGCCACCCGAGCACGTCGACCACCGCGCGGAACCCGAGCACCACGACGCCGAGCACCAGGGCGGGCCACCCCGGCGCCAGCACGCGGGCGCCCCGCACGGTCCACGACGCCGCCCGCAGCCCGAGCTGGGTCGCGGCCACACTCGCCACGAGCACCACCGGACCCGCCAACGGAGCGATCCGCAGCAGCAGCACCTGGAACGAGGCGATGTCGTTGCCGAGGCCGTAGGCGTGCCCGAGCCGCAACGACGGCGCCAGGATCACCAGCGTCGCCGACGCGTAGACGACGAGCACCACCACCAGCTCCCACCACGCCGACCGCCTCCGCCACCGCAGGACCTGCAGCAGCACGAGCGCGAGCAGCGCGGCGGCCGCCGTGGGCAGCACCACACGCGGCTCGACCAGCGTCCCGATGGGGGTGATCGCGCACAGGTAGACGATCGCCATCACGATCCCGGCGACGCGCCAGCCCGGGTGCGCGTGCAGGGCCGAGGTGTGCGCCAGCGCGACGGCCAGCACCAGCACCCCCAGCAGCAGCCCCATGGGCTCCGAGGGCGCGTCGATACCCGTCGACGTCGGCACGAGGACGAGCCGATCTCGGATCTGGCTCGCCAGCAGCCCGCACCCGAGCGCGACCACGGCACCCGCGAGCCCGACCGCCACCATCGCGCTGTACCCCGCCGGCCCGCGCCAGCGCAGGTGACCGTCGAGCACGGGTCGCACCAGCGTCCGCTCCAGGACCGCCGAGACCAGTCGGCCTGCCGACCGGATCGCGCTCATCGGCCCCACCACACGAACGCCTCGGGCTCGACGACCCAGAGCCCGTCGGCGGCCGGCGCGAGCCCGCTGGCGTCGAGGGCCACCACCGGGCCGCTCATCTGGAGGCTGCGGTCGTCGCCGGACGTCGGCCACAGCTCGACGCTCGCACCCAGGGCGACCGCGACGGCGCCGTCGCCGCACACGAGCGCGTCGGCGCTGTCGGCCTCGGCGCGGACGATCGTGCCGGTCTGCGGGTCCAGCGCCACCGTCCCGCCGGTCGCGGCGACGACGGCGACATCCCCGGTGGAGCACGTCGCGGTGACCCGGCCGGGCAGGTCGGTCGCCCACAGGAAGGTGGAGTCCCAGATCGAGTAGGACTCGAGCACGTTGCTCCGGCCGAGGTAGGTGTGATCGACATCGATCGCCACCACGTCGAACGCCGAGGGGACCGCGCCGTACAGCGGTTGCGCGCCGTCGTAGGTGAACCCGGCGAGGTTGCCCTCGCGGTCGACGGCGATGATCACCCGCTCGTCGCCGACGACACCCGCGGTCAGCCGCTCCGCGACCTGGCGCTCCCATACGAGCTCGCCGGTGGCGGCGTCGAGGAGCCGGACGACGCCGTCGGTGGTCGCGAAGGACAGGTGGCCCGTCGCCGCGAGGACGCCGCCCACGATCGACTCGGTCGCGACGTCGCTCTCCCACACCCGGACGCCGTCGACGCTGTACGCCACCATCGACCCACCCGTGCGCACCGCGACCACGAGGTCGCCGACGGTCACGACCGACGCGACCTGACCACCCGGGTGCCCGCGCCACCGCAGCTCCGCGATGCCGTCGGAGCCGCGATCGAACACCGCGACGTCGTCGGCGATCGCGTCGACCACGGCGACGCCGCCGTCGAGCAGCGCCGCGGGCGAGCCCGCCAGACCGGCAGCGGCGGACCGCCCCGTCACCGACCCGAACGCGTCCGCGACCCGTGGCTCGGCGACGACCGGCTCCCACTCCGCGGCATCGCGCCAGTCGCGGGCCGGCACCTCGAGGGTCGTCTCGCCGAACGGCACGGGAGCGCCGTCGACGGCGAACCCGCTCGCCGGTCGCTGCGCCGTCTCCACACGGAAGGCGGTCAGGCCGCGGCCCTCGCAGAGCGTGAGCGCGATGCTCTCGGTGGCGTCGGCGACGACGGCGTCGATCGTCACGTCGTCGCACCCCGACGGCGCCGCCACGACCGCGACGCTCGCCTCGAACGGGGCGGACGAGACGGCCGCGACGTGCGCCGTCCCCGAGACCGTGGTGCCGTCGACGAGCGGGATGCCATCCTCGAAGTACCGGCCGTCGTCGTCGAGCGAGAAACCGTGCAGCACGAGGTCGTCGCCGTCGACGAGCAGCATGACGACGTCGTGCGGCCGCGACGGCGCGAACGTCACCCGCAGCGCCGTCGTCTCGGGGGCGACACCACCGGCGACCGCAGCCCCCAGCGCCCCGCCCAGCGCGGCGGCCGGGGCGAGGGACTGCTCGACCTGCACCTGCCCGCCCTGCTCCCACGCCGCCTGCGTGACCAGCCCGTCAGGAGGGAGCTGGGGTGCGC
>JBMDXU010000161.1:0-2164 GCA_048594485.1 Pseudactinotalea sp. | reverse complement strand
TCACGACGCCGTTGCGTGTGCTCTTCACGTTCGTGGTCCCGGCCGCGTTCGTGGCCTACCTGCCGGCGCTGCTGATCCTCGGCCTGCCTGGTCCCGCCGGCACGCCGTCCTGGCTCGGCTGGCTGACGCCGCTGGCCGCCGCTGCCGCCTGGGCCGGCGCCCTGCTGATCTGGCGAGCCGGCCTGCGCCACTACACGGGAGCCGGCTCGTGACCGGACCCGCACCATCGCCTCGCTCGAAGGGACGCTCATGATCGTCGACGCGCACGGACTGGGTCGAGACTTCGTTGTGCGCTCGGGCGGGTTGAGACGGGGCAAGCGCACCGTGCGCGCGGTCGTCGATCTCGACCTGGCCATCGCCGACGGCGAGGCGATCGGCTACATCGGCGCGAACGGGGCCGGGAAGTCGACGACGATCAAGATGATCACCGGGATCCTCTCCCCGACCGCGGGCACGGTGCGCACGTGCGGGCTCGACCCGCAGCGGTCACGTCGGGCGCTGGCCCGGGAGATCGGCGTCGTGTTCGGGCAGCGGTCGCAGCTCTGGTGGGACCTGCCGTTGGCGGAGTCCTACCGGGTGCTCGCCTCGATCCACGGGCTCGGGCCCGGTCACCGCGAGCGGCTCGACGAGCTCGTCGACGCGCTCGACCTCACCTCGTTCCTCGCCACCCCCGTACGGCAGCTCTCGCTCGGTCAGCGGATCCGCGGTGAGATCGCGGCCGCCCTGCTGCACTCCCCCCGGTTGCTGATCCTCGACGAGCCGACCATCGGGCTCGACGTCCTCAGCAAGGAGCGCCTGCGCGCGTTCCTGGTCGCCGAGCGCGCCGAGCACGGCACCACCCTGCTGCTCACGACCCACGACATGGACGACGTGCAGCGCCTGACGGAGCGGATCGTCGTCGTCGACCGCGGCCGCGTAGTCTACAGCGGCGACCTTCCCGGCCTCGTCGCCCGTGTCGGCGCGGATCGGGTGATGACGCTCGATCTCGAGGAACCGACGGCGCCCCTCGACGGTGTCGCCGGAACACGCCTGCTCAGCACCGAGGCGGGTGGCCTGCGGCAGCGGCTCGCGCTGTCCGAGGCGACGACGGCAGCCGCGGTCCTCGCCGCGGTCTCGGCACGGGCGCGCGTGCGCGATCTCACCCTCGAGGAGCCGGACATCGAGGACGTCGTGCGACGCCTGTACGAGGCGCAGAGATAGGTTGACTCGGTGAGCGCCGAGGTCGAGATCTGTCTGCAGGACGCGACCGGGGCGCAGGTGGCGCTCGATGGTGGTGCCACCCGGGTCGAGCTCTGCTCCGCCCTGGAGATCGGCGGGCTGACCCCGAGCGCCGGCACGATCGCCGCCGTCCGGGCGCTGACCGACCGTGCCGACTTCCTCCAGGTGCTCGTCCGCCCACGTCCCGGCGGGTACGTGTACACGCCGTCCGAGCTCGCGGTGACGTGCGCCGACGTCGCGGCCGCCGTGGACGCCGGCGCCGATGGCGTCGTCGTCGGCGCCCTGACACCGGAGCGGACGATCGACGAGGAGGCGATGAGCAGACTCGTCGACGCCGCGCGCGGACGGACGGTCACCTTCCATCGCGCGATCGACGTCGTCTCCGACCGGCCGGCGGCGCTTCGCACCCTCATCGGGCTCGGGGTCGACCGCGTGCTCACCTCGGGCGGCGCCGATCGCGCTCCCGACGCGCTCGCCGAGCTGGCCGAGATGGTCGCCGTCGCCGACGGTCGCCTTCAGGTGATGGCCGGCGGCGGCATCCTGCCCCCGATGGTGGCGCAGGTGCTCGGATCGGGTGTCGACGCCGTCCACCTCTCCGCCCGCGTCCACCGACGTGACAACGGCGGCCCCGGCGGGGACGGCTGGCACTGGCAGACCGACCCCGGCCTCGTCGCCGCTGCCGTCGACGCGGCCCGCCACGCGGGCGCGGCGGTCTGAGCCGAGACGTCTCTCGGCTCGACGCCGTCGGGCCCGGAACGGCGGGGTGGTCGGCCGACGACCACGGGATCGCCGTCGGGTCTCGCCGTCACCGTGCCCCCCGGACGCACGAACGCCCCCGACCCAGCAGGCTCGGGGGCGTTCGTGTCGGTGGAGGGTCAGCGGTAGTCGCTGTACCCGCCGAGGTCGAGCTCCTCGAGCGCGATCGCGTCGGCGCCCTCGGTGATCG